>DATNEJ010000221.1:0-15805 GCA_035606775.1 Acetobacteraceae bacterium | reverse complement strand
TGCCCCGGCATAGGGACCGGCCGACATGCGCACCGCATCCTCCCAAAGCAACAGCACCGCGACAGCGCAGGTACATGCTGCGAGCCTGCCTGAACGCGAGCGTGGATCGCTCAGCCGGATAAGCGCCGGCAGTACCAGAAGCAGGTGAATGGCCCGATAGTCGACATTCTGTGCCAGAAAGAAGCATCCGACCAAAAGGACTGCGCCGGCCATCAGGAAAGCGGTTTCCCTTGCGTCCAACTGCGTCACCGCAGGACCCACCATCTTGGCGCCGGCGAACGCAAGAGCGATCACCGTACCGACGAGAGCGGCCTCCAGCACGCCAGCACCCGAGTTTGACCAACCGAATATCGCTGCCGCTCCCAGCGGCAGGTTGCGGGCACCGAAGGCGATGACAAACGGTCCGCCGTGCGGTGTGAGTTGGAGTGCGCGAAGAACTTCGTGCAGGTCCAGAAGCAATGCCGCGGCAAGCAGGCCGCCGCACGCGGCCAACGCGATCACGCAACGGACCGTTCTCTCACGCAAAACCAGGATCAGCAGCAGGACCGGGTAGAACTTCAGGGCCGCAGCCAAGGTTGCGAGCGCGTAGCCGGCGTTGCGGCCCCACACACCGCGCAAGCAGAATGAGGCAGTCGCAGCAGCCATCGCGAAGACGAGAAGATCGTTGTTGCCCCGCTCCATCGCGAACAGGACGGATGGCGATACAGACGCCAATATCATGATAACCGCCCCGGTCCGCCCCCGCACCTGCGGCAGCAGGGTCAACGAAGTCAGGAACAATCCGCCAAAAGCCAACCCGACATATGGCGTCCAGCGCGCCGTTACCGGCAGGACATCCGCGCGCAGCCAAAGTGGCGAATAGACGTGCGGCCGGCCCAGAACGTCGCATGGATTAGTGGCATACACGTCGATCCCGGCACTGTGGCACTGGATCGCCGCGACGATGGCGTGCGTGTCGAGAAACGGAAACCGAAACACAGGAACGCCGAGCCCATGCAGGATCGCCGTGTAAGCGCCGGTAGAACCCGACAGCCGTAGCGCTGCGAAGAACATGAACGCCCCACCGGCAGCGATGAACGGGATCGCGCGATACCAGGACATGCCGAACCTTGGCATCAGTCGCGCGACCAGACCGCCAGGATGCTTTTGCCAACGCCGTAGCCTGTCAACGGGTCGATCCAACGCGATAGCGGCACCATCGCCCGGTCCCACAGCGCGATATCCCGCGACGATGGCATGGATTTGCGCAGGACCAGCCGGTTGGCGGCCGATGCGAACAGGCCGATGGAGTCAAGTGCGCGCATCGCCTGCAACCGGCAACCCTCGGGTGCCGCCGCACGCAGGCGCGCTCGGCTGTAACGCCGATAGTGGCCAATGGCCGCATCGAACGGACTGAAGAGTGACTGGTGCGCGGGAACCAGGACGACCAGCCGCCCGCCCGGCGCCAGGAGGCCGGCCACGCTCCTGAGTTCAGCAGCGTCATCCTCAATGTGTTCAAGTACGTCGAGATACAGGATCGCATCAAACGCCTGCGACCGGTCGAGTGCCTGCTGCGTGCCGACAACCACCCGCGTGGCGGACGGCAGGATACCCGTCGTCAGTTGGCGCGAAATCTCGCCTGCCAAAGCCGCATCCGGCTCCAGCGCGGTCCAGTCACGAACGGTATCCGTGAATAGCAGGGGAATATTGGCGCCGATGCCGGCCCCGACTTCCAGCACGCGTGCACCAAGGTAAGGCCGCACGATCCCGGCCACATAGGATTTCCAGTGTGTCGCGTGCTGGAACAGCGCCAGCTCGGAGCCCGCATAAACGTAACTCATGTGGTAACCAAAGCGCTGTCTTGCCGATGCGCGGGCCGCACCCATTGCTGCCGATCGGCGATAAAGGCCGGAGCATCGGCGAACGGCACGATCGGGCGTTGGCTGCGGCTGTTGAGAACGATCAGCGTTGTCGCCACAACCATGACGATCGTCTGCATCAGGATGATGACCAGATCGCCGAACACCGTGCTCGCCCAGCCCGGAACAGCGTAGTGCGTCGCCACACGAACCGCGGTGACAGCCAAGGTTCCGACCGCCGCCAGTCCACCGACCAACAGCGCACCGAGGAGGACGCGGACGAAGATCAGATCGGAATAGACCGACATCGCACTGAGGCCATGCACGATCAGACCCGGCAGGTTCATGTGCGACCGGCCGGCAACGCGCTGCCCGCGGTCTATGGGCACCCGCACCGTCCGCATGCGTGAGCGGATGACGGTCGCCGCCAAGTTGTTCCACAGTTCCGGCATATGCACCAGGCGACGCACGGCACCGATGGGAAGCAGGCAGAAATTGCCGAAATCGATGACCTTGCCGGTAAGGATGCGGAACAGCACCTTGTAGGCCATGTAGCCAAGCCGGAACCGCCAGTCTTCCGAGCGGCGGGCACGGCGAGCCAGTACCACATGCGCCGGCCGGGATGCGGACGCTGCGAGCAAGGCATCGATATCGGCGGGCCGGTCCTCCCCATCGCCATCCATGACGACGACCGCGGCCAGTTCATCGCGACGGGCTGCCGCCGAAAGCCCCACAGCGATGGCGCGTTGATGACCGAGGTTGACCGCCAAGCGGATCACTTCGAGGCTGCGGATACGGCCTGTCCCCGGAACAGCCGCAAGCTCGTCCGGCGGTTCGCTGCTCGAACCGTCGTCAACGATGATGACATGGAAGCCGGGGCCATCCTGAACGCCCGCGTTGAGGTCCGCCAGGACCGCGCCAAGCGATTCCCAGTCATCCAGAACCGGAATGACGACCCCGATGAGACCGGTCATGACCGCAGCTTCGGCAATGGGTGCATCGCCGGACTATAGAGGCCGGAAGTTACAACATTGCCTCGTCCCGCCAGCAAGAACACGGCGGTTCGGCGGTGCTCACCCCGGCAACGTAATCTTCCGCCCGGCCCCGTTAGGCAGCGCCGCCGGTGCGTAATCCCGCACGGCCTCCCGCAGCACTGCGTATCGGTCCGCGGAGAACGGCGCCACCCGGCGCACCCGCATGTCAATGTGCAGGGCCATCAGCTCCTGCACGGCGGAGCGTTCCCCGCTGTCGGCATGAAACATCTCGTGGAAGTAGTGCAGCCGCTTGGCATCGCTGCCCAGCAGCCAGGTACGGACCAGCAGCCGGTCGCCCAGGTGGACCTCACGCTCATAGACCGTATGGGTTTCCGCGGTGAAGCAGGAATGGCCTGTTGCCTCCCGATAGGCGTTCCCAATGCCCAGCGTGTCGTAGAGCCGATCCGTCCCGAGATCGAACACCACGACATAGTAGGCAAGGTTCATGTGTCCGTTGGAATCGATCCATTCCGGCCGGACAACATCTTCGTATTCGACGATAGGGCTGCTCATGTCACGCGCGATAATCAGACAATTTCAAGGCGATCCGCCATTGCGTATGGATCGATTTCGACACGCAGCTTGCCGATCGTCGAGGTCGGGACTCTGCGATGCTCGACAGTTTTCATTTCAATCAGGCCAAAGGCTTCGAGCTTGGCGAGGGTCCGCAGAAGGTTGGATTCGGCGCGCTTCGTCAATCTCGCAAGTTCGGCAACGGATTGCGGCTTCTTGTCTCGGATTACCTTCATCAGGTTGCGGTTCTCCGGAGTCAGCAGGCGCAGAAGTGCCTCCGCGGATTCAATGCTTGCATGCGCCGCGTCAAGCGCCGCAAGGCATTCACCGCGCGCGACCGCGCGCATTTCAGCTTCGAGAGCCCTCAAAGTCTGAACCTTCATCGCGACCTCCGCCTCCGGCTGACCTCTTCGCCAGTCACCTCGTCGGACACACCTCGCTCCGAGAGAACCCGTCGTACCTCGTCGAAGAAGTCGGCGAGCAGCGCGTCCGCCGTCGTAAAGGAGTAAGGGCGCCCCTCGTCGTCGCCTGTTCGATGCCAGTGATCATGCTCGATCGTTCGAGCTGCAAACTTTGAGCCCTGTGCCGCGACGCCGTGTGCATTGTCAAAACCCATGAGCCGTTTGCCGTCGGCGTTGTGCAGCGTGAACGAATACCTCAGCCCGTGCGGGCGTTCTGGCGTCGGCTCGATCCGCTTGATCTCGAATTTCAGCCAATATCCCTGTTCCAGGTGATGAATGCGTCCGTCGAACGCCAGCAGGAACTCGAGTGTGTGCTCGTCTCGCCCAGACATATCCTATCATCACCTGATATATATCGCATCACCGTACACATTTCAACCCCATCCTTGTTGCGAGACGTACGGCACATGGGCCGCCGATCTGCCGGCGTCTTCACACAGGGGATCACACGTCAAAGCGGGCGCAGGCAGTTCCGCAGGACGCCGTCTTTCCGGCTCCCAGCTTCCGGCACAAAGTCCGCCGATATGACCTACACCGCCTCCGCCAGCTGGCGCGGACGATAAATCGCGATATGGATCACCTGCGCCAGCGGCGTGGTTTCATTCGCCAGCACCAGGGTATCGACCTCCACCCATTTATGACCCTTGTGCTCGTAGTTCTTGGTCACCCGGGCCCGCGCGCTCAGCGTATCACCCACCCGCGCGACGCCCAGGTTGCGGACCGTGCTGCCCATGTGCATCCACGCCGGCAAAACCACGTTGTGGCTCAGCACCCAGTTGCAGCAGCGCAGGATCGTGCCCGGATGCACGATCTGTTGCGCCCGATACAGCGGATCCGTCTCCCGCGTATCGGCGACGTCCTGCGCGTGGTACTCCGGCGTAATGAGCAGCGGAGTCATGCCCAGCCACTCGCCAACCGCCAGGGAGGTCTCATCGGCCGCGGGACGTTCGGCCCGCGGCGCGACCGCCTTGTACTCCGCCACCGACACCGCGCCCGCCACCGGCGGCAGACCGGCGCGGCCCGTCGCACAGGTCACGCCCCCGCTGGTGACCGTCACCGCCAGTCCATCCGCGTCCTCAACCGCGGCAATTTCGGCGGTCTCCCCTTCGTAGACTGGCTTGCCGAAGCGCGCCTCGCCGGTGCCGCGCTCCAGCCAGTCGCGCCCCCAGCGCTGCACCGGCATGTGCGCCATGTAGGCATAGACATGCACCCCGCCCACCAGACCGCCCTTGAAGCCGAACCGGCGCGCCGTGGCGTCGTCGTGGATCTTGTTCTCGGACGCCTTGGCCGTGTTGTAGGCAGACACGCGATAGGGGGTCATTGCGGACATAATGAAGACCTTGCCTCAAAGAAAGCGGCCGGCAGGATCCTGCCGGCCGAATCGGTTAATCAGTTCAGTGCCCAAAGCCCGACTTCGTAACCCGGGACGAAATTGCGGTTGTTCATGTCCGGATTGCGGTTGACGAAGGTCCGGTTGAACATCGGATGCCGCATGCTTCGCGTTTCATGCTCGATGCGGAACAGCGGCTTGTTGCTGTCGGGATCGACGATGTCGAGGAAGCGGTACTGATGCTGATCGCTTTCCTCGCTGATCAGTCCTCGCTCCAGAAGCTTCTTATGCGGGCCGGAGAAATCCGCCAGCGTGATCTGGATGTGATGGCCGTCGTATTCGGGCTGCTTCGCGCCTGTCTCCCGATAGATCACCCGGCTTTCGGCCGATGTGCTCGCCCAGGCGTACGGACCGCGCTCATCGTTCGCGACACCGGCTATGCCGCCCAGAATCTCCTGATAGAAGCGGACGATCTTGCCAAGGTCAGTGCCGGCAGGAATGTCGAATTCGACATAGGGCATGCCCACGCGCATCGGGCCGAACTTCTCCGGCGTCGGCGCATGGACGCGGATGCGGTTGCCCCATGGGCACACCGTCTCCACCACGTCGCCCGCCTCGCGGAAACTGAACTGTGTGCCTTCCAGAAACTTCTTCGCGTAGTGCAGCCGCTGCAGCAGCGCTTCGAGGTCCGGAAGCACCAGGCCGGTCGTGCCGCGCACAACCTGTGCCTCGCGGGTCGGCAGGTGGAACTGACCCCGCCCGACATTGACCCACATGTTCTCGAGGCCTGCCATCAGGTACGGGTCACGTGTCAGCCCAAGGCCCATCAGGTAGAATGCGACGGCCTTGCTCTGATCCGGAACGGTGACGTTGACGTGACCCAGTTCCACGATATTGCCAAGGTCTTCGGCCGTTCGGTCGAAGTGCGGCATGGCGGCCACTGTATCGTTCATCCCTGCTGTCCCCTCTGCCGGAGTCTGCTCCGGATGTGCATGATAGTACCAAGGCGCCAGACCGGTCCATTCCTGGCCGGGCGTGCGATCCGGGGAGGAGAAGCATCATGGGCGTGATGGGCTGGGACGAGTGGGCGCGCCACGACGCAACTGCCCTGGCGGCCCTGGTGCGAACCGGACAGGTGACCGCGCGCGAACTGGCGGCGCAGGCACAGGAAGCGGTCGAGCGGCTGAACCCTCAACTGAACGCGGTCATCGACGTGTTCGGCGACGTCGTTGACAACCCGGCCGTCGATCGTCCGGAGCCGGAGGGCGCGCTGCACGGTGTTCCGCTGTTCCTGAAGGACCTCGGCTCCGGACTGCGCGGCCGCGTCCAGGACTCGGGATCGGCGCTGATGCGCGGCACCGTCATGACAGCAACCGATCCGACGGTCGAAAATTTCCTGCGTGCCGGGCTTGTGCCGCTCGGCCGGTCCACGACGCCCGAATTCGGCATGACCTTCGACACCACCACCGATTACGGCGATGGGCCGGCCGTCACGCGCAATCCCTGGAACCTGGAGCGCACGCCCGGCGGATCGTCAGGCGGTTCGGCGGCAGCGGTGGCGGCCGGGATCGTGCCGTTGTCCATGTCATCGGATGGCGGCGGCTCAACCCGCATTCCCGCGTCGTTCTGCGGCCTGGTCGGGCTGAAGGCGTCGCGCGGACGCGTGCCTCAGCCGCTCGTGCGCAACGAGTACGTGACGCGGATCAGCATCGACGGCGTGGTCACGCGCAGCGTGCGGGATACCGCGGCGGTCTACGACTATCTGACCCGCATTCCCAACGGCGGGTCCTTCATCCACATGGGCCCGCCTGCCGTCTCCTACCGCCAGGCGATCCAGGCCGATCCGGCGGCCTTGCGTATCGGCGTGTCGACCGGACGATGGGGCCGCACCAGTGCCACCGACGCCCAGGTGGCTGCCAGGGTGGGCGACGTCGGCACGCTGCTCGAAACCCTGGGGCACACAATCGAGGAGATCGACGACAGCACGATCTGCGACTGGAGAACCTTGTGGTGGGCCTACATCACGCAGTGGATCGGCAGCAGAGCAACATTGCCGGCACTGGCAGAGGAGAGGGACGTCGGCAGGCAGGAGCTGCAGACCTTGCTGACCCCGATGACCTGGCGCCATTGCCAAGCGTCGGAACGCTACGACAAGTTCGACATCTTCCGCATGATGATGGCGAACAACACCGTGACACGGCAATTCGGGGCCCTGATGGAACGCTACGACGTGCTGCTGACACCCACGCTGGCGGTGCGCGTGCCAATGGCCAACGGTGCCTATTCGCTGCTGCGTGATGAAGACATAGACCCTTGGGTCGAACGTCTGGCCGACGCCTGCCGCTACACGATGCCTGCCAACGAAACCGGCCTGCCGGCGATCAGCCTCCCGGCCGGATTCGACACCGACGGCATGCCGCTCGGCGTTCAACTGCACGGCAACTTCGCGCGGGAAGACGTGCTGTTGCGGCTCGCCGCCCAGATCGAGCGGCACCGCCCTGCCTGGTTCGGCGCCGTCCCACCCGTTCATGTGGGACAAGGCTGAGCCAGGCACCGATGGACAGCGCCGCCGAACCGGGCCTGCGCGCCATGCTTTGCTCGCCGGCTTTCCTGCGCCTGTGGGCGATCGGCGGCTGCGTCAACACCATGCGCTGGTTTGAGGTGCTGGCCGCGGCCCTGTTCACCCTGGACGTCACCGGCTCGGGGTTTGCCGTCGCGGTGGTGACCGCCGCGCGCACCATGCCGATGTTTCTGCTGGGCGCCTTTGCCGGCGTCATGACCGAGGCCGTCAACCGCAAGCACGTGGTGCTGATCGGGCAGGTGCTGACCTGCCTTGCCTCCGCCACCGTCGCGATGCTTGCGGCCATGGGTGTCGCCCGGCCGTGGCACGTCGCGGTCGCGGCCCTTGTCGCCGGAACGGTGTGGTCGACCGAGATGGCAACGCGGCGCCGCATGGTCGGCGAGAGCGTCGAAAGCCGCCTGGTCTCCCGCGCGCTCGCGCTCGACACCATGACCAATTCCTTCACCCGGCTGATCGGTCCGCTGGCGGCAGGGGTCATCTATCAGCGCCTGGGGATTGCCGGCTCGTTCACGGTCTCCGCCTGCGTCTACGGAATCTCGGCAATGCTTGCCGCCGGGCTGCCCTACCGCCAGGAAATCCGCAAGCTCGTGCTTGGACATGTGCCCCGCGACCTCGCCGAGGGGATCGCGTTTGCCCGTCAGCACCTGATCATCGCCGGCGTGCTCGCCGTGACCGTTGCCATGAACCTGCTGGGCTTCCCCTATTCCGCGCTGATCGCGCCGATCGGGCGGGACGTCTTTCAGGTCTCCGCCACGCTGGTCGGTGTGCTGGCCGCGGCGGAATCGTTCGGCGCATTCATCGGCGGCTTTTTCCTCACGCGCCGCGAACCGCGGATAAGCGGCCGCGTGCTGATGGTGGGGGGTTCCCTGCTGTTCCTGCTCTGCGTGATGCTGATGCCGGTCGCGCCGTCATTCTGGCTCGCGTGCCTGCTGCTGGCCGTCGGCGGGTTTGGTTCGGCAGCCTTCTCCAATATGCAGACATCGCTGATCGTGCTGCACGCGCCGGCGCCTATACGCTCGCGACTGATGGGCTTGCTGACGGTGTGCATCGGGATGGGGCCGCTGGGGATACTCCTGGTCGGCACCTTGGCGGATTTCCTGGGGCCGCTACACGCCATCGACATCGTCGCAGCCACCGGATTCGTATTGGTAGCGGCCATTGGCATCGTCTGGCGCAGCAAGGAGCGGGCGGCTTTTAGGCCAACAGGCGGAATCGCCGCAGCACGCCGCGTCTCTGCCGACTGATCGGTGCACTTGCTCCGGTTCGGCCATGGAGACGGCATCAGGGCAGGAAAATCCACTTACCAGACTGTCCGATTTTCCGAGACCACCTCTGCCCCCGGGATTATGCAATCAGCGCTACACCCGGGCGCACCTGTTCGCCACTGTGTAGCCCGGGGCGGGTCAGGCGTTCGCGCTGGTGCTCCCACACCTCAACACCCAGGCGATGCAGCTGTCCCTGGACCAGTTCGCCGCCAGGCTCGCCAGCGAACATGCCGTGATGGTCGGCGATCAGGCTGGCTGGCATATCGCCACGGACCTCAAGGTGCCCAGGAATATCTCCTTGGTGCCGCAGCCCCCTACAGCCCGGAACTCAATTCGGTGGAACCGGTCTGGCTCCATCTGCGCGAACGTCACCTCAGCCATCGATTGCTGAACAGCTACGAGGTCGTTGATGCGCTCTGCAAGGCATGGAACGCCTAACCACAGACCGCCTCACCTTCCCGACCGACTACCCTTACCTCAAGCAGGTCAGCTTTTACGCGGAGTGGCATAAGGCCTGATCGCGTCGGGTCGTTGAAACGATCAGGCTGCCAATTCCTTGTTTGCGTGCGTGATTCACATCTCCGGCGATTCCGCCCGCGACGATCGGAGTCTAGTACCCCTTGCCCGCCTGCGCCTCGGTCTCGTGCGCGGCGAAATTGCATTCCACCGCGATGCCGTCCGGGTCCAGGTAGAACAACTGCGTCATGTTCAGCCGCGGCAGCACACGCTCATCGTATTTGATGCCGCGGCTTTGCAGATTGGTCCGCATCTCCTTCAGCCCCTCGCAGGCAAAGGCGATATGGTCCAGCCGGCCGGTCGCAGCAGGATAGGACGGGCCGTCCGCGATCACCGCATCGTCGGCGCGATAGCCGACGAGATGCACGGTCGGCACGCCGCCGCAATACAGCCAGTAGCCGGGGAAGGTCAGCGGCGGCCGGTCGCCGACGGTCAGGCCGACGACATCGCGATAGAAGTTCTTGGTCGCCTCCAGATCGCGCACCTTGATCGTGTAGTGGTTCAGCGATTGTGCCGGCATGAGGTGTCTCCCGGTCAGTAAAGATTCTCCGGAGTCAGACCCAGCATGATCTGCCCGACCGTCTCGAAGTGAAGTTGCCGTCCCTGTGCCTGCTGCGCGACCGTGTGCATGTCCCGCAGGCGCCGTTCGAATGGGCTTTCCTCGAACACCGCAACCGAACCGGATGCGTGAAACAGCGTGTTCACCGCCTCCCGCGATTGTTGGATCGCCCAGGTCGCGGCCAGGCGGATCATCGCCCGATGGTGTTCGGTCATCTCGCCGTGCTGCTCGACATGGCGCCAAACGTCGCCCAGCGTGTTGTGCAGGAAGGCGCGGGCGGACCGCCAGCGCGCCTCCGACTGCGCAAGCTGCGACTGCACCACGTTGTTATCCCGCATCGGCCGGCTGGCACCGCGGGCGACCTTGTTCCCAGGCAGCGCCAGGAACGCATCGATCAGGCCGCGCGCGATGCCCAGCCCGACGCCGGCGAAGCCGATCGAGTAAAGCTGCCCGCTGGTGAACCGGTACAGCAGGCCGTTCTCCTGGCGATACGCCGGGTCGTCCCGGTGCATGGCGCGTTCTTCCGGGATGAACAGATCGGCGATCGAGTACTGGTTGCTGGCCGTGCCGCGCAGACCGAGCGTGTGCCAGATGTCGGTCATTTTCGCCTGCGCCTTCGGAAACAGGAAACTGCGGAGTTCCCCGGTTCCGGCAATGCGCGCATGGGCGCCCAGCCAGGTGGCATTCTGGCTGCCGCTGGCGAAACGCCAAGTGCCGGACAGGCAATAGCCGCCTTCGACCGGCTGCGCCTCGAACGGCCCGGGCGGACCCCAGGCAAGGATGCCGTCCACCGGACCGAACATCTCCCGCGCCACGGCGGGGTCCAGATAGGCCGCCGACATCGAGCAGCCGTTGCTCTGGCAGACCACCCAGCCGACGGAGCCGTCCATGCTGGCCAGGGCTTCGGTGATCTGGGTGAAGATGAGCGGCGGCAATTCCATCCCGCCGATCGATTTCGGCTGCAGCATGCGGAAGAAGCCGCCGCTCTTGAGCCCGGTGACGATCGCCGGGGTCAGCTTGCGGATGCGGTTGATCTCCTCGGCGTCCCCGGCGATCAGCGGCGCGAGGGCCCGCGCCCGCTCGATCTGCGGATGCGTCTCGCTCATACGCGCGCCCCCGCTCGTGCCCGGATCGGGGCTGGGTATCGAACCATGCTTCGCTTCCTCTCTCCGGTCTCGGATGCCGGATGATTTGATGATAGGGATTTCCGCTCCGCCGGGAAGCCTCGACCGGTCCGGCGGCCACAGCGAACGGATAGTGCGCCATGCTCGAACTGCGGCCGAACTGCGAATGTTGTGACAAGGATTTGCCGCCCGACAGTCAGGCGGCACGCATCTGCTCCTTCGAGTGCACGTTCTGCGCAACCTGCGCCGAGACAGTGCTGGGCGGACGGTGCCCGAACTGCACCGGCGAGTTGGTGCGGCGGCCGATCCGCCCGGCGGACCGGCTGGCCCGGTTCCCGGCCTCGGTCACGCGCAAGCTGCGGCCGGGCGGCTGCGCGCCCACGCGGGCGGCGTCCTGAATGACGCGAGCGCGATCGTCGGAGGCGGCACGCCAGAGACGTGAATCGCGCGATCAGACAAGGAGCCGAAGCCTGTTCGGGCGGCGCTGAACAGGCTTCAGCGCCGTCCGAACATCTTTTCGATTTCGAGCTTCGACAGCTTCAGAAAGGTGGGCCGGCCGTGGCTGCATGTCGCGGCGCGGGGCGTGGCCTCCATCTGCCGCAGGAGCGAGTCCATCTCGGCGGCGTTCAGCCGCCGGCCGGCGCGGATGCTGCCATGGCAGGCCATGCGCGCGATCACCGCATCCAGGCGAGCCGCCAGCGCGGTGGTTTCCTCCAGCTCCTCGAGCTCGTCCGCCAGATCGCGCAACAGCGGCGCCGGCTCGGGGGCACCCAGCGCGGCCGGCAGCGCGCGCACCATGACCGCGCCGGGGCCGAAGGCTTCGATCTCCAGGCCGAGCGCCGCGAGTTCGTCGGCACGCAGGACGAGCCGGGAGGCGTCGGCGGGCGGCAGATCGACCACGGCCGGCAGCAGCAGGGGCTGGCTGCGGACTCCGCCATCGCGCATCTGCTCGCTGATCGCCTCGTGTGTCAGGCGTTCGTGTGCAGCGTGCTGGTCGACCATCACCAGCGACCCATCGGCGGCGACGGCGATCACGTAGGTGTCCAGCACCTGCGCGACCGGTGCGCCGAGCGGATGATCGGGACGCGGTGTGGTGGCGGGCAGAAGCCGCGCGGCCGGGCCGGCATCGAACGGCAGTTGCGCCTCGGCCACGCCGGCACCGAAAGGCATGGCCGGCGGCGCCGTCAGGCCCGGCAGCGGCAGGGCATGAATGCCTGCCGCGGGTTGGCGGGGATACGACAAGTGTAGGGACGGCCGGTGCTGCATCAGGACCGGCGTCGGCGCCGCGGTACCCGCGCCGCTGGCCAGGGCGCGCTGGATGCCGCCGATCACCAGCGCGCGGACGCCGCCGGTGTCGCGAAAGCGCAGCTCCGTCTTGGCGGGATGCACATTGACGTCCAGCTCATCGGGCGGCAGGTCGAGATACAGCGCCACGACCGGGAAGCGGCCAACGGCGATCACGTCGCGATAGGCGACGCGGACGGCGCCCTTCAGCAACTGGTCCACGACCGGCCTGCCGTTCACCGTCAGGCCCTGGGCGGTGCCGGTGGCGCGGGTCACTGCCGGGGAGCAGATGAAACCGCTGAGCCGCAAGGCGCCGCGTTCGGCCTCCAGCGGCAGCATCGCGCCGGCCGCTTCCGCGCCGAACAGCGCGGCGACGCGTACCGCCCGATCCTGCGACGGCAGATCGAAGCTGACGCGGCCATCGGATTCCAGCCGGAACGCCACCTGCGGCGCGGCCAGGGCCAGGCGGCGCACCGCGGCTTCCGCGTGATCGCCCTCGGTGCGCGGATGCTTGAGGAATTTCCGCCGCGCCGGGGTGGCAAAGAACAGGTCGCGGACGACCACCCGCGTGCCGAACGGGCCGGCGGACGGCATCACGTCGGACACAAGGCCGCCTTCCACGCTGATCGTGCTGGCATGATCGCCGCCGGCCGGCCGGGAGGTGATGGCAAGCCGCGCCGCCGCGCCGATCGAAGGCAGTGCCTCGCCGCGAAAGCCGAGGGTGGCGATGTGCACCAGCGTCTCGTCGCTGAGCTTCGAGGTGGCATGGCGCAGCACGCAGAGGCCGAGCTCCTCGGCCGTCATGCCGGCGCCGTCGTCGGTCACTTCGATGCGATCGATGCCGCCGCCTTCCAGGGCGACGGCGATGCGGGTCGCGCCGGCATCAAGGGCATTTTCCACCAGTTCCTTCGCCACCGCGGCCGGCCGTTCGATCACCTCACCGGCGGCGATGCGGTTGACCGTGGTTTCCGGCAGCAGGCGGATGCGCGACATGGGTCGGTCAGGCTTCCCCGCGCAGCGTGCGGAAGCGGGCGATCAGGCCGGTGGTGGAGGCGTCGTGCGCGCCCGGCACCACGCCGGGCGAAAGTTCTGGCAGGATGCCGCCGGCAAGCTGCTTGCCGAGCTCCACGCCCCACTGGTCGAAACTGTCGATGTGCCACAGGCAGCCCTGCACCGCGACCTTGTGTTCGTAGAGAGCGATCAGCCGGCCGAGGCTGAACGGATCGAGGTGGCGAAACAGGATCGTGTTCGACGGCCGCTCCCCCTGCGCGACGCGGTGCGGGGCGACGGCGTCGATCTCCGCCGCCGTGGCGCCGTGCGCCGCCATTTCGGCGCGGATTTCCGCCTCGGTCCGGCCGCGCATCAACGCTTCGGCCTGGGCGAAGGCGTTGGCCGCCAGTGCGCGGTGCGCGTCGGCGCGCGCATGGTCCGGTTCGGCGGCAAGAATGAAATCCACCGGCACCGGGCGGGTGCCCTGGTGGACAAGCTGCATGAAGCTGTGCTGCGCGTTGGTGCCCGGTTCGCCGAACAGGATCGGACAGGTGTCCCAGCCCGTTGGCGCGCCCGAAAGCTGCACGTGCTTGCCGTTGGATTCCATTTCCACCTGCTGCAGATGTGCGGGCAGGCGGCGCAGCCGGTCGTCATAGGCAAGGATGCATTGCGTGGCGCAGCCGAGCGCATTGACGTTCCAGATGCCGGCCAGGCCCAGCAGCACCGGCAGGTTCCGGCGCAGCGGCGTGTCGCGGAAGTGGCAGTCCATTGCCCACGCGCCATCCAGCATCTGCTGGAATTTCGGCCAGCCGACCGCGAGCGGAATCACCAGCCCGACCGGCGACCACAGCGAATAGCGCCCGCCCACCCAGTCGCGGAAGCCGAACACATGGTTCTCGGCGATGCCGAAGGCGGCGACCGCCTTCAGGTTGGTGGACAGCGCGGCGAAGTGCGATGCCACCGCCGCCTCACCCAGCGCGCCGACGATCCAGTCGCGCATCGCGGCGGCGTTCATCATGGTTTCCAACGTGGTGAAGGTCTTCGACGCGACCAGCACCAGGGTGCGCGCGGGATCAAGGTCCTTCGTCGTCTCGATGAAGGCGTGGCCGTCGACATTGGACAGGAACCGGGCCTGCATCAGCGCGTCGCTGCGGCCGATGGTCAGCGCTTCCGTGGCGACGCGCGGGCCGAGGTCGGAACCGCCGATCCCGACCGTGACGACGGTGGTGAAGCGCTGCCCGGTGGCACCGGTCTTGCGGCCGGCATGTACCGCTTCGACGAAGTCGCGCATGCGCGCGCGTTCGACAGCGGCGATCTTCGCGGCGTCCTCACTGCCGTCCGGCAGCGCGGCGCGCAGGCCCGAGTCGGCCGGCGCACGCAGCGCCATGTGCATGGCGGCGCGATGCTCCGTGGTGTTCACCGCTTCCCCGGCGAACAGGCGGCGGCGAAAGCCTTCCAGATCGGCGGCGGACGCGAGATCGAACAGCGCATCCAGCGCCATGTCGTCGATGGCGGATTTGGAGAAGTCCAGGGTCAGGTCGTCGAACGTCGCACTGAACCGGCGCGCCCGGTTGGGATCCGCGGCGAACAGCGGCGTGATCCGCCGTCCGTCGGGGCGCGCGGCAAGCGCCGCCAGCCGCGCCAGCGCGGCCTGACGGGTCTGAACGATCGGGGACTGGGTCATGCGGGGAGTATAGGACGGATCGGGGCGGGGCTGAATGGGAAGATGGCACGCTGGGGTATTTCCAGCCGGCTGACCCCTCGTCGATTCATCCCCAGCACGAGTAGAGCTTGGTCTGATCGCGTGATTCGCGTCTCCGACGGTTCCGCCTGCGACGATCACGCTCAAGATGCGATCAGATCGCCCGCCATAACGGGCGGGTCAGGGCCAGCACCAGGAGGCCGGTCACACCGGTGACGGCGGTCGCCCAATGGGCGCCGATCGCGTCGGCCAGCAGGCCGAGGCCGACGAAGCCGACCGGCCCGATACCGATGCAGACCGAGAGCACGCCAAGAATGCGCGAGCGCATTTCCGGCGGTGCCGCCAGATACACGAGCGTCGCCTGCATCGTGCTGAAACCCGCGCCGCCGAGGCCGGTGAACACCAGCGCCAGCCCGGCAATCAGCGGCTGCGGAATCAGCGCGAACACCGTCAGCATCACCATGTATGCCGTCACGCCGCCCAGATACGCTCGACCGTACCAGGCGGGCCGCAGCCACAGCGCCAGCAGGATCGCGCCGCAGAACGCGCCGACGCCGTCCATGCTGGCAAGGATGCCGACGCCTTCCGGCCCGAGCCCCAGCCGGTCC
>DATNEJ010000220.1:0-10887 GCA_035606775.1 Acetobacteraceae bacterium | reverse complement strand
CCGCTGGCGCAGAAGAAGATCGTCCGGCTCGCCCGCTATATGGGCAAGCCGGTGGTGGTCGCGACGCAGATGCTGGAAAGCATGATGAACGCCCCCGCCCCGACGCGGGCCGAGGCATCGGATGTCGCGACAGCGGTGTATGACGGGGCCGACGCGGTGATGCTGTCCGGGGAGACCGCGGCCGGGCAATATCCGTACGAGGCCGTGAACATGATGGAGCGCATCGTCGCGCGGGTGGAGCAGGATGCCGGCTGGCGGGCAACGATGGATGCCTCCCGCGCGGCGCCTGAACACTCCGCTGCCGACGCGATCGCAGCGGCGGCCCGTCAGGTGGCACATACCATCGGCGCGAAGGCCATCGTCGCCTTCACCGATTCCGGCAGCACCGGCCTGCGGGTGGCGCGCGAGCGTCCGGAGGCGCCGGTGATCGGCCTGACCCCGAACACCGGCACCGCGCGCCGGATGGCCGTGGTCTGGGGCGTGCATGCCTTGGTTACGCCGGAAGTGCATTCGATGTCCGAAGCGGTGACCCGAGCTGGGCGCGCGGCCCTGACCGAAGGTTTCGCCGGGCACGGGGAGGAGATCGTCGTCACCGCCGGCATCCCGTTCGGGCAGGCCGGCACGACGAACGCCTTGCGGGTGGCGGTGGTGAAATAGGCCGGGGGCCGGCGAGGCACTTTCCCGGGCCGAGAGAGGGAGAGACAGCGATGCCGGCACGGACCGGGGCAGAATTTCTGCGGGGCCTGCGCGACGGACGGGAGGTCTGGCTGGGCCGCGACAGGATCACCGATCCGCTTGATCACCCCGCGCTGCGCGGCGCGGCGGAGGCGCTGGCCGCCGTGTTCGACCTGCACTACCAATATCCCGACGACTGCCTGATGCCGGACCCGGAAACCGGGGAGCAGATCGCGGTCAGCCATATCATCCCCCATTCCAGCGAGGACCTGCTGCGCCGGCACAAGGCGCTGCGGCGGGTGGCGGAATTCTCGGTCGGGCTGATGGGCCGCACGCCCGACTACATGAACGTCACCTATGCGGGCTTCGCCGGACGAAGCGACGAGTGGGGCGCGAACGGCAACGACGAAGGCGCCGCTAATCTGGTTGCCTTCCAGAAGCAACTGGCCCGCGAGGACATCAGCCTGACGCACACGCTGGTTCACGCGACGGTGGACAAATCCAAAGGCAACGTGCCGACCGGGCTGGATGAGACGCAGTTGCACAAGGTCGAGGATACCGCGCATGGCATCCTGGTCCGCGGTGCGCGCGTCCTGGCGACATTGGCACCGTTTTCCGATGAGATCGCGGTCTACCCGAGTGCGCCGATGCCCGACGCCAGCCGGCGGCATGCATTGTCCTTCAGCATCCGCATGGATACGCCGGGTCTTAAGTTCCTGTGCCGCGACAGCGTCTCGATGCCGCCCAGCGCTTTCGATCACCCGCTGTCGGGCCGCTTCGATGAGCAGGATGCCTTCGTCATCTTCGACAATGTCGAGGTGCCGCGGAACCGCGTCTTCATCGACTGCAACCTCCCCGTGTACAACAACGTGATGTCGCTGAGCTGGCGCGGCAACGCGATGCATCAGACGATGATCCGTGCATGGACCAAGCTGGAATTCGCTTGGGGCATCGCGACACGGATGGCGGAGGCGATCGGCGCCAGCGATCCGGTGACAAGGCAGATGCTGGGCGAGATCTGGAGCTATGCGGAGCTGACGCGCGCCGCGGTGTTTGCCGGCGAACAGGGCGCCTACGAGTATGGCAACGGCGCCTGGTTCCTCGATCGCCGTCCCATGGATGCCTTGCGCGCCGTATTGCCGTACTGGTTCCCGCGCGTGAATGAGATCATCCGCCTGATCGGCTCGCACAACGTGCTGGCGACGCCGACCGCCGATCAGTTCGCCGATCCACGGTTGCGTCCGCTGATCGACAAGTACCTGCGCGGCGCCGGCGACGTGACCGCGGAAGAGCGGGCACGCATCTTCCGTCTGGGCTGGGATTTTGCCGGCACTGCACTGGCGAGCCGCAATGAACAGTATGAGCGGTTCTACCTCACGTCCGGCGCACGTAATCGGGAGGGCGCTCAGTTGCGCGCGGATCGTGCGGACGCGGACAGGCTGGTGAACCGGTTCTTGCACGAACCGTAGAGAAGAGTGCTGCGTCTGGCGGAGGCAGCGTTGTTGCTCGGAGGCGGGATCCACGCTTTCCGCTGTCCCGGCCGAAGCAATAGCGCTCCCGCAGACTGTACAAGCGCCATCGGCCGCTTGCTCTGCTGAAACAACGGCGCAACTCTGTCTGTCGCTGTGGCGCGAAGCTTATTCCCATTTTCTTGCAGTGGCGCCCGGAAATTGAGCACGATCTCATGATCGTGACAGCGCCCGCCTGGGTTATGAATATTTAATAAATAGGACCTCCCACCTTAAGCCCTGGTGAGGTATGTCCCGAAACTAAGAGAGAATATCAGGCGGCTTGGCACAAACCACGTCACGCCGAAGAGCCGTATTGTGTCTGGCCGAAGTGAATATCGTTGGCTTTTTGCCAGCGGTCAACCGGGAGGCACGTACCGATGCCAACAAGAACGACCCAGCTCCGTCTCTTGATCCCTCGGCGCAGTCTGTTGAAATCGGCTGGACTCGGCGTTGCCGCGGCGGGTGCCGGCCCGGTACTGTTCTCGCCGTTCGTCTCCCGCGCACTGGCGCAGACGAAGACGCTGTCAATCGTCCAATGGAGCCACTTCGTCCCTGCCTATGACAAATGGTTCGATGCATTCGCGCGCGATTGGGGAAAGAAGAACGGCGTCAGCGTCACGGTCGACCATATTCCCGAACAGAACATCGCGGCGCGCGCGGCAGCCGAAGTGGCGGCGCAGTCCGGACACGACCTGTTCATGTGGAACGGCGCCGGCGGACCGCATCTCTATCGCCGTTACCTTGTCGACCTGACGAGTCTTGTCGAAGGGATTGAGAAGAAGTTCGGCAAGGCCAGCACCATCGGCCAGCAGATCGCATTCAACCTGGATACCAAGACCTGGTCGGCCTATCCCGATTACTACATCAACATCCCAGGCATGTACCGCAAGGATCTGTGGGACGAAATCGGCATGCTCCCCGACACCTGGGACAACCTCCGGATCGGCGGCGCCAAACTCAAGAAGAAGGGTCATCCGGTCGGCATGTCGCTGGCGCGCAGCAACGATCCCAACCTGGCGTGGCGCGCGGTTCTCTGGAGTTATGGCGGTGCCGTACAGGATAAGACCGGCAAGCATGTCGTGCTCGACAGCAAGGAATCGGTCGAGGCAGTCAAGTACGTCACCGCGCTGTACAAGGAGGCCATGACCAGCGAGGTGCTGTCATGGAACGACGCCAGCAATAACCAGTACATCGATTCCGGCGTCGGTTCGTTCATTCTCAACCCGATTTCCGCCTACCGTTCTGCCCAGCAGATCAACCCGAAGCTCGCGGACAATATCTTCGTCCTGAAACCGCCGAAGGGGCCGGTGCGCCAGTTGTCCGGCGCCGCTTCCAATGCCTACGGCATATGGAAGTTCGCCAAGAACCAGGACACCGCTCTGGCGTTCCTGCAATACTATGCCGACAACTGGGGCGAAGCCTTCAAGGCCAGCACCGGCTACAACATGCCGATCTTCCCCAATATCGTGCCCAAGCCTATGCCGATCCTGTCGAACGACCCGACGTCGCATCCGGCGGACAAGCTGGCGGTGCTTCAGACCTCTGACGAATGGAGCGCCGTTGCCGGTTGGCCCGGACCGGCCTGGGCGGCGACGGATGAGGTGTACAACAACTTCATCCTGTGCGACATGATGACCAAGGCGGCGACCGGTGCACTGACGCCCGAAGACGCAGTCAAATGGGCAACGAAACAAACGGATCCGATCTTCAAGAAGTGGCTCGCGTAAAGTCCGCATCCCGGACCGGCACACGCCAGCCGGTCCGGGATGGCAGTAACGATCGCCGACCCGGGGCACAGCCGGGCAGAGTTCCGGCATGCCTTGAGGTGGTTCATGGGTGCAGTCGCAGCAGTCAATATCCGCAAGACGTTCGGCGACGTTGATGCTGTCAGCGGCATCAGCCTGACTGTGCATGACGGCGAGTTCATGGTGCTGCTTGGACCGTCAGGCTGCGGGAAAACGACCTTCCTTCGCATCATCGCCGGCCTCGAACGGCAGACGGGCGGGGACATCGAGATCAACGGACACGTCGTGAACGACCTGCCGCCACGCGCGCGCGGGATCGCCATGGTGTTCCAGAGCTATGGCCTCTACCCGCACTTCACCATCCGCAACAACATCGCCTTTCCACTGCGCACACAGCACACGGAAAGAGCAGAAATCCTGCGGAAGGTCACCTGGGCGGCCCAGCTTCTCAGTATCGAGCACCTGCTCGACCGCAAGCCCCGTCAGCTCTCCGGTGGCGAGCGCCAACGTGTCGCGCTGGCACGCGCCCTGGTCCGCGACCCGAGCGTGTTCCTGCTGGATGAGCCGCTGTCCAATCTCGATGCCAAGCTGCGCACATCGGCGCGCAATGAGATCAAGCAGTTCCAGCAGCGCGTGGCGACCACGACCATCTACGTCACCCATGACCAGGTCGAGGCAATGGGCATGGGTGATCGCATCGCCGTGATCGACCATGGAAAGATCCGCCAGGTCGGAACGCCGGCCGAAATCTACGACGATCCGGCCGACCGCTTCGTCGCCACCTTTGTCGGCACCCCGCCGATGAACCTGATCGGCTGGAACGGCGGGCAGCTCGGCTTTCGCCCCGAACACTTCCTGCCGAAGTCCATGGTCAACGGCGGCGACGCCACGCAATTCTCCTTCCGTGTCGACCGGATGGAGTACCTGGGCGCCGAACGGATCGTCTACGGCGCGATCAATGGCTCCGAGTCGGCGCAGGCCGTCACCGCGAAACTGCCGCTGGCGCACGTGCCGCCCGGCAGCATCCATCCCGGCGAATGGAACGACTTCGCCGTTCGCAATGCCGCCTTGTGCTATTTCGATTCTGATGGGAGGCGGGCTCGCCGCCATTGAACAGGCAATGAAAGTCATCGCCATAGAAGAGAGACCGCGTCGGGCCACCTGGTCCTGGCGGTTCATGCGTGATCGGGCGGAGGTGCTTGGGCCTATCCTGCTCGCGCCGGCAACCCTTTATATTCTCCTGCTGGTCGCCGTTCCGTTCCTGCTCGCCGTCTACTACGCACTCAGCGCCTATACCATCTACAATCCCAGCTACCGCTTCGTCGGTCTCAGCAACTTCATTTCGGTTATTCAGGACGACACATTCCAGCAGACTCTGGTCAACACGTTCGTCTTTACGCTGGCCTCCCTGCTGATCGGCCTTGTGCTCGGAAAGTTCGGCGCGCTGTTGCTGCTGCGCCCCTTCCCCGGGCGCCGCATCGTCCGCGCGCTGATCATCCTGCCGTGGGCCGTGCCCGTCGCGCTGGCCACTGTCGCCTGGCAGTGGATGTTCGACTCGCTCTACAGCGTCATCAACTGGACAATGATCGCGCTTGGCCTGCTGACGCGGGCGGACGCACCGAACTGGCTGGGCCAGCCGCATTTGGCGATGCTGTGCATCGTCATCGTCAACGCCTGGCGGTTCTTCCCGTTCTCGATCGTGATCTTCCTTGCCGGCATCACCGCCGTGCCGCAGGACGTGCTGGACGCGGCCACGGTGGACGGGGCGGGATTCTGGCGCCGCAACTACCAGATCATCTTGCCGATGATCGCGCCAATCGTGGTCGTCGGCCTGATCTTCGGCGTGGTGTTCACCTTCACCGATCTCAGCATCGTCTACCTGATGACCAATGGCGGGCCGGTGAATTCCACCCAGGTCCTGGGCAATCTCGGCTTCCTGATCGGCATCACCGATGGGGACGTTGCCCATGGCGCGGCGATCTCGCTGTTCATGTTCCCCGTCCTGCTGGCCCTGGTGATCGTGATGCTCCGCTCCATCCGCCGGCACGAGATCTGACATGCCGAAATTCCTGACCACGGCCGCACGCGAAGGCTCCTTCTACTCCGCCGTCCTTCTGCTCGTCGTCGCCGCGGCGTTTCCGTTCTATTGGATGCTGATCACCGCCTTCAAGACCAACGCCGATCTGTACAACGTCACCAACATCCCGTTCTGGTTCAACGATCCGCCGACGCTGGAACATTTTAGCTACCTGTTCCACGAGACCCTGTTCGGGCGGTGGCTGCTGAACTCATTGATCATCGGTGTCTGCGTCGTCGCCATTACCCTGGTCACCGCATTGCCGGCCGGCTACAGCCTCGCACGGATGGGCGGAAGGAGCGGCGAAGCGATCGGCATCGGCATCTTTCTGACCTACCTGGTGCCGACCACGCTGCTGTTCCTGCCTCTCTCACGCATCATCACCATGATCGGCCTGCAGGATTCGATGTGGGCACTGGTGCTGGTCTATCCCACCTTCACGATCCCCTTCTGCACCTGGCTGCTGATGGGGTTCTTCAAGACGGTACCGCGCGAGGTCGAGGAGGCAGCCATCGTGGATGGCTGCAGCCTGCTGGGCGCATTCTTCAAAATGGTGCTGCCGCTATCGGTGCCGGGAATCCTCACCGTGGTGATCTTCACCTTCACCTTGACGATGCAGGAATTCGTCTACGCATTGACCTTCATCTCCTCGGCCGCGCAGAAGCCGATCACGCTTGGCGTGGCGACGGACCTGGTCCGCGGCGACGTGTTCTTCTGGGGTGAGCTGATGGCCGGCGCGCTGATTGCCAGCATCCCGGTGGCGATTGCCTACAGCCTGTTCCTCGACCGTTTCATCGCCGGCATCACAGGCGGCGCCGTCAAGTAATCGCGCGCCTGCACACTGATTCATCCGCGTGAGGCAATCCCTGCCGTCATGGCAGGCATCCCTTGCCCCGGCGTTGCCGGATTCCGGACGAATGGCACATTCCCTTCTCTCTCCAGAAGGATGCCGCAAGCATGCCATTCCGGGCCGGCCGTTTGACGGCCGCGCATGACGTTACCCTGGCTCTCGGTGGCCTGTTCGCCATGGCGGCGGGCATCGGCATCGGGCGGTTTATCTATACGCCGATCCTGCCGCCGATGGTCGAGGCGCTGGGGTTGAGCAAATCAAGCGCCGGTCTGATCGCGTCGGCGAATTTCATCGGCTATCTCATCGGCGCGCTGTTTGCGGCCTATGCGCACTTGCCGGGATCACGCCGAACGTGGTTGCTGGGGTCCCTCGCGGTCAGCACGGTGACGACCGGCTGGATGGGATTCACGGATTGGGTCCCAGCGTTTCTCGTCCTGCGTCTCGCCGGCGGCGTGGCCAGCGCGCTGATACTGATCCTGGCCTCTGCCCTGGTGCTGGAGCAGTTGGCACAGAGCGGACGCACCGCGCTCACCGGCGTGCATTTCGCTGGTGTCGGAATCGGCATCGCCGTTTCGGCGGGTGCCGTGGCTGCCGTCCAGGCGGGTGGCATGGCTTGGCCGGCACTGTGGCTGACCGGCGCAGCGTTGTCGCTGGTCGCGACCATCCTGGTCTGGCTGCTGATTCCCGATCCGGGCGTCAAAGCGCAACAGATGGCCGACGCGGGTGGTACGCAGACGAGCCGAGGCCTGCGCATGATGATCGGCGCCTATGGGTTGTTCGGCTTCGGTTACGTCATCACAGCCACATTCATCGTTTCCATCGTGCGCGCGGCGCCGGCGGTCCGGCCGCTGGAGCCGATCATCTGGATTGTCGTCGGGCTTTCCGCCGCGCCATCGCTAGCATTGTGGACGTGGCTCGCCGATCGTATCGGCGTGCAGGCGAGCTTCGGTCTCGCTGCGGTCGCGGAGGCCATCGGCGTCATGGCCAGTGTCGCCTGGCAGAGCACGATCGGCATCCTGGCCGCGGCGATCCTCCTCGGCGGAACCTTCATGGGCCTCACGGCACTCGGCCTGATGCGCGCACGCGCTCTGTCCGCCGGCGATCCGCGGCAGGCGATCGCGAAACTGACTGGCTCCTTCGGCGTCGGCCAGATCATCGGACCGGTCTTTGCCGGCATGCTGTACGACTATTCGGGCAGCTTCGCGCTGCCGTCCTATGTCGCGGCGGCCGGCCTTGTCGTGGCTGCCATCCTGGCCCAGCGGTAAACTGGACGGTCATTCGACCGCCGGCTAACCCGCAGTCCGTCTGCCAGCCGCCAGCTTGCCGACTCGTCGGCTCACTGGCCGTCAGTTGGCCATATGGTCGGCGGCGTTTTGTCCCGCCTTCGAATTGTCGTACCAGGGCGGCGGACCCAGGTCGACGTCGCTCGGCTTGGTCGCGGCGCCTGCGGCCGCACCGGTGGCGCCACCGATCAGCCCGCCGGCGACCACGCCGACCGGGCCACCGATCAGCCCGACCGTGGCGCCTGTGGCTGCACCGGTGGCGGCGCCGCCCTCTGCCCGCTCCGGCTCCGTGGTGCCGCAGGCGGTGAGCAGGCTGAGCGACATGACGGCGAGAATCGCAGGAATGGCTCGCATTGTTCGGATCCCTTGGTTGGCATGACGGCAATGCCGTCGCGCGCAGACCCTCCCCCAACGCGACGATCAGCAGCGAGGTGCCCTGAACGCGTGTCGCTCCCCAGGGAAAGTGATCATGACCGGTTGATACCGGCAGCCCGCAGGGCTGACTGGTACGCGCGCAGGGTTGCCCAGGGGGTAAGGTTCGCGGCTGCGCGCAAAATCAATGAGATACCAGCGGTCCGACAATCGACCGATGAGTCAAGCGTCCGGGCCGCTGGTATGACGCGAGCGTGATCGGAGCAAGCCGCATCGCGTTCCGTCTCCGGAGTCACGATAGTGCGCACCGTCTGCATGCGGGAAAGCGATCTTTCCTGAAGCGGCTGCGTACCAAGCCACGACCAGATCAATCCGATCCCTCGCAGGCGGAACCGCCGGAGACGTGATTCACGCGATCAGACAAAAGAATAGAGCCTGCTCGGTGCTTCTATCCGCGTCGAACAGGCTCCAGCCCATTGCCGCGCCGGACTGGCGCGACAATGGTTCGGCAGGTCCGGCCTAGCTGTTCGGACCACGCTCCATCGATACCGGTTGCCAGCGGCGCAGGCTGGACTGCAGCAGCACCGCGGGATTGACGCAGCTCATCGGCCATTTCCCGCTCAGCACCAGTGCCAGCTCGCGCCCGACATGCCGCTTGCGTGCCGGATCGAACCGGGCGGAGGCCGAGGCCGTATGGGCACTGAGCGTGACATTGGGCATGCCCAGGATCGGGTTGTTGTTGCCCGGCGGCTCGATCTCCAGCACATCCAGGCCGGCATGGGCGATCCAGCCTTCCTGCAATGCCTTTATCAGCGCCGATTCCTGCACGGTGGGTCCGCGGCCGGTGTTGATGAAGATGGCGGTCTTCTTCATCAGCCGGAAGTGCTTCTCCATCAGCATGCCTTCCGCCTCCGGCGTTGCCGGCGCATGCATCGAAACGAAGTCGGATTGCGACAGCACTTCCTCCAGGCTGCACGGGACCACGCCGTGCTCGACCATCACCAGTTCCTCGATGAACGGGTCATAGGCGATGACATGCAGGCCGAAAGGTTTGGCCCGCTTCGCGACGGCGCGCGCGACATGGCCGAAGGCGATCAGACCCAATGTCTGCCCCATGAGCCGCGGAGTCCGCAGCAAAGCAGGGCGTCCTTCCCGCCAGCGGCCTTCACGCACCATGCGGTCCTGCTCGATCGTGCGCCGAAAGCTCGACAGCAGCAGCATCATTGCGTGGTCGGCTACCTCCTCAATGAAGGTGTCCGGACAGTTGGTGACCGGAAGGCCGCGCGCCGTCGCGGCCTTCACGTCGACACTGTCCACCCCGACGCTGCCCAGCACGATCGCTCGGCATTTCTGCGGCAAGCCATCAACGACTTTTTTCGTGAAGCGCATGCCCTTGGCGTAGATCACGTCGGCGTCCTGGGCGAAGCGGATGAACCCGTCCTCATCGGCGGGACCTTCAACGATCTCCGCATCGATCCCCTCGAGCGGCGCCATTTCGTCGGTATAGCCGCCGCCAGCGACGGTGAAACTCGCCCCCGACGGGGTTGCGATCTTGAATTTTGCCAACTTGCTCTCTCCTTTGGTCCCGCGCTCAGTTCTTCGGCGGCCGCGCGCGTACCGCCTTTTCGTTGACATCGATGCCCCAGCCCGGACCTTGCGGCAAGACGAACGCGCCGTCCTCGATCGTCGGGATGGTTGTATAGAACTCATCGCGCCAGGGCGCGCTGTCGATATCGATCTCCATCACCCGGAAATTCGGCACGATGGCACTGAATGTCGCGCTGATCGCGCTGCAAAGGTGCCCGTAGAAGTTATGCGGTGCAACGTTGATCTCATGGACATCAGCCATCGCCGCGATCTTGAACGACTCCATCAGCCCGTTCCACACGACATCGACGATGGCGACATCAGTCGCGTAGTGGTCCAGGAACGGCTTGAACTCTCGCCGGCCATGCAATGTCTCGCACGACGCGATTGGGCAGGGCGCGCCGCGCTTGATCTCGGCCAGCGCCGGCGCGTCGTGCGTGTCGATCTCCAGCCACGTCAGATTGATCGGCGCCACCACCTCGGCGATGCGCTTAAATCCCTCGGTTTTGAAGTTGAAGTTGATATCGAGGTGAATGCCCATATCGGGACCGACCGCCTCGCGGATGACCGAAAGCTGTTCGGCTACGCCGCGGGTCAGGCGGTTGTCCCAGTTCAGCTCCGGCCATCCCGGCGTGCGCCCGAATCCCGGCACGTAGGAGGACAGCTTGCCGTCCTGAATCGGGATGATGTTGGTCTTCAGCGCGCGAAAGCCGCGTTGCTTGACCTCCTGCGCATGGCGCGCCAGGTCGTCGTAGCTGTTCAGCGGCGGCACACCCATCAAGGCCGC
>DATNEJ010000208.1:0-12193 GCA_035606775.1 Acetobacteraceae bacterium | reverse complement strand
GCGCCGCATCCGCGGCCGCTCGATCGCCATGATCCTGCAGGACCCGATGGCATCATTGAACCCGCTGTTCAGCATCTACCGCCAGGTCGGCGAGCCGGCGTACTACCACCGGGGCATCCGCGGCAGCAGCCTGCGCCAGCGGGTGCGGGACCTGCTGAATGCCGTCCGCATCCCGTCACCGGCGCAGCGGATGCGCGACTATCCGCACCAGATGAGCGGCGGCATGCGCCAGCGCATTGTCGGCGCCATTGCACTGGCGGGCGGACCGAAGCTGATCATCGCCGATGAACCGACCACCAACCTGGATGTCACCATCCAGGCGCAATATCTCGACCTGCTGAAGGACCTGCAGAAGCAGACCGGGGTGGCGATCATCTTCGTCACCCACAACCTGGGTATCGTCGCCCGGATGTGCGACCGCATGGCGGTGATGTACGCCGGCAGGATCGTCGAAAACGGCTCCGTGCGGAACCTGTTCAACGCACCAAAGCATCCCTACACGAAGGCCCTGCTCAGTTCGATCGCACCGCTTGGCAGCAAGGAGCCGGTGTACGCGATTCCCGGTCAGCCGCCCAATCTTGCCCGCCTGCCGCCGGGCTGCGCGTTCCATCCCCGCTGTGCCAATGCCATGCCGCGCTGTGCAATCCAGGAACCGGTGGAGACATCGTGCGGTCCCGACTGGACGACGCGGTGCTGGCTTGCGGCCGAACAACCGGTGAGAGAGGCCTATGACAGCGCCAGTGCTTGAGGTTCAGGGGCTGCGGAAATACTTCCCGGTCAGCACCGGCGGTCTGCTGCGGCGGCCGACCGGCTGGGTGAAGGCCGTCGAATCGATCGATTTCGCCATACTCCCGGGCGAAACGCTCGGGCTTATCGGGGAGTCCGGCTGTGGCAAGACGACCACCGCCAAGATGATCCTGCTGCAGGAGAGGCCGACCGCGGGCAGCATCCGGTTCGAGGGCGAGGACATCCTGGCGCTGCACGGCGATGCCCTGATGCACTACCGCCGCGCCGTGCAGGTGGTGTTCCAGGACCCGTACAGCTCGCTCAGCCCGCGCATGCGGGTGCGTGACATCATCACCGAGCCGCTCGAAATCCACACCGACATGTCGCGCCAGGCGATGCGGGAGCGCGTCGCCGAGGTGCTGGACTTGGTCGGCATGCAGCCCGACATGGCCAGCCTATTTCCGCACGAGTTCAGTGGCGGGCAGCGCCAGCGCATCGCCATCGCGCGGGCGCTGGTGACCGACACGCGGCTGATCGTGCTGGATGAGCCGGTCTCCGCGCTGGATGTGTCGATCCGCGCGCAGATCATGAACCAGTTGGAGCATCTTCAGGCGACTCTGGGCGTCAGCTACCTTTTCATCGGCCACGATCTGGCCGGTGTCGCGCATATCAGCCACCGCATCGCGGTGATGTATCTGGGGCAGCTTGTCGAACTCGCCGATGCGGTGGAGCTGTGCGCGCACCCGGCGCATCCGTATACCCAGGCGCTGCTGGTCGCGGCGCTGCCGGCGCATCCGGACGACAAACAGGAGCGGCTTGCCATCGCCGGTGAGGTGCCGAGCGCGCTGGCGCCGCCGTCAGGCTGCCGTTTCCATACACGGTGCCCGCACGCGATGCCGCGCTGCGCGGAGGAGACGCCAGTGCGCAAGGAGGTGGCGCCGAACCATAGCGTCGCCTGTCACCTCTATGCGTGAGGCAGATCAGGGGCGAAGCAGCAGGCGGCGAATCTGGTCTGTCGCGGCGGCGGCCATTGCGCGCAACTCGTCGTCGGTCGCGCTGCTGATCGGGTGCGGAATGACCGCGAACGCGTAGTCCGGAAAGCCGAGCACACGGGCCATCAATTCGGCCGCGCTGACGAAGCGCGTGGTCATCACGGCCATTGCCGGAATGCCAAGACGCTCAGCAGTGACGGAGTCATGCAAACTGCACGACGAGCAACTGCCTCAGTCACCCACCCCGGTGACGACGGCGTGCCACCGCGCGAGTTCGTCCACGATGTCCCGGTCGGCCGGCGCGCTGTAGTTGGATTTGGTGCGCCTGACCACCTCGGCGACGCCGAGTTCGTCACGCAACATACGATCAAGATGCGTGAAGAATCCCTGCGCGCCCTCCTTGCCGTTGGAGATGAAACCGACGGTTTTGCCGGCGAGCGAGACAAGGCGCGGCGCCGGCTGCCCCTGCGGGGGCACCGTTTCGTTGGTCGGGTCGAGGACCTGGAGCGCCATGCGGCAATTTCACTACCTGGGCGGCTCACAGTCAACACAGGCGCCGATCGGCAGGGTGACGGCGCGGCTCTTGTAGCCGAGCCAGGGCGGAAGCACGGCGCCGAAGCCACCGGCGGGGCCGCCGGCGGCGACCACCAGGAGCTGATCGGGCGCGTCGAGTGCGGTGTATTCCGTGTCCCCCTGGTCGCGCACCACCGCGCGCTTGCCCACCTCGGCCCATTCGCGGCGATGCACCCTGGCGCGGGCATGGATGAAGGTGGCGATGTCGGTCTTGCTCCAGCCGGCCGCCTGCAAATGGTCGCGCAACTGCTTGGGGATGATCAGCGCGTAGTTGCCGCCCCAAATGGAATAATGGCGCATGTTGGCGCGCATTTCCGCAGCGAAGGTTTCCAGGATGTCCTCCGGCTGCGTCGCCCATTCATTCATGATCTGGCGCGGCGCGCCGGCTGCCATCACCGTGACGGCGGACACTTCGGGCGGCAGCCCGCGCTGCGCGGCAAGTGGCAGCCAAGTCGTGTCCTCCTCATCCTCGGCAACGCAATAGCTGAATTTTCCCGGGTGACCGAGGGTGGAGCGATCGATGCCGCCGGGCCGCACCTCCAGGATGTTGATCAACGCGAGGCGCAAGGCTCGGCCGATCACCGCGGTGGCGCGATCGCTGTTGCCAAGCGCGTTGAACGAGCCGCCGGCGCCAAGTTCCAGGCGGATGGGGCCGTTCAGCACCACGAAGATCGCGCAGCCACCGGTGGAGGACGTGGCGCCGTGCAGCAGGAATTCGGGTTGCAGCATGGCGGTGAAGGCTGTCAGGACGACGGGGAAGTGCATCGGCAGGCAGCCGGCCATGACGGCATTGATGGCGAGCTTTTCCGCCGTGATCGGCACGGCGCGCACCGGTTCGATGCCGAGCAGCTGTTCGGGCGGGGTCATCGCCCATTCGAGGCAGGCGTGAACGGCATCAGCCGTCGGCGGAACAATCGGCAGGCCGTCGGTCCAGCCGTTGGCGTGGTAAAGCTCCTGCGCGGCATGAATGTCGGTGACATCATAGGTTTTGGAGGTGAGCGCCATACGGCTTGGTCTTTCAATATCCGAGGTCCCAGTCGATCACGTTCCGCAGCGTCTTGCCGTCGAGATAGGCACGCAGGTTGTCACAGAACAAGTCGATGGCGCCATGCAGGTTCCGGTCGCTTGCGCCGGAGACATGCGGCGTGATCAGCACGCGCGGATTGTGCCACAGATGCTCCGGCGGCTTGTGCTGGAACTCGCCGTTATAGACATCGAGGACCACGCCCCGCAGATGGCCACGCCCCAGCGCCTCGGCCAGGGCAGCCTCGACGACAATCTCCCCGCGCGCGACGTTCACCAGCACGCCTCCAGGCTTCATCGCGGCCAGGCGATCATGGTTGATCAGGCCGGTGGTTTCCGGCGTCCATTGGCAGCAGATCACGACAAAGTCGCTTGCCGCCAGGAATCGGTCGAGATCATCGGTGCCGCCGAGTTGCGCAAACCCCGCCGGCAGCGGTGCGTCCGGCTCCGGATGGCGCCTCGTGCCGATGACACGCATGCCCAGCGCGGCGGCGAGCCGGCCGACATCGCGGCCGATGCCGCCGGCGCCGATCACGCACACCGTCTTGCCGTCCAGCAGTAACTGCCGGTAGGTGCGATGGTCGAACGTGCCTGCGTCTCGTTCCGCCACGGCGCGGTCGAGGCCCTTGGCGAAGTGCAGGATACCGGCGATCGCGTATTCCGCCATGGCGAGCGTGTTTCCCGACCCGCGCGATGTGGTCACCGCGACATCGCTGCCCCACAAATCGCCAATCCGCAGGTTGCTGGCGCCCGCGGGACGCTGATGGAACCATTTCAACCGCGGTGCCCGTGCGCGCAGATCGAGTGGGAATGGCCAGCCGCCGAGGATAACCTCCGCTTCGGCCAGCAGGCGGTCGCGCTCCGCCCGTGTGCCGGATCCGGCGGCGCCTGGCGGGAGATAGCGAGTAACGGCGTGGGCAGGCCAGGTCTCGCGAATCTCACCGTCGAACCAGCCGCCCGCGTCGACCAGACGGACCGCCGGATCGATCGCGGCGATCCTGGCGAGATCGGCCGCACCGAGGCGCTGGATGGTGAGGACATCGAGGCTGCGCATGGACGCCTCCTTCAAAGTTCGGCGTCAGGTCTCGAAGTGGCGCATGAACGCGTCGAAGACGGCGTCCGGCGCTTCCTCGGGGACGTAATGGCCGCAATCGATGGGTCCGCCTGTCGCGTTTGTCGCGTAGTCCCGCCACACCGATAAGACGTCGCCGTGAACCGAGCCGGTATGGCTTCTGGCGCCCCACGTGATCAGCAGCGGACAGTCGATCTTGCGTCCGGCTTCGTGATCGGCCTCGTCCATCTCGAAGTCGCAGGTGGCGCAGGCGCGGTAGTCCTCACACGAGCCGCGGATGGTCTTCCAGGTAAAGCAGCGCACATATTCGGCGAACGCTTCCGGATGAAAGAAGCCCAGGCCGATGCCGGGCTTCGACAGTTTCTTTTCCATGTAGTAGGCCGCCGATACGCCAGCCATCATCCGTTCGGGCATGTCGTAGGGCTGGATCATGAACAGCCAGTGCCACGACTTGGTCGCCCACTGCTTCGAGGTGTGGGTCCAGATGTGATAGTTGGGCAGGATATCGACCAGCGCCGCGCGTTTGATCCGATCTGGATGATCGAGGCACATGCGTGCCGTGGTGCGGGCGCCGCGATCATGGCCTGCCACGCTGAAGGTGCGATAGCCAAGCTTTTCCATCACCTCGACGTGGTCGAGCGCCATGGCCCGGAACGAGTAGTTGATATGATTTTCCCCGCCATCCTCGGGACCGACGCTGTCGCCGTATCCGCGCAGATCGGGGCAGACGACGTGGAAATGTTTGGCAAGCCGGCTGGCGACGCCGTGCCAGGACACGTGGGTCAGCGGGTTGCCGTGCAACAGCAGCAGCGGTGGGCCGTCGCCGCCATGGCGCAGGTGGATGCGCGCGCCGCTGGTCTGGATTTCCGTGCGGATGAACCCTTCGAACATCTCGGCCGTCCCCTCGTGGCTCGCTGTCGGGCTGCACGCCGGGCGTGGCGACGCCTGCGCGCAGCCGGCTGTCCCGGTCGTCTCAGGTGCCGAGTATAGGAGACAGGCGAGAGTCCACGCAAAACGCGGACACGCGTGGTTCCAGATCACGCAGCCGGGCGGACAACCCATGCGGATTGCCGCGCCCGGCATCGGTGCGGGCGGGATTCAGCCCGGCATCAACACTTTGTTCACGACCAGAATGACACCGTTGCTTTGATAGACATCCGGGATTGTCACCCGCGCGCTGTTGCCTTTGTCGTCGGTGACGGTCAGGTTCGTGCCGCTGCCGCTGACGGTCAGCATGTCGCCCTGCACCGTCTTGAGCATCGCCTTGCCGCCGCCACTTTTGATCTTCTGATCGAGCGCCTTGCTGTCGAGCCGCCCCGGCACGACGTGATAGGTCAGGATCTTGTCGAGCGTCGCTTTGTTCTCGGGCTTCAGCAGCGTGTCGACAGTGCCCGGCGGCAATGCGGCAAAGGCCTCGTTGGTCGGCGCGAAGACCGTGAAAGGCCCCTTCCCTTCGAGTGTCTCCACCAGCCCGCCCGCCTTGACCGCGGCGACCAGCGTGGTGTGATCCTTGGAGTTCATCGCATTCTGGATGATATTCTTGCTGTCGTACATCGCGGCACCGCCGACCATCGGGTCCTTGGCGGCAATGGCGCCAACGGCGGGGGCAAACGCAACGATCGCCGTGAAGGCGAGCAGTTTGATCCTGTTCAATGGCTACTCCCGTTATTGGCCGCGGGCCTTGGCCTGTCCTCCGCCAGCGCGGCATACAGACTCTTACGGGCGGGATTGCCGACCGGATGCAGGTGGGTGAGGAATTTGGCATCCGAGTTTCCCTGCGGCGCGTAAATGGCGGCAGGATAAGGGGTTGCCATTTTGGTCACGGCTTCATGAGCGAAAACCAGGCTTCGGCGCTGTCCTCCATCGCAGTCCTGATCGCCGCAGTTGCAGGCGGCAGCCGGGCAGCGCTGAAACGACTGTACGAGCTCGAATCCCGGCGGCTCTTCGGCATCGCGGTGCGCATCGTGCGGCGCCCCGATGTCGCGGCCGAGGTCCTGCAAGACGCCTTTGTTCAGATCTGGCAGAACGCGCACCGGTTTTCGCCCGAACGCGGTGCCGGGTCGGCCTGGCTGACGGGGATCGTGCGCTTCCGTGCCCTTGATGCTGTCCGCGGCACCGGCCGCGAGATCCTGTCCGACGATCCCACACTCGGCGACATTGCCGTGGCACCAGACATGATCGAACAGATCGAGGCGCAGGAAGGCGCGGTGGCTCTGCACCGCTGCCTTGCATCGCTCGATGAAAGTCAGCGGCGCTGTATCGTGCTGGCCTATGTTGACGGTTTTTCACACGCCGAGATCGCGCAGCATCTCAACAGCCCGCTGGGAAGCGTCAAAAGCTGGGTGCGGCGTGGCTTGCTGGCGCTGCGGAGGTGCCTGGAATCATGATCCCGCAGGACCAGGATGAACTTCATGCATTGGCCGGCGAATACGTCCTTGGCGTGCTCGCCCCGGATGAGGTTCGCGAAATCGAAGCCGCCATGCCGACGAACGCGGCGTTGAGCAGCGCGGTGACATTCTGGCAGGAGAAGCTCCATCCGCTTGCCGGCCGTGCGCCGCCAGGTGAACCGCCGCCCGCGACGTGGGACAAGATCGCTTCCCGCATCGATGGCCTGACTTCAACGCCCAAGGCCGTCGGCGTGTGGAACCGCCCATCGCTCTGGCGCTGGAGCACGCTGGGCTTCGCGGCCGCGGCGGCTGTCCTGGTTCTCTACATCGCCGTGACGCCTTTGTCGCATGGCCCGCGTTACGTCGCGGTGCTGCACGCGCCGCAGGAGGAGCAGGCGGATTGGATCGCGACGTCCGGCCGCCGCGGACTGGTGGTGCGCACCGTTACCGGCATGACGGCACCAACCGGGCGCGCTTTCGAACTCTGGGTGATAGGCCCAGGCACGGCCGGTCCAAAATCTTTGGGTGTCATTCCGTCGGACGGCACATTGCATGTCGACTCAGCACCACCATCCGTCCGCAGCGGCGCGACGCTGGCCATCAGTGTTGAGCCGCCGGGGGGATCGCCCACGAAGCAGCCGACCGGCCCAGTGGTTTTTGTCGGGGCGCTGAGCGAACTGTGAAGCGTGCTTTCGCCGGCGCCGGACAAAAGAACGGCCAAGGCTCCATGAACCTTGGCCGGGTCACATGGCTTACCTTACGCCGTGACGAGTTGTCCTCCACTCGGCGGGGTCGATCAGAGGGAGTCTGCCGAAGCCGATCTCAGGGGCGTGCTTCAAGAACCATGTTGAACGGCGTGTCGGTCGCCTTGCGCACCTGCGCGAAGCCGCTGCCACGGATGACGGACGACAGTTTTGCAAACCCGGCCTGCGCCCCCAAGGCGGCGCCGACCGGCTGATCCAGCGACGTCGGCACGCAGATCAACGTCGAAGCCGCGTAATACAGCCGGCCAACCGGGTTGAGATTATCCTCCAGCCGGTCGCCTGCCGCCGGCTCCACAATCATCCAATGCCCGTCGGGCTTCAGCGTTTGCCGCACGTGCCGTGCCGCCCCGGCCGGATCGCCCATGTCGTGCAAGCAGTCGAAGAACGTCACAAGGTCCAGGTCCTTGCCGGGATATTCGCTGGACAGCGCTACCTCAAACCGCGCATTCGCGGCCACTCCGTGCTGCGCCGCATGCTCCCTTGCCTGCGCAATCGAGCCTGGATGGAAGTCGTAGCCGACGAATTTCGAGTTCGGGAATGCCTTGGCCATCATGATGGTGGAGAACCCGTGCCCGCAGCCGACATCGGCCACGGTCGCACCGCGTTCCAGCTTTGCCGCCATGCCGTCCAGCGCGGGGAGCCAGGCAGCGACCAGGTTATTGTGATAGCCCGGACGGAAGAAGCGCCCGGCGGCGCAGAACAGGCACTGCGATTGATCGCCCCAGCCAACGCCCTTGCCGGTGCGGAACGCGGGCTCCACCAACGCCTGGTTTTCCATCATTACCATGGCAAGGTCGAACCCGCCCATCAGGTAGACGGGGCTATCCGGTTCGGCGAACACCATCGCCTGTTCCGGTGGCAGAGTGAACTTCCCTGTCGCCGGCTCATAAGTCAGGTAGCCGGAGGCTGCCTGCTGCGACAGCCATTCCCGTGCGTAGCGCTCGGCAATATCTGTCTTCATCGCCAGCTCGCCGGGTGTCATCGGGCCGTTGGCGTGCAACGCCTTGTACAGACCCAGCCGATCCCCGATGCGCACCAGCGGCACCGTCAGTGCGCCGCCGAGATCGCCGAGCATCTGGTGGACAAACTGGTGCAGCTTGTTTTCGTCGACCATCGTCGTGCTCCTGTTATGCCTTCATTGGCTTGTTCACGCGTGTTCGGTCGCGGTTCAGCCCGGCACCAGACAGGCATGCGCCGCAATACCATGCCGGTTTCGCGGATTCCCCGCGGCATTGCGCCCCACCGGCTGGTTGCCTGTCTTCCGATCCATCTTGTGAGGGCTTTGTCGCAGCCCGATCGCGCCCGGTGTCGGCTTTTGTCACGTCTGTCGCGCCGCGCGTTGTGCGGGAAAGCGCGGTGGGTCAGCATTGCCGCACACCAGGAAGCCGCATGCCGAGCGCGAAGGACTCACCGTGTGACAGACAGACTCCACCCAGGTCAGGCCGACGCGTCCCGTCACACCGCCTCATCGCCGTTCGGCGGCGAAGTGGATGCGCTGGAAGAACTGCAGGAAGCCCTGGAATACCGGATGGCGACCAGCGACATCCTGCGGGTCATCAGCCGTTCCGCTTTCGACCTGACCAGCGTGCTGCAAACGGTCGTCACCAGCGCAAAGGCGCTGTGCCGAGCGGAGATGGCGGTGCTGTTCCGCTACCAGGACGACGCCTTCCGCTTTGCCGTCGGGCACGGGTTGCTTCCGGCCTATGAGCGGCTGGAGAGGCAACAGGCAATCCAGCCTGGCACGGACACCATCATCGGGCGTGCGGCGCTGGAGAAGCGGACCGTGCAGATCGTCGATGCGTGGAAGGACCCGGACTACGGCAAGAAGAAGGATGCAAGGGTCGGCAAGGTCCGCTGCATGCTCGGGGTGCCGCTGCTGCGCGAAGGGATTCCGATCGGCGTGATCGGACTGGGACGGGCAAAAGTACGGCCGTTCACCGAGCGGCAGGTTGATCTTGTATCGACATTCGCCGATCAGGCGGTGATTGCCATCGAGAATGTCCGGCTGTTCGAGGAACTGCAATCGGCACGGGAAGCGGCGGAACACGAGCGCGACATTGCCGAAGCGGCGCGTACGGAGGCGGAAGCAGCCAACCGCGCAAAATCCACCTTTCTCGCAGCGGTCAGCCACGAAATCCGCACGCCGATGAATGGCGTGCTCGGCATGCTGGAGGTGCTGGAACGGTCGAGCCTGGATCCCGCGCAAATGCACAATGTCGCAGTGATGCGCGAAAGCGCGCAGGCGCTGCTTCGAATCATCGACGACATACTGGACTTCTCGAAGATCGACGCAGGGCGGATGGACATTGAAGCACTGCCGTTCAGCCTGAGCGGACTGGTCGCCAGCACGATCGAAGCCATGCTGCCACAGGCAAGGCAAAAGCACCTGACTCTGTCGGCCGATCCGTCAGGTAACGGCCCCGACTGGATCACCGGCGACCCGATGCGGGTGCGGCAGATCCTGTTCAACCTTGTCGGCAACGCGATCAAGTTCACCGACCAGGGATTTGTGCGCATCGGCGCCGACAGCCGGCTTGAGGCCGACGGTACCGTGCTGGTCACGGTGAGCGTAGCCGACACCGGCATCGGCATGAACGAAACGACACGGGCGCGCCTGTTCGAGCCATTCACGCAGGCGGACAGCTCCACCACGCGCCGGTTTGGCGGCACCGGCCTCGGCCTTTCCATCGTCCGCCGGCTGGCTCAGCTCATGGGGGGCGACGTCTCGGTGGAAAGCGCGCCGGGTCATGGCAGCCGCTTTGCCGTGACCCTGCATCTTGCCGAGGCTGGTCCCGCCCGTGCGCCGGTGGAGACCGCCAGGCAGCGCAGGGAGGCGACGCCCGTGCAGCGGGCAGATGCGATAAGGCTGCTGGTCGCGGACGATCACCCGGTCAATCTCGAGGTGATCCTTCGCCAACTGGAGCTTCTGGGATTGTCGGCCGACGTCGCGGAAGACGGTGCCGCGGCCCTGGCGCTGTGGGAGAAGCACCATCACCAGATCGTGCTGCTCGATCTGCACATGCCGGTGCTGGATGGCTTCGACCTGGCGGAGGGCATTCGGCGGCGGGAAGCGGAACAGGGACTGGCGCGCAGCGCGCTGATCGCCGTCACGGCGGATGCGCTGAAAAGCGAGGATGCGCGCTGTTTCGCGGCCGGCATGGATGGGTTCCTGCCCAAGCCGATCTCGCTCGATGCGCTGGCACGCACGCTCGGCCGCTGGATTCCTGGCCTGACCCAGGGGCACGCACCAGCCGAAGCGACGGACGGCTCCCTGTTCGATCCGGAGGTGCTGCGTGGCCTGTTCGGCAGGGAATCCAACCGCCTGATCGCACTGGTGCGGACGTTTGCCGACACCGCCGCGCGCGACATCGCGGCCATGCTCACGGCACAGGATGCCACGCGGCTGGCTGCCTTTGCGCACCGGCTGACCGGCGCCGCGCGCATGGCCGGTGCCGGGCGGCTGGCACAGCAGGCCATGCGGGCAGAAACCGCGGCCAACACGGGCAACCTGAGCGCGGCCCGCAGCGCCGCCGAGGGCATGAACCAACTGCTGGCCGAAACCCTGCGCGCAATGCGCTCCCATCACCTGGCATAACGGCGGCAGGCAGCTCAGCCGTCGTCGGGAACGAACATGTACCCGACGCCGCGCACGCTGCGGATCACCTTGGGCTTTCCGGGATCGTGCTCGATCTTGCGCCGCAGGCGCATGACCCGGTTGTCGATCGCGCGATCGAACGCCTCCGCGTCACGATGTGCAATGGTTTCCAGCAGCCAGTCGCGCGTCAGCGGGCGGTTGGGATTCTCGACGAACAGCCGCAACAGATCGAACTCGCTGGCTGTCAGACCGGAAACCGTCCCGTCGGCAAGCACCAGCACACGGCGCTGCAAATCCAGCATCGCCCTACCGACCCGCACCTCGGTCAACCCCGGCGGCGGCTGTGCGGTGGGGCTTGCCCGCCGCAGCAGGGCCCTGACCCGCGCCACCAGCTCCCGCGGCTCGAACGGTTTGGCAATGTAATCGTCCGCCCCGGACTCCAGCCCGACGACGCGATCGATCGTGTCGCCCGCGACGGTCAGCATGATGATGCCGATCCGCGCCGATCGGCCGCGGAGCCACCGCGCGAGCGCGAAACCGTCCTCCGGTTCATTCAGATGCACGTCCAGCAGGGCAAGGTCCGGCATGGCGTACAGCGCCGAACGCTTCAGTTCGGCACCGGACGGAAACGTTGTCGGCCGCAGCCCGTGCTTTGCCAGGCATTCCGCGATGACCTGCCGCTGGAATGCCTCGTCCTCAACCAGAACGATCTTCGCCGCGCCAGTCACACCAGCCTCGCTCCCGCTTTGCCACCAGCGGTGTCTCCGCGAGCGGATGCAGCCTTGCTCGCCGGCAGGCGGCTGCACATGCAACGCCGCCGAACCATCATGCACGACGGGAGCCGGCCTGGAGAAGGCCGGCGTTATCACTTCATGATTGGCGATCCTTCCGTGACCGGCACGACGCCGGGCAGGGCTGCTTCACCCCCGATATTCGGGCGTGGCCTGCAGCAGCGGGAACGCACTGTGCTGATGCGGCATCGCGACGAGCGGCGCATTGCGATGGATGAACCCTGGGTTGAGCTCGTTCAGGCTGCGCGCGCCCGACAAGGCCATCGCGAC
>DATNEJ010000199.1:0-2117 GCA_035606775.1 Acetobacteraceae bacterium | reverse complement strand
CACCGGGGCCATCGCCGCATCGCATGTGATCGCCGCGGCGGCGTCGCCGTCCAGCCACGCCCCGCCGCCGCCGCCTTCCGACGCCCCGGCCCGCCGCGCCGCCCACCGGGCCCGGACCTGCGCCGTCCACTGCTCCTGCAGCGCCGAGCTGCCCTCCAGCCGCATCAGGTCGGCCAGCGAAACATGGACCCAGGCCTAATGGGCATATGGCAGGCCACCGCTGACCCAGGCCGGGGCCCGGAGCCCTCAGTTAAGACGGCGGGGCCTGCCTGACCGGATCCATGCCTACCTCCAGCCTGGTACGGGATGCCTTGTTTGAGACAGGCAGGATCTGGCCGGTGTGGCCGGGGCCGGTGACCCGCGATCAGCGCCTGGGGCATGACCCTTTGCGCCGGATCCCGGGCACCGGCGCCAGCCGTCATTACCGGCTGGCGGCGACACGCCGGCCACGTCCGCGGGAATCAGCGCGCGTGCCGGTATGGGTGGTCGTGTCCTGAGCCACCCGCAGGAGGAACCCCTCACCACGGCCGGAGCCGCCGAGCTCCGGGCAAGACCGGGGCCTGCGGGCAGCTGGGGTCACGAACGGCTCATCGGATGGCGGTGCCCCGAGCCCTTCCATTAGGCAGCGTGCGTGCCCCGCGCGGCTTGGATCTGCGCCAACAGCAACCACATCGAGCAGAACGGAGGGAAGGATGGAGATTTACTGCGGGATCGACTGGGCCGAAGACCACCACGACGTCGCGCTGGTGGACCGGGACGGCAAGCTACTGGCCCGCCGCCGGATCAGCGACGACGCGGCCGGGCTCGCGGCGCTGCTAGGCCTGCTCGCCGAGCACGGCGACACCCCGGAGGCCCCGGTCCCGGTGGCCATCGAGACGCCCCGCGGCCTGCTGACCGCGTGCCTGCGCGCCGCCGGCCGCCCGGTCTACCCCGTCAACCCGATGGCCGTGGCCCGCTACCGGGACCGGCACTCGGTCGCAGGGAAGAAATCCGACCACGGCGACTCGGTCGTGCTGGCCGGCGTGCTGCGCACCGACCTGGGCATGCACCGGCCGCTGCCCGCCGATTCCGAGCTGGCCCAGGCCATCGCCGTGCTGGCCCGCGCCCAGCAAGACGCCGTCTGGGACCGCACGCAAGCGCATAACAAGCTCCGCTCGCACCTGCGCGAGTACTACCCGGGCTTCCTGGCCGCCTTCGCCGATGCCCGCGGCGGCATCATGCGCCCCGGGGCCCGCGCCATCCTCGCCGCCGCGCCCACCCCGGCCGGCGCCGCCCAGCTGACCGTGCCCCAGCTGCGCGCCCTGCTGAGAAAAGCCGGCCGCCGGAACCGGATCGACGCCGACGCCGCCCGGCTGCATGAGGTGTTCCGCGCCCCGCAGATGCGCCAGCCGCCGCTCGTCGAGGACGCCATGGGCCGCCAGGCCCTGGCCCTGCTGCGCCAGCTGGATGCCGCCTGCGCCGCTGCGGCCGACCTCGAGCAGGCCGTCACCGAGTCTTTTAACCTGCACCCGGACGCCGGGATCATCACCAGCTTCCCAGGGCTCGGCGCACTGACCGGCGCCCGGGTGCTCGCCGAGATCGGCGACGACCGATCCCGGTTCTCCGATGCCAAAGGCCTCAAGGCCTACGCCGGCGCCGCCCCCATCACCCGCGCCAGCGGCAAGACCAGATCCGTCACCTGCCGCAAGATCAAGAACAACCGGCTCGCCGCCGCCGGCTACAGCTGGGCCTTCTCCGCGCTGACCGCCTCACCCGGCGCCCGCGCCCACTACGACCGCCGCAAAGACGCCGGCGACCGGCACGCCGCCGCCCAGCGCAACCTGTTCGGCCGCCTCCTCGGCTGCCTGCACCACTGCCTGACCACCGGCTGCGAGTACGACGAAACGACCGCCTTCCCCGCCGCCCCGGAAAAACTTCCCCGAGCGGCTTGACAGCCTAACTGCATCGGATGTCTTGACCGGCTGCCCGGCCCGCTTGGGCAGCAGGCCGCTGGCGGTCAGCCGGCGCATGCTGCCCGGGCGGAAGCCGCCCCGGAGGCAACGGCGTGCCGCGAAGCGCGCGGGGAAGAAGAGGCGGGGGAAGAGGTGTCGTAGTCAGGGACAGCGCCGTGATAGCGA
>DATNEJ010000198.1:0-8318 GCA_035606775.1 Acetobacteraceae bacterium | reverse complement strand
CTTTCTGTTGTTCCCTTCCAAGGGCACGGGACTGGAACATGCCGACTCGCTGTTCCGCAACTGGCGTGCGGAATTCCAGGCGCAGTATCGCCGTGGGCGGCATTTCCATATGACCTTGCATCCGTACGCGGTCGGGTTTGCCCATCGTGCGCAGTTGCTGGAAACCTTTTTCCGCCACCTGCTGGACCATCCGGATCTGTGGAACGTCACAGCCGGGGTGGTGGCGGCGTATTGGGCGGCCACCTATCCGCCCGAGACGCATCTGCGGCTGGAGCCAAGCATCTGGCGTGACTATGAGGGCAGCCTGAGCTGACCGGCCTGAGGCCCGCCCGGGGTCGGAGGAGTGCGCCGAGCTTTATACCAGCGGCCCGGACTCTTGACTCATCGGTCGATTGTCGGGCCGCTGGTATGTCATTGATTTCGCGCGCAGCCGCCACACCAACCCTGCGCGCATACCAGTCAGCCCTGCGGGCTGCTGGTATTACAGCCCCAGCTTCAGAAAGGCGCCGATCTCGCCGATGATGCCGCGCCGGAACGCCAGCACACAAGCCACGAAGATGGCGCCTTGCGTGACGGTGACCCAGGCGCCGAACTGCGCCAGGTAGTTTTCCATCGCGGTCACCAGGACGGCGCCCATGGCGGGACCGAACACCGTGCCGAGGCCGCCCAGCAAGGTCATCAACACGACTTCGCCGGACGTGGAGTAGTGCACATCCGTCAGCGTCGCGATGCCGAACACCAGCGCCTTGGTGCCGCCCGCGACGCCGGCCAGCGTACAGGACAGAATGAAGGCGATCAGCTTGTAGTCGTCGGTGCGGTAGCCCAGCGAGGTGGCCCGCGGCTCATTCTCGCGGATGCCCTTTAGGACCTGGCCGAACGGCGAGTGGATGATGCGGTGGATCAGGAGGAAGCAGCCCACGAACACCGCGGCGACGACCCAGTACATCGTCATGTCGTTCGACAGGTTGATGACGCCGAACAGGTGACCGCGCGGCACTTGCTGGATGCCGTCTTCTCCGCCGGTGAAGGGCGCTTCAAGGCAGAAGAAGTAGACCATCTGGGCCAATGCCAGCGTGATCATCGCGAAGTAGATGCCGGACCGACGGATCGCCAGGTAACCAAGGCAGAGGCCGAGGACCGCGCCGGTCAGGCCGCCGAAGATGATCGCGACGGCAGCATCGACATGCCAGAACTTCATGGTCCAGGCGGCAACATAGCTGCCCATGCCGAAGAACGCCGCGTGGCCGAAAGACAGCAGCCCGACATAGCCGATCATCAGGTTGAAGGCGCAGGCGAACAGCGCCATCGTCAGCACCCGCATCAGAAAGATGGGGTACAGCACGAACGGACAGATGACGATCAGCGCGAGCATGACCAGGAAGGCGATCCCCTGCGCGCGGGAAAATCCAAACATGTCAGGCGACCTTCCCGAAAATGCCGCGCGGGCGAACCAGCAGGACAATCACCATGACCAGAAAGACCACGGTGGCTGAACCTTGTGGATAGAAGACCTTGGTAAGCCCCTCTATCACGCCCAGTGCGAAGCCGGAGATGATGGATCCCATGATCGAGCCCATGCCGCCAATGACCACCACGGCGAACACGGTGATGATGAAGTTGTCGCCCATGTTTGGGTTCACTGAGTAGATCGGTGCCGCCAGCACGCCGGCGAACGCCGCCAGTGCGACGCCGCCGCCATAGGTCAGCGTGATCAGCCGCGGTACATCGACGCCGAACGCCTGCACCAGCGGTGCGTTCTCGGTTGCGGCGCGCAGGGTGGCGCCGAGTGAGGTCTTTTCGATGATCGCCCAGGTGGCCAGGCAGACCACGAGCGCGGCGAGCACCACCCAGCCACGATAGTTAGGCAGGTACATGAAGCCGAGGTTGGTCGCACCCTGCAGGATATCGGGGATCCTGTAAGGCAGGCCCGAGCTGCCATAGGCGTTGCGGTAGAGACCCTGGATCACCAAAGCCATGCCGAAGGTCAGCAGCAGGCCGTACAGGTGATCGAGCTTGTAGAGCCGGCAGATAATGGTCTTTTCTATGATGACGCCGAACACGCCGACGATCAGCGGCGCCAGGATCAGCGCCGGGAAATAGCCGATTCCGGCGTAGGACAGCAGCATCCACGCTGTGAAGGCGCCCATCATGAACAGCGCACCGTGTGCGAAGTTGATGATGTTCAGCATGCCGAAGATAACCGCCAGGCCGAGCGAAAGCATCGCGTAGAAGGCGCCGTTGATCAGGCCGAGCAGAAGCTGGCCGAGCAGCAGCGGACCGGGAACGCCAAATATCATGACCATGGATACCGTCCCGGTCTCGCTGTTGTTTCGTTCAGGCTTTGATAAGCGGGCAATGGCCTTCGGCCAGCGGACGATAGGCTTCGTCCCCCGGCGTCGTGACGACCAGCTTGTAGTAGTCCCACGGTCCCTTGCTCTCGGACGGCTTCTTGACCTCGAACAGGTAGGCGGGTGTCAGGTTCCGGCCGTCCTCGCGGATCTTGGTCTGGCCGAAGCAGTCATCGTCCACCGGCATCTTCTTCATCCGGTTGACGGTTGCCACGCCGTCCTTCTTGGCTTCCGCCGCGCCCATGTCATGCACGGCCTTCAGGTAGTGCAGGGTGGCGGAATAGCAGCCGGCATGGATCATGTTGGGCCAGTTATTCGGCGTCTTGGACTTCACCCGGTTGGTGAAGGCCCGCGTGCGCTCATTCAGGTCCCAGTAGAAGCTCTCGGTCAGGCTCAATCCGGCTGCCGCGTCCAGCCCGAGCGCGTGCACATCCGTGACGAACATCAGCAGCGCGGCGAGCTTCATCGATTTGCGGATGCCGAACTCCGCCGCCTGCTTGATGGAGTTCACCGTGTCGCTGCCGGCGTTCGCCAAGCCAAGCACCTTGGCACCGCTGGCCTGCGCCTGAACCAGGAACGACGAGAAATCGGTCGTGCCCGGGAACGGATAGGGCGACGCGCCCAGTACCTTGCCGCCCGAGGCCTTGACGAACGACGTCGTGTCGGCCTGCAACTGCTTGCCGAACGCATAGTCCGCGGTGAGGAAGTACCAGCTATCGCCGCCTGCCTTCACCATCGCCCCGCCGGTCGATTTTGCCAGCATATAGGTGTCGTAGGTCCAATGGACGAAGTTCGGCGAGCAGTGGGTGCCGGTGAGCTCGGAGCTGGCGGCGCCGGAATCGAGGAAGACTTTGTTCTTCTGCGTCGCCACCGTCTGCACCGCGAGCGCGACGGAAGAGGTCGGCACATCGAGCAGCATGTCCACGCCGTCACGGTCGAACCATTGCCGGACGATCGATGCCGCGAGGTCCGGCTTGTTCTGATGGTCGGCGGTGATCACCTCGACATTCAGCCCCTTGTTGGCGGCGCCGAAATCCTCGACCGCCTGCTTCGCGCAGATGACCGAGGTGAGGCCGCCGGTGTTCGTGTAGGGGCCAGACTGGTCGTTCAGCACACCGATCTTGATGGTGTTCGACTGTGCGCGGGCGCGTCCCGCAATCGGCAGCGCGGCGGCGGCCGCCGCGCTGGTAAGAACAGTTCGGCGTGAAAGCGTCATGGGTGTTGTCTCCTTCCAGGTCCGAGATACGACGTCCTGGTTTCCTCCCGTGCCGGTTGGATTTTTTGTAGAGCGCCGCCTGGCGATCCGGCTTCGCCGGCGGACTGCGTCGGTTCGGGGTTCGTGATGGTCATACGCCGAGGTATTCGTGCAGCTTGTCCATGCTGGACTCGAGCTGATCGTTCGGAATCATGTCGACGACCTGGCCGTGTTCCATCAGGTAATGGCGGTCCGCCACCGTGGCGGCAAAACGGAAATTCTGCTCGACAAGCAGCACGGTGAAGCCGCGGCTTTTGATCTCGCGGATCGTGCGGCCGATCTGCTGCACAATGACCGGCGCCAGTCCTTCGGTCGGCTCATCCAGCAGCAGCATTTTCGCGCCGGTGCGCAGAATGCGGGCGATCGCCAGCATCTGCTGCTCGCCGCCTGACAGCCTGGTGCCGTGCGCGGTGCGGGCGCGCTCCTTCAGGTTCGGAAAGAGGGTGTAGATCGTATCGACATCCAATCCGCCCGGCGCGACGATTGGCGGCAGCATCAGGTTTTCGGTCACGGACAGGGAGCCGAAGATGCCGCGCTCCTCTGGGCAGATGGCGATGCCGGCGCGGGCAATCTGATTGGGCATGAGGCCGATCAGCTCACTGCCCTGGAACCGGACGCTGCCTTCCCGGCGCGGAACCAGACCCATGATCGACTTCATGGTCGTTGTCTTGCCGGCGCCGTTGCGTCCCAGCAGGGTGACGACCTCGCCTTCGCGCACCTCCAGATCCACGCCGTGCAGGATGTGGCTTTCGCCGTACCAGGCGTTCAGCCCCTTGATTGCCAGCATGTCAGGCATGGTCACTGCCAAGGTAGGCGGAGATCACCTCGGGGTTCTTGGAGACCGTGGCGTAGTCGCCTTCGGCCAGGATGCGCCCGCGCGTCAGCACCGTGATGGTGTCACAAAGCCCTTCGACGACGGACAGATTGTGCTCCACCATCAAAATCGTCCGTCCATTCCGCACCCGCCCGATCAGTTCGACGATACGGTCCACATCGCCGTGTGCCATGCCTGCCGTCGGCTCATCCAGCAGCATCATCTCCGGGTCCAGCGCCAAGGTGGTGGCGATTTCCAGGGCCCGCTTCTGGCCGTAGGGAAGCTCCGTGACAACGGTTTCCGCGTAACCGGACAGGCCCACGTCATCCAGCAAGGCCCGCGCGCGATCATCGTATTTTCTTAATGTCAATTCCGAACGCCAGAAATCGAAGCTGGTACCACGCGCGCGTTGCAACGCCAGGCGCACATTCTCCAACGCGGTCAGGTGCGGAAACACCGCCGAGATCTGGAAGCTGCGCACCAGGCCGAGGCGTGCCACCTGGGCCGGCTTCATGCCGGTGATATCGCGATCATTGAACCGGATCTTGCCGCGTGTCGGCGGGAGAAATGCGGTCAGCAGATTGAAGCACGTGGTCTTGCCGGCACCGTTCGGACCGATGAGCGCATGGATCGTACCTTTGCGCACGCGCAACGCAACATCGTCGACGGCGACGAAGCCGCTGAATTCGCGCGTCAAGCCCTGCGTCTCCAGGATGGTGTCGCTCACCCCAGACGTCTCCCACTTGGATTTCATCTCTATAACCGGGCGTGTTGCATATCGCTGCCCGTGACGCAAGATTGCTTCATCCGTTTTGAATGTATGCCTGTCCTGCCCACGGCCCGCCGGGTTGGCGGTCAGAAACGCCTGCCGGCGGCGCTCGGGCGCTCTTTGCCATTAAAAAACCGTCAGACACACCGTGGTTACACACCGCTGGCACAGCCTGCGCGATGGCGTTTTGGTGGGCCGGCAACGTGAGGCCGGCAGGAGTTGAAGGCTTGGTGTGGAGACGGGTCGGACATCATCTCGGGCAACTGGCGGGCGCATTGGCGGCCCTGTCGGTGGCCGGCTGCGACCTCGGCCCCACCTACCACCGCCCGGCTCTTGAAGTCCCGGTGGCGTACCGGGCGACCGCGCAAACCGCGCAGGCCGCCTGGCCGTCGGAACAGTGGTGGCGCGGATTTGACTCGCCCGACCTCGATACGCTGGTGGCGCTGGCGAAGACGGGCAACCTGGACATTGCCGCGGCGATCGCCCGGGTGCGCCAGGCCGACGCCCAGGTCCGCATCGCCGGCGCCCCGCTGCTGCCGACCCTAGATGGCACCGGCAACGCAAGCTGGCAGCACACCGGTTTGGGCACCGGCAGCAGCTCCAGCCGGTTCCGCACCAGCACCGGCACCGTTGGCTCCAACCTCAGCATCGACACCCACCTCTACAGCGGCGAACTCTCCGCCGGGTATGAGGCCGATTTCTGGGGCAAGAACAGCGCCGCGCGGCAGGCCGCGGTGTCCTCGGCAATGTTCAGCCGGTTCGACCAGCAGACCGTTGCCCTGACGGTGGTTACCGATGTCGCGACCACTTGGTTCACCGCCCTCTCTTTGGCGGACCGGATCGTCCTGGCGCGCCGGAATCTCGCGGATGCGGAGCAGACCCTGGCGGTGATCCGTGGCCGGTTCGCCGCCGGAACCGCCAATGAACTGGATATCGCCCAGCAGGAGGCCCTGGTCGCCGGGGAGCGGGCGATTGTCCCCAGCCTCCAGAACCAGATGGAGCAGAACCTGATCGGCCTCGGCATCCTTGTGGGCCGACCGCCGGAGGCGATCACTGTGCGTCCTGGCACCCTGGAGGCGTTGCGCCTGCCGCTGGTTGTGCCGGGGCTGCCCTCCACCCTGTTGGCGCGCCGGCCGGACGTGGCGGCGGCCGAGGCGCTGCTCGTCAGCCAGAATTTCAACGTGAAGGTGGCTCGCGCCGCGTTCTTCCCTTCCATCCAGTTGACCGGGGCGGCCGGGTATCAGGCCGCCGCGCTCAACCAACTCATCACACCCGGGGGTGCGCTCGCCTCGCTGGCGGCTGGGCTGACCGCGCCCATCTTCGATGGCGGCACCCTGCGCGGGCAACTGGAGCAAGCGAAGGGGCGCTACGATGAGCTGCTCGCCGACTACCGCAAGGCGGTCATCCAGGCCTTTACCGACGTGGACAACGCGCTGACCGCCTGGCGCTACACGTCAGAGCAGGAAGCCCTGCAGCGGGTGGCGGTGGATACCGCGCGCCGCGCGGCGACGATCGCCCGGGCACAGATGGTGGTCGGGACAGTGGACATCACGACCGTGCTGAACGCCGAAACGACCCTGTTCAACGACGAGGACACCTTGGCCCAGGTGCGTCTGGCGCGATACCTGGCGCTGCTCAGCCTGTATAAGGCCCTGGGCGGCGGCTGGGTGCAGCCGGCGGGCGCGATCACCGCCCAGTTCCCCGGACTATCCCCGGGCGTCGCGGCCGGCGCGGTGGCGCTGCCCGTCGGGGAGAACATTCGATGACCCGTTGGCCGATGACCCGTTGGCACTGCCGATCGCGGTACCGATATCGCTCAAGGCCGCTCGGATTGTCGCCGTTCGGGTTGCCGCCGGCTGGCTGCATGACGGACATGGCGCGAGTACAGAGGAAGCCGGCATGGATGCCTTGACCCGCGAACCGCTGGACGCCGGGACCCGAAGCCGAACGGCGCGGTGGCGCTGGCTGATGGCGCTCCCCTGCCTGCTGGTGATCGCCGCGATCGGCTACGCGATCTGGTTCTGGCCCGCCGGTTCCGCCCACAAGGCCGCACGCGATCGCACCGCCGGGCAGCCAATCCCCGTGCTGGAAGCGACCGCCGAACGCAAGGACATGCCGATCTATCTGGATGCCCTTGGGACGGTGCAGGCATACAACACCGTCACCATTAAGCCGATGGTGGACGGTCCGCTGATCGCCGTGAACTTCAAGGAAGGCCAGGACGTCCATAAAGGCGATGCGCTGGCGCAGATCGATCCGCGGACCTACCAGGCGGCACTCGACGGCGCGGTGGCGAAGAAGGCGCAGGACGAGGCGCAACTTGCCAATGCCAGGCTGGATTACGCGCGCTATCAGAAGCTCGTCGCTAACAATTACACCTCTGCCCAGCAGGCCGATACGGCGAAGGCGCAGGTGGCGCAGTTCCAGGCGCTGGTGCAGCAGGACCAGGCGCAGATCGACACGGCGAAGACCCAGCTCAGCTACACGACGATCACTTCCCCGATTGATGGGCGCACCGGCATCCGGCAGGTCGATCCGGGCAACATCGTCCACGCTTCCGACACCACCGGGCTGGTGGTCCTGACGCAGTTGCAGCCGATTTCGGTGATTTTCACGCTGCCGCAGCAGGCGCTGCCGACGGTGGCGAAGGCCATGGCCCAGGCAACGTCAACACTGGGGACCACATCCCAGGAAACGCCGGCTCAGGGGGCGCCGACGGTCCTTGCCTATGCGCAGGGTGCGAACGGTACGGCAACGCGCAAGCTGGATACCGGGACGCTGACGGTGCTCGACAACCAGGTCGATCCGACCACCGGCACCATCAAGCTCAAGGCGACTTTTCCGAACCCCGACCGCCTGCTGTGGCCCGGCGGGTTCGTGAGCATCCGCCTTCAGGTGGACACGGCGCACGATGCCGTCGTCGTGCCGCCGGCTGCGGTGCAGCGTGGGCCGCGCGGCGCCTATGTGTTCGTGATCGGCCCTGACGATGCGGCCAAACGGCAGGACATCACCGTCGGCTACGAAGACGAGCAGGCGTCGATCGTCACCAAGGGTCTGCAAGGCGGCGAGAACGTGGTCGTCGACGGCGCATCGCGCCTGTCCGACGGCACGAAAGTCACGATCGCCAAGCCT
>DATNEJ010000191.1:0-2346 GCA_035606775.1 Acetobacteraceae bacterium | reverse complement strand
TTGAACACGAACGGCCGCCCCTTCATCGCGTCCAGCAAGCCGGCGACCTCCGCCGCCATCACCTGTCCTCCCGCCACCAGTGCCAGCGGATCCAGATTGCCTTGCAGCGCGATGCGCTCCGGCAGCAGCCGAGCCGCCAGGCGCGCGTCGGTCGGCGTGTCCATGCCGATCGCATCGACGCCGGTTTCCGCATATGCGCCGATCATCAGCCCGGCCAGGCGCGGGAAGCCGATGATCGGCACACAAGGATGACGCTGCCGCAGCGCGGCGACGATGCGCGCCGCCGGCTGGGTGACGTGGGCGCGAAACCGCGCCGGGGAAAGCACGCCCGCCCAGGAGTCGAACAGCATCAGCGCCTCGGCCCCGGCTTCCACCTGCGCCGACAGATAGGCGATCGTCGCCTCGGTCAGCACATCGAGCAACCCGCCGAACAGCGCCGGGTCGGCATAGGCCATGGCGCGGGTTGCCGCGAAGTCGCGCGATGCGCCGCCTTCCACCATGTAGCAGGCGACGGTGAATGGCGCGCCGGCAAAGCCGATCAGCGCGGTCCCGCCAAATCCTTCCGCCGTTAGCCGGCCGCGGACCAAGCGCACGGTTTCCATGACCGGGCTGAGCGCCTCGCGCAGCCGGGTCGTATCCAGTGCCGCCACGCCGGCCGCATCGCGCAGCGGCGGCAGCACCGGACCCTCACCTTCCTGAAAGCGCAGGCCGTGGCCCAGCGCCCAGGGCAGCATCAGGATGTCGCTGAACAGGATCGCGCCGTCGAAGCCATAGCGGCGGATCGGCTGCAACGTGACCTCGGCGGCCAGATCGGGCGTCATGCAAAGCGCAATGAAATCCGTCACGCGCGCCCGCACGGCCCGATATTCCGGCAGATAACGCCCCGCCTGCCGCATGAGCCACAGCGGCGGCGGCCAAACCGCTTCGCCGGCCAGGGCGCGCAGCAGCGGCTTTTGCTTTTGCTCGGTCATGGCGCCAACACTATCCCCGCGCGCAGGGTTGCCCCAGGGGACAAGCCCTGCGGCTGCACGCAAAACCAAGGCCACCCGATTGCCATTGGGTGCCGGGTATATCGGCTTTCCACGGGGCTAGAAACCGTCACACCGGCCCAACTGCGACGCAGGGGAGAACATCATGCGCCGAACCGTCATGGTCATTCTGGATGGGCTGCGCCGGGACTTCGTCACGCCGGCCACCACGCCGTTTCTCCACACCTTCGCCGCCCGTTCCCGCCGTTTCGACGCCTTCCGTTCAGCTTTTCCCTCGGCCACGCGGGTCGTTTCCGCGACCTTCGCCACCGGCTGCCATCCGGCCCGCCACACGTTGCAAGGCAACGCCATGGCGCTGTTGGAAAATGGCCGGCTGGTACCCCACGACGTCGGACGACCGGAGTTCCTGCGCCACAAGCGCGCCGTCACCGGGCGGGCACTGGCCGAACCGACGCTGGCGGAGCGGCTGGCGCCCTGCGGCGGGATGATCCTGTTCAACAACGTCTCGCCCGGCGCGGCGATGGCGCATGACCCCGACGGCTTCGGCCATGTCTATCACCGCGCCGTGTCCGTCGCCCCGGGCGGCACACCGGCTGCCGATCCGCTGCGCGTCACGCTGGACGCCGCGGGCGACCGCGCGATGACGGAGCGCTTTGTCCCAGAGGTGCTGCACCAACGCCGGCCCGCCTTGGCGGTTCTTTGGTGCGGTGAGCCCGACCATATCCAGCACAACGCTGCGCTGGGGTCGCCCGAACATTTGGCCGTGCTGCGGGAAGCCGACCGCAACGCCGGCATGGTCTTCGAGGCAGTCGCGCGGGAGCGTGATGCCGGGGACGACATCCTGTTGATTATCGGTTCGGATCACGGGCATGAAACCGTCAGCGGCGTCATCGACGTGGAGGCGGAACTGGTCGCCGCCGGCCTGAAGCAGGACGCCGACTCATCGGACGTCGTCGCGATGGCCAACGGCACGTCCACTCTGATCTATCTCCAGCCGAAACAGGAAAGCCGGCGGGACGACCTGGAGAACTTCCTTCGCACCCGATCCTGGGCGGGCAACGTCGTCGCGGCCGACGCGCTCGGCACGATTGGGCAGGCCGCGTGGAATGGCCTCTCTTTTGCCGTCTCGATGGCGGCCGACGGATCGGCCAACTCATTTGGCGTGCCTGGCCAATCCCTGGTCGCCAAACCGCGCTGGGACAAGCCGGACCGGCTGGGCTGCGGCCAGCACGGCGGCCTGGGCCGGTTCGAGCAGGCGCCCTTTTTGATGATCGACGGCCCGGCATTCGCGTCCGGCACGGTCACGCGTGACCCCGCGCACATCGTCGATCTGGCACCGACCATCCTGCACCACCTT
>DATNEJ010000176.1:0-2264 GCA_035606775.1 Acetobacteraceae bacterium | reverse complement strand
GCCGGAAACACGCGATGTGGAACTGGACGAGCCTGATCTGGCGATCCGCGCGGTACCGGCCGCGGGTGAGTGATGCCCCGGAGAACTATTGAGGCGTGACACGGCGCTGCCGCGCAATGATAGATCTCATACCAGCCGCCCAGACTCTTGGCTCATCGGTTGATTGTCGGGCCGCTGGTATCTCATTGATTTCGCGCGCAGCCGCCACACCAACCCTGCGCGCATACCAGTCAGCCCTGCGGGCTGCTGGTATCAGGCGCGGCTATTTTCTGCGAAGTCGGCGGGCATTACGGACAGCCGGGCCAAGCCACGGGGCGAGCAGGGCGGTCGGATCAACGCGCCTGCGCGACCGTGCCAGCGCGGCGCCTGTCCGTTGTGCCGCGGTCAGTTTCTCCGTCACCATGCGGCGATATTCGCGTGGTGAGCAAGTGCCCTGCGCCATCATGCGGGTACGATGAAGAATCGTTTCGTATGCCGCAAGACCAAGCTGCATGGTCATGACGGGCAGGGAAGATCGACGGCGGCGTTTTCTGTACGGCATGTTGCTAGTGCACCGAGTCTAACGCTTGGTACCCGCCCGCGACCACTTTTCGGTTCGCGGAAGGTCTCACGAGGGTGAGAGAGGGCATAAGCGCCATATCGAGACACTCAACCCGAGTTTATCCAATAGCCAAAATAGTCAAACCTTCACGTTTATCAAGCTCGTACTCCCACCCTCTACGGACCTTGCTGAACGACTTGGCAAATCGCAAGCTCGCGAGGATCACACGGTAAGGAGCTCCGTCATGTCAAACAGGCCAGAAGAGCGCCTCGATCGCCGCGAGTTCATAATCGCATCAATTACAACGGCCGGCGCATCGGCTGCCCTCGCGGTTACCGCTGGGGCTGCAAATGCTCAGGGTGCAGCGACAACCTCTGCCAATCCGACGTCAGGAACGATCTATACCGGCGATACGATCCAGGGGAAAAAGGTTATCAGCGCGCTTGACGTCAACGATTTGAAGCCCGGCAAGAAGTACACTTTGTATTTTCAGGGCGTGCAGATGCCCACCGGACAGCACTGGTATGTGTCGGTGACGGTCGCCAAGGGAGCAAAGCCGGGCAAGCGCATCGTTCTGGTCAGTGGTGTGCATGGCGACGAGATGAGTTCCGTGCATACGGTCCAGACCGTGATGAACCAACTCGATCCGGAGGAGATGTCGGGCACGGTAATGGCGGTCACGGACGTCTCTCGTCCGGCCCTGGAAAGCATGCAGCGTAGATGGCCCAATTCGGGCAGAGGCGTTGATCTGATCGACATGAATCGGGGATGGCCCGGCAACGAGAACGGCGTCACAGCGGCCAGCCGACACGCTGGGCTCTTGTTCAACCGGCTGCTGCGGCCGAATGCCGACGCCGCAATCGATTTCCATACCGGGACAACCGGATTCGATGTCACCGCATTCAATCTCGCCAGCATGGACGTGCCCGAGATCAAGGCGATGGTGGAACTCTACCCTGTCGGCCAGATCTTCGCCAATCATGCCTATCCCGGTGTCCTGCATAACGCGTTTATCGACGTGGGCATCCCGGCCTTTACGCCGGAGATTGGCGCTGCGCGCGCCCTGAACCTCGAGATGATCTCGCTGTTCGTGGAAGGCACAATGAACGTCCTCAAGCATCACGGCATCCTGGCCGGGCCACTGGGCCGCACAGGCAAGGACATGGGTGTCTTTATCGGCAACAGTGCGCTCCCGATCCTTGCAACCCAGGGAGGGCTCGTCGAGCATCTGGTCAAGCTCAACGGTAAGGTCGATGCCGGACAGAAGGTGGCCATCCAGCGGAACAGTTTCGGCGAAGTGGTTGCAGAATATACAACCAGCGTGGCCGGAGAGGTGGCGGGTCAGCGAAGCGACGCGATGTCCGAGCCCGGCAACCCCCTGGCATTCATCCTTTTTCACAAGGCGCCGCCGGAGGCCGCAGAGACTTATCCCGAGTGATCCAACAGTTGGTGCCCGCGTCTGACCGCGGCGATGATTTTGTTGGGGTCGGTGACTCATTGGAAGGGTTGGGAGTCAGCGTTGTGGTCGTCGAGGAAGCGATTGATAGGGCCCGAAGGTCGACGACGGATCGGAAGATGCCGCTTGCTCAACGTGGCGAAGAAGCCCTCGACGGCGTTGAGCCACGAGGCGGAGGTCTGGGTGAAATGGAAGGTCCAGCGTGGATGCCGGATGCGCTGCAACGAGGAGACGCTGATGCCGACTGCCTCCGCCATCGCAGCGTCC
>DATNEJ010000171.1:0-9996 GCA_035606775.1 Acetobacteraceae bacterium | reverse complement strand
CAGGCTGGCGGGCCGGTTCTGGGCATGCAGCCCGCGCACCCGCAGATCGACGCCTGAAGGAGACAGCACCAGCCGATCCTCGACCGCGATGCGTCCGGCAACCAGGGTGCCGGTGACGATCAGCCCCGCCCCCGTCAAGGTGAACGCGCGGTCCACGGCGAGGCGCGCGTGGCCGTCCGTGTCCCGGCGCCGCGGCCGCAGCGCGAGCAGGCTGCGAGACAGGTCGCCGACCCCCTGCCCGGTGACGGCGGACACCGCGATGATGGGTGCGCCCTCCAGGCCGGTCCCCGCGACAAGCCGTTCCAGGTCATGCGTCACCGCTTGGATCCGGTCGGCTGCGAGGTCCAGTTTGGTCAGGGCGATCACGCCCCGATCGATCCCCAGCAGATCGAGGATCTGCACGTGCTCCCGCGTCTGCGGCATCACGCCTTCCGGCAGGGCGACGACCAGCAGGGCGGCATCGATGCCGCCGGCGCCAGCCAGCATCGTGTGAACGAAGCGCTCATGGCCGGGCACATCGACGAAGCCCAGCGCATCGGTATAGGCATAACCGAGGTCGATGGTGATGCCCCGGCGCTTCTCCTCGGCCAGGCGATCCGCATCGATACCGGTGAGTGCCTTCACCAGCGCCGTCTTGCCGTGATCGACGTGCCCGGCCGTGCCAATGATCATGACAAACGCGATACTCCGGGACCGGCGCCCTCGCTACAGGCTGTCCAACGAACCGCCACCAGGACGCGTGATCCCGCCCTGCCCCGATGCGGGCATGCAACGCCGTGCCGGCGTGGGCTTGCAACGCGGCCCCGTGACTTGTCAAAACCACGCACCGTCAGCCACTCCGGACCGTTCACCCATCCATGCAGGCTCTTTTGCAGACCCTGGTGCCGTTGCTGCCGCCGCCGTTACGGCGGGCGGCCTCGCCGGCGCGCATCGCCCTGCTGGCGCAGTTCATGCAGTTCGGCACCGTCGGACTGATCGGCCTGGTGATCGACACCGCCATCGTCTACGCGCTGCGCGGCCGGCTGGGCCTCTATGGCGCCGGCATGGTGTCCTATCTCGTCGCGGCGACGGTGACCTGGCTGTGCAACCGGCTCTGGACGTTCCGCGGGCAGGGCAGCGGTCCGGCACACCACCAATGGGCGCGATTCCTGGTGGCGAATTTCGCCGGCTTCGTGCTCAACCGCGGCACCTACGCGCTGGTGATCCTGCTCGTTCCGCTCGCGGTGCGGCAGCCGGTGATCGCCACGGCAGCCGGCGCCATTGCCGGCATGTTTCTCAATTTCAGCCTCTCGCGGACGATGGTGTTCAAGTAGCGCGGCCCTGCCATTGCCAGTTCGTTGTGTGTTCGGCCGTTTTGGCGCGTTTGACGGAAAATTTCTGATCGCCGTTGCAGCCGCATGCGGCGTTAACCGACTGATCAGAACTGCCGCACAGAAACTTGGCGCATCCAGTGCCAGGGATGCGACAGGATCATGTTCGTCTTCCGACCGAGATCGCTCGAACCACTGCTGCAGGCCGGCGGACATGCCGCGACTCTGCCGATTTCCTGCAGGGCGCCCGCGCATCGCGGCCCCGGAGACGCGCGGGTTCTGCCCATCGTCGGCTGGCACGCCGCCGCCAAACGCACAACCGACATCGCCCTCACCCTGCTCGGCCTTGCGTTCTTCGGACCGCTGATGCTGATCGTGGCGCTGCTGATCCGTTTTGACAGTGCTGGGCCGGCACTGTTCCGCCAGCGGCGCATCGGGCTCGATGGCCGCGGTTTCGAAATGCTCAAGTTCCGCACCATGCACTTGGAGCCTGTTCGGTGCAGGCCGACGCACCGGCCAGGCTCCGAGTCCTTGTTGCATCGCGTGATTCACGTCTCCGGCGATGCCGCCTCCGACGATCACGCTTCTGGGTTTGATCGCGTGATTCACGTCTCCGGCGATGCCGCCTCCGACGATCACGCTCTGGCAACCGAACCGCCGGCCAGGCTGCGGCAGGCGACGCGCAACGACCCAAGGGTGACGCGGGTCGGTGCCCTGCTGCGGCGCCTGTCGCTGGATGAAATGCCGCAACTCCTGAACGTGCTGCGCGGCGACATGTCGATCGTCGGGCCTCGCCCGCACGCCCCCGGCACCTGCGCGGGCGGACGATTGTTTGAGGACGTGGCGCTGCGCTACGACGCGCGGCATCGCGTGAAACCGGGCATGACCGGGCTGGCGCAGGTGCGCGGCTGGCGCGGGGAAACCGATACCGAGGACAAGCTGCTCAATCGCCTCGCCTGCGATCTCGAGTATATCGACACCTGGTCGTTCCGAGCCGATCTGGAAATCATCTGGCGCACGCTGTTCGCAGTGTTCCGCATGCGAAACGCCTACTAGGCGCTGGTCATGTCGGAGACACTGGATGCACCGGTCGCGCGGAACACTTCGTGCGGCGACGCTGGCAATCCGGAGACACGCGCTGCGTGCGAACCATCGTCACAGTCATGCCGATTCGTTTCCGGCGCCAAGGGTCCGCCGCCAGGCAGCTACGACGCCGACGTGGTGATCCTGGCGCTGGAGCGGCCGGAGGAGACGCTGGCCGCCATCGCCTCGGCACTGAGGCAGCGCGGCGTTTCCCGGCATGTCTTCGTCGTCGATCAAGGCTCCAGCCCCGGCACACTGCGCCGGCTCGCGGCCGCCGTGTCGGGACGGCCGGACGCGACGCTGGTCTCGCTTTCCGGCAATCAGGGGGTTGCCGGCGGACGCAACCATGGCAGTGCACTGGGACACGGGCGCGTCATCGCCGCCTTGGACAATGACGCAGAGTACGCAACGGACGACACGCTGGCCCGCATGGTGCGCGCACTCGATGCGGAACCGGGGCTGGGGGCGATCGGCTGTCGCATCACCTCCTATGCCACGGGCAGGGACGACCTGTCCTCCTGGGGTTATCCGAAAACTCTGCTGCCTTCGTCCGCGCACGCATTCGATACGGTCACCTTCGTCGGTGCCGGGCATGCGATCCGCCGAACCGCATGGGAAGACGCCGGCGGTTATGACGGGGCGCTGTTCTTCTGCTGGGAAGAATACGATTTCTGCCTGCGTGCCATCGCCCTTGGCTGGCAGGTGCGCTATCGCGGCGACATCGTGGTGCGGCACAAGGTCTCGCCCGATCGGCGGATCGCCTGGTCTGGCGGACGCTGGTTCTATCACGTTCGCAACCGCCTCTATATCGCGCGCAAGCAGGGGGCCGGCTGGCTGGCACTTGCATCGCGCATCGCCGGCTATGTCGTGAAGGGCCTGCGCAACGGCAGGCCGCTGCAAACCGTGCAGGCCGTCCGCGCGGGCATGGCGTTGCCGGTGAAAATCGGTGCGGACCGGCTGCCACGCGAGGCGCGCGCCTATCTTCGCCGCAATGACCGTCTGCATCGCGGGTCGGTGGCAAGGCGCGTCTGGCGGGAGGTGCTGGCAGGAATGCCGGGTCACGCAGTTGCGTCACCGCTTGCTGCCGACCACCGCGCGCATCCGTCCCCATCGGGCTTTCCGTTGGGCCAATAACAGCGGCACCACCACCGGGCAGTCGATCAGATAGCGCCGCGCGAGGCGGCGTGGTTCGCCGGCCAGGCGGAACAGCCACTCCAGCCCTGCCGCCTGCATCCAGCGCGGGGCTCGGCGGCGGGCACCGGCGAGAAATTCCAGGCCCGCACCAATGCACAAACCCGTGCCGGTCGCCAGCCCGGTCGCGGCGATGGCGGCGGCGAGTTTCTCCTGCCCCGGCGAACCGACCGCGAGGAACACGAAGCGCGCCGGATGACACAGCACGAACGCAACCGCCGCCGCGATGGCCGACACATCATCCGCGAACCCCGCGGGAGGATCGAAATGGGCCGGTGGCGCCAGGTTGCAGCGCATCGTCAGCGCCGGCAACCAGGCCGGATGCAGGCCGACAATGGTGATCCGCTCGTTCGGCCGCACATAGCGCGCCAGCAGCAAGGCGATCAGGTCGCTTCCTGGTACCACTGGCGGCCGATCGAGGCCAAACAGTCCCGCCATGGCAACGACAGCCCGCGAATCCAGCAGGCGCAGCATCGCGCCGTCATACAAAGGCGCAAGCTCCGGCCGGCGATGCAGCCGCACGAGGTGATCGGCATTCGGCGTGACAACGTAACCGAACCGCGCCGTCGCGGGCCGTTCGGCCAGCCAGGCAGCGGCCCGTACCAGATCGAGATCGGCGAAGTCGAGACCAAGCAGAACGGTCACAGGCCGAAGCGCAGGTTCAGCAGTGCAAGGCTGCGCGTCGTATCGCCCGACACGGAGGCGGACGCGGGCATCTGCGTGTTCCGCAGCGCCGCCAGACCATAGGTTGCGGAGACTCGAATGGAGCGGTTCATCAGCCAGGTCAGCCCGATTCCCATCGTATAGGCGACCTGCTCACCGCCCGATTGCAGGAATGCAGCGTGCTGGGCGCCGCCCGAAAGGTTCAGCAGAAGATTGCGCAGGCACTCATGGTCGATGCTCAGCGTGGCGCCGGTATAGGTGAACCCGGCAACGCCTTCCTGCGCGGCATCCTCCAGCCGGCGGCTCAGGGTTGCGCTGATGGTGGTCAGGGCCGACGGCGACCATATCACCTGGGCTTCGGCGATCAGGCCGGTGTGCGACGGTACAGCGCTGTCGGCGAACTGCCGCGTCTCCACGCCCATCAGCAGGCGGTAGCGCCAGATCGCATCCTGATCGTCGTCAAACCCCGCCAGCATCTGATAGCCGGTGGAGTCTTCCTGCGCCTGGCCGGGCGTGAGACGGATGTAGTGCTGCCCCAGAGCGCGTGTCACGAGCACCAGATTGCGCAGCGGTGCCCATTCGTAGCGCAGGGTCAGGCCGCCCTGCAGAGTGGTCCTGTCCCGGTACGACTGGCTGACTGGGATACTCATGACCGTCGCGTCGCCGTATTGCCAGGATGCCGCCTCGAACGCAGGCGTCGCGGTCCAGCGCCCGAATGTTGCCGCATAGGATGCGCGTACATCGTCAACGCGAAACACAATCGGACTGTCGCTTGCCAGGGCCGCGAGTTGAGTCTGGTCCTCATGCCGCGACAGATGCGCCGCACCGAGCGTGAGCTGGTCGCGGCCGATATCGACGGCACCGCCGACGGACACCGTTCCGTCAGTCGTGTGCCGCGTCTGCCGACTGAGGTAGCCCGTGTCGCTGGCCGAAAGGAATGCGCCGATCGCATCGCGCGACCAGTCCGACGTCACTGCCAACGAGGGCTGCGTGATGACTTCCCAGCTTCCCGACGGTCCGCCGACGGGCGGCGCGGAGTCGAAGCCGAAGGATTCCAGCAGCAGCGGATGAAGAATGAGGCTGCCCGCGCGCAATCCGGGCGGAGCGAAGGCCGGCCGCGCGCGCGACAGAACAGTCACGCCCGGAGCCGAACCGTAGCCGGGCACACCGTCGGGAAACAGCGTGGACAGAAGCTGTGCCTGTGCCGTCTCCGGACGCATCACTCCGGCAGCCAGTGCGGCGGTCAGCATCGCCAGGTTCAGAAGCCGGGCGAGCAGCCATGTATCCGCGTAAGGCATGGCAAGCCAGATACGGCAAATGGCCTACCATTGTGTTAACGAGACGAGATTTTGGGCGCGCTCGCCGCTCCTGTTCCATGCGCAACAGGCAGGTCGGTTTCCCATCCGCCGCCAAGTGCCTTGTAGAGGGCAACCAGGTCGGCGGAGACGTTGGTGGTGCTCAGAACCAGTTGCTGCTCGGTCTGGAGCAGGCTGCGCTGCGTATCGAGCACGGTCAGGAAGTCGGATACGCCTTGCTGATAGCGGCTCTGCGCCAGGCCGAGGGCGCGCCGGTTCTGCGCTACCGCGCGCATCAGCTCATCGCGCCGCGACTGTTCGGCCTGGTAGGCGGTGAGCGCGTTGTCGATCTCATGCCACGCCCGCAGCACGGTCTTCTGGTAGTTGACCGCCGCTTCCTGTTGCTGGGCGTTGCGCAGTTGCAAGGCGGAGCGGAGTTGCCCGCCGCGGAAGATCGGGATCGTGACGCCCGGCCCGGCGGCGTAATTGAGCGCGTCCATGTCGAACACGTGGGCGAATTGCAGGGCCTGCATGCCGACGCTGCCGGACAGGGTGACGGAGGGATAGAAGTCGGCCTCCGCGACGCCGATATCGGCGGTGGCCGCGTGCAATTGCGCGTCCGCCTGGCGAATGTCGGGCCGGCGGCGCGCGAGTTCCGAGGGCAGGCCCACGGGCACCTTTGGCGGCACAGGCGGGATCGGGCGTGGTGTCGCCAGTTCCGTGCGCAGCGCGTTCGGCGGCTGACCGAGCAGCAGGCTGAGCGCGTTGATCAGTTCAGCTTCCCGCTGTTCCAGTGCGGGGATTTCCGCGATCGTGCTGCTGAGCTGGGCGGAGGCGGTCGCCACGTCGAGGTCGGTGGTGACGCCGCCGGCGGCCCGCTGCTGGGTCAGTTGCAGGCTCTGCCGCGCGATCTGCACGTTTTCCCGCGCGATGCGGATCTGTTCCTGGATGCCGCGAAGCTGGACATAGTCGCGCGCGACTTCCGCGAGGCTGGACAGCAGCGCGTCCCGCCTTGCCTCCGCGGCGGCCTGGGCCGTGGCGGTGGCGGATTCGACCGAACGGGCGACGCGGCCCCAGAAATCAAGCTCCCACGACGCGTCGAGACCGCCCTGGAAGACGTCGAACGCGCCGAGCTTGCCGCTGCGGAGTCCGCCGGTCGTGCTGCCGGATGCGCCATTGGCGCCGAGGGGATTCGGCGCGTTGGAGAATACGCCGACATCGCTGGCCTTCTGGCGGGTGTAGGAGGCGTTGGCGTTCAGCGAGGGAAATTCGGAGGCGCGGACGATACCGAGCCGGGCACGCGATTCGGCGAGGCGGAGGCCGGCGGTCTGGACGTCCAGGTTCTCTTTCGCGACGCGCCGTTCCAGCGCGGTGAGCTGACGGTCGTTGAACAGGGTCCACCAGTTGGGGTCGATCGGTTCGGCGACCGGCCGGCTGGGCGCGGGGGGCACCGCCTCCTTCGGGCCGGCGAACCACGAGCCGGGGGAGGCCCAGTTCGGCGATCTGAAGTCCGGCCCCAGCGTGCAGCCGCCCAGTGTGAGCGAGACCAGCACGCATGCCGCAAGTTTTCCTCGCTGGCCGGCCCACCGCTGGCCCGTCCCCCCCTGGCTTCCACCGTGGCCCGTCGGAGGGCAGCCATGATTCCTGGCGCCGGTGCCGGTCCGGCGGCCTGTTCTTCTCAGAGTCATACGCTACGGTGTTCCAACAGCTTTCACGCTTTTCTACGCTTCGGACACCGTACGTCCAGCCGAACGGGACAGGCCGTGACGCCGCGAGACCATGGAACTGTCCCGATCAGTGCGATGGGGCGGCCCCTCTCGGCACTTTCGGCAGCAGCAGAACGACCGGCCAAACCACGAACGCGACGATTCCCAGCACCCAGAAGATGTCCAGATAGCTCATAATACTTGCCTGTGCTTGCACCAACGCATCGACCGGTGCAAGCGGCGTCTGCCAGCCATAGCCGTTATAGGCGGTGATGTGCTCCGCCAGACGCGCATGGTGGAACTGCGTACGCTGCTCCAGCAAGGTGGTCACGAAGGAGACACCGATGCTGCCGCCCAGGTTGCGCATCAGGTTGAACAGCGCGGAGGCATCGTTGGTCTTGTCGGGCGGGATGCCGATATAGGCCACCGCGCTCAGCGGAATGAACAGGAACGGCAGCCAAATCACCTGTATGACGCGCGCGGTCGAGATGCCCCAGAACGACACATCCAGGTTCAGCCTGGCGGCGCTCATCATGGCCCAGCCGGTGCCCAGCAACGCGATGAGGATCAGCCATTTCGGCTGCACGAGGCGCCCGGTGACGAGCCCGGCCAGGGGCATCACCACCAAGGTCATGGCGCCGCCCACTGCCAGCGTCATGCCGGCCACCGTCGCGTCGTAGTGCAGCAGCGATTGCGCCAGTTGCGGCAGAAGCTGCGTGGTGCTGATCAGCAGAAAGCCAACCAGGAACATGACGCCGCAGGCGATCGCGAAGGCGCGTACGCCGAATAGCCGGACATTCATCACCGGCTGAGGATGGAGCAGCTCCCACACGACCAGAGTCGTTAGGGACAGCAGGGAAACCACGCCCAAGGTCGCGACGAAGTGCGAGGAGAACCCGTCATCCCTTTCGTACCGGTCCAGCAGAATCTGCAATGCGCCGAAGCCGAGCACGACAAGGATGAAGCCGACGTAGTCGACATCGAGGCCCTTGGCGATGATCCGGCGGCGATCCTGTTTCAGCGCCTCGGGCTCGGTGACCAGCAATTGCACGAGCGCCAGCGACAGCAGACCGACCGGCAGGTTGATCAGGAACACCCAGTGCCAGGAGTAGTTGTCGGTCAACCAGCCGCCGATCACCGGGCCGATCGCCGGTGCGCTGACGACGGTCAGGCCGTAGATGGCGAAGGCCTGTGCCCGCTTCTCCAGCGGGAAGGTATCGGCGAACATCGATTGCTCGGTTGGCGCCATACCGCCCCCGCCGATCCCCTGCAGCACGCGGGCCATCAGCATCATGCCCAGTGAGGTGGACATGGCACACAGCAGGGAGCTCGCGGTGAACAGGCCGACGCACAGCATGTAGAAGCGCTTGCGGCCGATGACGGTCGCCAGCCATCCGCTGATCGGCAGAACGATGGCGTTCGACACCAGATAGCTGGTCAGGATCCAGGTCGCTTCGTCCTCGCTGACGGCCAGGCTGCCGGCGATGTGCAGCAGCGCGACATTGGCGATGGTGGTGTCCAGCACCTCCATGAACGTGGCGATCGATACCACGATCGCGATCAGCCACGGGTTGCGATTGCCCGCGGCGGAGCGCGGCAGCGGCGCGCCGGCCATCCTTCAGCGCACCCGCACGCTGGGCACCACCGACATGCCCGGCGAAAGCTGATCGTGCTTCAGCCGGTCGTCATCGAAGACGATCCTGACCGGCACGCGCTGCACGATCTTCACGTAGTTGCCGGTGGCGTTCTCGGCGGGCAGGACGCTGAACGCGGATCCGGTGCCGGGCTGGAAGCTGTCCACCCGGCCGTGAAACGTGACGCCGGGGATCGCGTCGATCTCGATGTCCACCTTCTGGCCGGGACGAATTGCCGCGAGCTGTGTCTCCTTGAAGTTGGCGGTGACCCAGCGCTCATCCTGGACGATGGCGAACAAGGGCTGGCCGGGGGTGACATAGTTGCCGACAGCGACGCTGCGATGCGCGACGATGCCGGCGACCGGGGCCGTGAGCGTGCAGTAGGAAAGCTGCAGGGTTGCGGCGGCCACGTTGGCATCGGCCTGCTGCACGGATGCGGCGGCCGCATTCTGCTGGGACCGCGCGGCCTGCACCTGCGCCTGGGCCGCGCCCACGGCCTGGCGGCTCGCGTCGCGCTTGGCTTCCGCGGAGCGGAAGGCGGCGGTGGCGTTGTCGATCTGCTGGCGCGTGACCGCTTTCGGATCGATGGCACGATAGCGGTCGTAGTCCTGGCGCGCCTGGGTCAGGTCGGCCTCGGCGACGCGGACATTGGCCTCGGCCTCGTCGAGGTTGGCCTCCTGCAACGTGATCTGCGCCTGGGCCTGCTGCTGGCTGGCGCGGGCGTTGGCGGCCTGCGCCTTGGCCTGGTCCAGCTTCACCTGGTAGTCGCGCGGATCGAGCAGCAGCAGGGTCTGCCCGGCCGTGACGTGCTGGTTGTCGGTGAACAGCAGGCGGGTCACGCGGCCTGCGACCTGCGGGCTCACCTGGGTTGTATAGGCATCGACGAAAGCGTCGTCGGTACTGACGAAATGCCTGGCGTGAAGCCAGTAGATCGTGCCGGCGACGGCCACCGCCACCAGCACGATGCCGCCCGCCGTGAAGGCGAGCAGGCGGCGAAAGCGCGATTTGCGGGCGGGAGGGGCGCCGTTCCGGGTATCGGTGTCGTTTTGCTGCCGGTCGGTGTCCTTGCGAGTCCGGTTCTGCACCTGCTCGTCCATGGGCGCTCCCAGTTTCG
>DATNEJ010000164.1:0-12359 GCA_035606775.1 Acetobacteraceae bacterium | reverse complement strand
TCAACAAATGCGTCGACGGTTTCGTGCCCCATGCCGACCTGCTTGCACCCGCTGCATATGCGATGCTGTATCAACGAGGAGCCGGGCGGTTGCGTTCTGCTCTTGACTTGCCGAGACCTGACGATGCTGGCCGCCCGGGTCAAGAGTGAGCTTCAGTGGAGATTACGGGTTGCTGTTTGCGGCTCAAGAATTCGGCGGCACCGTCACCCGCGCCGTTCAACCGTAATCTGCCCAACGGGGCTATCGAGGATTGTAATGGCAAAGACGTTCGAGGTCGGCGATCACGTAAGCTGGAATTCCGAAGCCGGGCCGGTCAGCGGCCGGATCGTGCGGGTGCATACGACCGATGTGGACTACAAAGGCTACGTGCATCACGCGAACGAGAGCGATCCACAGTATGAAATCAAAAGCGACAAGACCGATCACATCGCCCTGCATAAGGGTCGCGCACTGCGGTTGCTCGGGCGCTGAATGAAAATCCCTTATTTGCCCGGAGGGGCCAGCACCACCACGGCCTCTGTCGTCAGCAGCAGGAACGTGAAGGTCTCTTGCAAGTACAGCCGGACGGCGGTCTCGGTATGGTTGAGGTAGCCGATGGAGAGGTCCTGGCCGATGTGCAGCTCGAAATCGCCGCCGCGTGTGGAGACGACCATGCCGCCCTCCAAGGCGGGGGCCCAAACGATGTCGCCGTCTACAAGGCGCTGCACGTGCCGCAGAAGCGGGTAGCCATGATCGCTCACCCCGCTGACGGCCGTGTACGGTTCAGCGCCCAACAGCAGGGCGTAGGGGCCGTTGACACCGGCGCGACGCAATTGACTGACCGCCTGCGCCACCGCACTCGGATAGGCGCTTACGTCGGCAGGCAGAGTCATCACCGGGTTGCCGGTGCCTTGACGAATGCCTTGGATCCCGGCCGATGCGTAGCCTTCGAACACTGCGCGATCTTCGGCAAAGGCGATCTTGCGCGCCGCATCCTTCAACGGCGACCAGTCTGAATCGTTTGAGCCGCGTTCGACATCGTCAATTGCCTGGCGCGCCAGTTCGAACGGCACGCGCAGTTCCACCAGTGCCTTCACCTCTCGTTGCGCGGCACGTACTCCCTCGCTCGTCGCTTCGATCTGCCGGAGATGACCAGTGCCGACCGCCGGGAATGCGACACCTTTCGGGCCTTGCACGTCCACCACACGCCGAGCCGCCAGGTGACGCTTCAGGGTGCGGGATGCCTCTTCTTCGATCTGTGCCCATGCCGCGTCGGAGATCGGGGCGAGTTCCCGATGGAGATTATTCATGTGCCGACTTTTCCCTCAAAGAACCGATGCCAAGCGAACCATCGGAAGACCGCTGTCGTAACCGTGCCGCCCCAGTTTCGCGCTCGTCTGCCGGCGGATTGGCGGATGACGGAGCGGCATCCTCGGCGGGGACATTGTCCAGGAACGTCGCCGACGGCACAAAAAACAGCGTACCGGTGACCGCTCGGCTGAAGTCCAGCAGCCGGTCGTAATTGCCCGGCGGCCGGCCAACGAACATGTTGATCAGCATCTGTTCTATTCTGTGCGGGGACCGGGCATAGCCGATAAAATAGGTGCCGAATTCGCCCTTGCCCACGTCGCCGAACGGCATATTGTCCCGTAAAATTTCCAACTGCTGTCCGTTCTCGACGATTGTCGTCAGGGCATTGTGGGCCGAGGTCGGTTTCACCGCATCGTCCAGTTCGATGTCGGCGAGCTTGGTTCGGCCGATAATCCTTTCTTGTGCTTCGATTGGCAGCGTATTCCAGCCCTGCAGGTCATGCAGGTATTTCTGCACGATCACATAGCTGCCACCGGCAAACGCCGCATCCTCCTCACCGATGATGGTGGCATCGATCGCAGCCTGTTCCGCGGGATTCTCTGTCCCGTCAACGAACCCGATCAGATCGCGGTCATCGAAGTAACTGAAGCCGTGCACCTCGTCCACCGTGGAAACCCCGCCACGCAGGCGGGCCATGATCTGTGTCGCAAGCTCGAAGCACAAATCCATGCGCGCGGCGCGAATATGGAAAAGAATGTCACCGGGCGTGGAGACGGCATGATGACGACCGCGAATCTCGCGAAACGGATGCAATTCTTGTGGCCGCGGAGACCCAAAGAGCTGGTCCCAGGCCTCCGAACCAAACGCCATGACACATGACAGGCGGCCTTCGAGGTCGCGGAAGCCCACGGCACGCAGAAGGGCGGACAGATCCCCGCAAAGAGCGCGCACGGCGGCACGATGTTCCGGCTCGGGATTCAGGGTCACGACAAGAAAGACAGCGGCCCGCGTAAGCTGCGCGACAACCGGCTGCGGGACAACAGACGGCACCAACCCCCCTCCTGATCTGCCCAACGCGTTGCATGATGACGGAAGACAAGCGATGACGCCATAGGTCAAAGTGCGTCGCAGTTCCACGCATGGGCCGCTTAGCGAACCGCCAGGTTGCGGGGATCGCCTGGACCTTCGTTGTGAGCCTCACGCCGGATGGCGGTCTGATCAGTCCCGCCGAGGTCGCATCCTTGACGGGACTCTCCGAAGCATCTTCGCTACAGAGAAATTGGTCAGGCTCATGAGCGAATATCAGTATTACGAATTTCAGGCGATCGATCGGCCGCTTGACCGGGCCGCGCGGGAAACGTTGCGGTCGATCTCGTCACGGGCACGAATCACTGGAACAAGTTTCACCAACCACTACGAATGGGGCGACCTCAAGGGCAATCCACGTACGTTCATGGAGCAATGGTTCGACCTCCATCTCTACCTTGCGAATTGGGGCACGCGACGGCTGATGATGCGGCTGCCCACGCGCTTGCTGAACCGCACCGACATCAATCCTTTTCTTCGCCGGATCGACTGGGTCAATATCTGGGGCTCCGACGAAAACCTGATCGTCGATATTTGCCGGGACGAGGTGGAGTCCGACGGCGACTCGGACGATGGCTCCGGCTGGCTTGCCGTCCTCGCACCGCTGCGCGCCGAGGTTCTTTCTGGCGATTTGAGACTGTTCTATCTCCTCTGGCTGATGGCGGTGCAGGAAGAGCTGATCGCCGACGGCGAAGTCGAGCCGCTGCCGGGTATCGGTCCGCTGACCGGCGCGCTTCAGGGATTGGCGGAGTTCTTCGGCATGGACCCGGATCTGGTCCAGGTGGCTGCCGAGCGGGATGCGCACGTTGCAGCTCCTTCCAGAGACAGCTTGCGCGAAGTGCTAGCGACCATTCCGGAGCGTCAAAAGACCGAGTTGCTGCTGCGCATCGCGGCAGGCGATGTTCATGTCGGCGCTGAGATCAGAAGCGTATGGCGAAAGAAGCATCCAAGGTCTGCTGGGCACCGTACGGCTGGTGCGCTGAGAAAGCGGGCACGCGAGATCGCGCGGGCCCGGGAACGGGAGGCAACAGAACGCAGGCAAGCGGAACGGCATCGTCAGGCCCAGGAAGCTGAGCAAGCTCGCCGCGGCTGGCTCAAGGCTCTCAGGCAGCGAGGCGCCAGCGTCTGACGTGAGATCGAGGAGGAAATCGAGCGTCGTAGCGCCCCGGGCTACGACCGGGCGGCTGATCTGCTCTCCGGCCTTCAGGCGATAGCCGTTGAAGAGGGAAGCCAGGCAGATTTCAGTCGCCGGCTTGCGCTGATTCGTGCGCGGCATGAGAAGAAGCGAAAATTCGTTGAACGACTGGACAGGCTCGGGTGCAGCAATGCGCAAGGGCTGATCTGACTTCATGCGCGGGCGGTGGCTGTTTCGATTGCCGCTGGATCAAATAAATTTGAGTTTGAATTCCAGTCGATTGCAAACGGTGCCGTCGCGTCCCTCCCTTGTGCAGCGATATCGCAATGATCCTCTGCAAGTGAGCGGCAACTCTCTCGTTGGCCCGTTCCTTACCCACGGACGGACTCTGGTGCTGAGAGAAGCATTGCAGACGGCAACGTCAGGTCTTCGAGTTTCCGCGGCGCCCGTGCCGGCGGAAAACGAGAAGGGCGTGATCCGCCCCCGGTCGCCCAGCCGGACGCCGACAGGCGCCCCTCGCAAAATCGTTCACTTGTAGTAAGCTGCCTCCACGGGTCTGGCGTACCGGCCTCGATGGCAAGCACCGGCCCGCTTGATGGCAGCCTGCCCAATGTTCAGCGACAACACGCTGAACCGCCTCGCAGCGTTTGCCGGCCTTTCTATTCGAACGTGGAATAGCTGAACGCGATCGGAGAAAAAGATGGACGCCAAGACAGACGACAAGACCGCAGGCCAGTGTCCGGTCATCCACTCGGGCCGGAGAGCCAATAGGGACTGGTGGCCGAACCAACTGAACCTCCAGGGCCTCCATCTTAACTCCCCGCTGACCGATCCCATGGACGAGGCGTTTGACTACGTCAAGGAATTCGAGAGCCTCGATCTGGGTGCTGTCGTCAAAGACCTGAACGCCTTGATGACGGAGTCACAGGATTGGTGGCCGGCTGACTTTGGCCACTACGGCGGGCTGATGATACGGATGGCGTGGCACGCCGCGGGCACGTACCGCATCGCCGATGGACGCGGCGGCGCCGGAGCCGGTCAGCAGCGCTTCGCCCCGCTGGGCAGTTGGCCAGACAACGCGAATCTCGACAAGGCACGCCGGCTGCTGTGGCCGATCAAGCAGAAATATGGCCGCAAGCTCTCCTGGGCCGACCTGATGGTCCTCGCCGGCAACGTCGCGCTTGAATCGATGGGCTTCAAAACCTTTGGTTTCGGCGGCGGACGCAAGGACGTTTGGGAGCCGGAAGAGCTTTACTGGGGTCCTGAAGGGACGTGGCTGGGCGACGAACGCTACAGCGGTGAGCGCCAGCTACAGAATCCGCTCGCTGCCGTGCAGATGGGCCTGATCTACGTCAATCCGGAAGGCCCGAACGGCAAGCCGGACCCCGTTGCGGCGGCCAAGGACATCCGCGAAACGTTTTACCGCATGGCGATGAACGACGAAGAGACCGTCGCTCTGATCGCAGGCGGTCACACGTTCGGGAAAACCCACGGTGCCGGCGATCCATCCCTTGTCGGCCCGGAGCCGGAGAGTGCCGGCATCGAGCAACAAGGCCTCGGCTGGAAGAGCAAGCATGGCACCGGCATCGGGGCAGACGCCATCACCGGCGGCCCGGAGGTCATCTGGTCGCAGACGCCGACGAAATGGAGCAACTACTACTTTGAGAACCTGTTCAAATACGAATGGGAACTGACGAAGAGCCCGGCCGGCTCCTGGCAGTTCCAGGCCAAGGGCGCGCCCGCCGCAATGCCGGATGCCTTCGATTCATCGAAGCGGCACGTGCCAACCATGCTGGTTACAGACCTCTCGCTGCGGCTCGACCCGATCTACGAAAAGATTTCCCGCCGCTTCTACGAGAATCCGGATCAGTTCGCGGACGCGTTCGCCCGGGCGTGGTTCAAGCTGACGCATCGCGACATGGGTCCGATTATCCGTTATCGGGGGCCGTTGGTTCCGAAGGAAACGCTGATCTGGCAGGACCCGATCCCCGCCGTGGATCATCCGCTGATTGATGAGCAGGACAGCACTGCTCTGAAGGCGAAAATCCTGGCGTCCGGGCTTTCGGTTTCTCAGCTCGTCTCGACGGCCTGGGCCTCGGCTTCGACGTTCCGCAACTCCGACAAGCGTGGCGGCGCCAACGGTGCGCGCATTCGGCTCGCACCGCAGAAGGATTGGGAGGTCAATCAGCCGCTCGCCGCGGTGCTGCACACACTCGAAGCAATCCGGAAGGAGTTCAATGCGTCGGCGACCCGCGGCAAGAAGGTTTCGCTCGCCGACCTCATCGTGCTTGGTGGCAACGCCGCGGTAGAGAAGGCCGCGCAGGCAGCCGGACATGACGTGAAGGTTCCCTTCGCGCCGGGGCGCATGGACGCGTCACAGGAGGAGACCGACGTCGAATCCTTCGCCGTACTCGAACCGGCTGCCGACGGGTTCCGCAACTATCTCAGCGGCAAGCAGCTCATGATGCCCGAGGAGGCATTGGTGGATCGGGCGCAATTGCTGACTTTGACGGCGCCTGAGATGACCGTCCTTGTCGGCGGCCTGCGCGTACTCGGCGCCAATGCTGGAGAGTCCAAGCACGGTGTCTTCACCACGCAGCCGGAAGCACTCACGAACGACTTCTTCATCAACCTGCTCGACATGCGGACGCAATGGCAACCGGCCGGTTCTGACGGTGTCTACGAGGGACGCGACTGGAAGACAAACGAGCTCAGGTGGACCGGCACGCGGGTCGACCTGATTTTTGGCTCGCACTCGCAACTCCGCGCGTTTGCCGAGGTTTACGCCCAGAACGACGCATCGGCAAAGTTCGCGCAGGACTTCGTGGCGGCGTGGAACAAGGTGATGAACCTCGACCGCTTCGATCTTGCCTGATTTCCGGAGCGTGATTGCCTGACCGGGAACCGTTGTAGACCGTAATGAATGCCTGGAGCCTGATTGCTTCACTTACCGGAAGCGATCAGGCTCTGCCTCTTTGTCTGATCGGGCGCCACGGCTGCGCCGATCACGCAACGCAATCACGCGTCCAAGGACACCGTTGCCGGAGCGACAGACAAATCTCGCTCCGTGCCCGCGAACCGAAAGGCCCCTTGTTCCAGCAACGCTTTCAGCGTGTCGAGATCGCGTATGAGTTTCCGTCGCAACAATGCGCGCAAAGCCGGCCTCAACGGTCGCAGCAGGCCAAACGCATCGCAGAGGACATGCACACGAGCGATGGCTCCTTCGGGGATGCCTTCCAGTTCATAACGGGTCTGAAGACGCAGCGGCCGTTCGGCGGTGAACGCCATGAGTCGGTTCGGCACAACGGCCTGCATCGTCGCAACAGCGGTATAGCGGCGTCCAAGGAAGCTGATATGCCGCTCGACCTGCGATCCGACGCGGAGATCACCGGTGTCCACGCGCCGGGTCGCACGCATGCCGGAAACCCAGGCCGTGTCGTGATCCGGATCGAACATCACCAAGGCGACAGCCGAGCGCGGCCGCCGGATGGTGGTCGCCACCTCGATATCGATCGGCATTACTCAAACAGCGCAACCGCGCGGATCGGGCTTGCGGTGCCGCCGCGGATCTTCAGCGGGAAACCGATGAAGCGGAAGCGGCCCCGGCCGACGACCTTTTCCAGGTTCGCCAGGCATTCCATGTGGGTGATGCCGCGTTCGGCGCAGGCCATGTGCGCGAGGAAATTCAACTCGCCCTCCGGCGCCGGGCTGATTGCCTCCACACCGAACATGCCGATGCCGCGGTCGGCCAACCAATGCACCGATTCCAGCGCCAGGCCAGGGAAGTCGTGCAGATAGCCCGGCTTCCCCAGCAGGCGCTCATTGGTTGCCATGTAGAGCAGCACGGTGTCGCGTGGACGGATCTCCTGCCCGGATTTTGCCAGCGCCGTCTCCATTTCCGGCACGGTCGCCGCATGGCCAAGCGGAATGTGGGAAAGGTCGAGACAGATGGCGGAGGTATAGAAATTCTCCAGCGGTACCTCGTCGATGGAGGCGGCGCCGGGCCGCGGATCGAAATGCACCGGCGCATCGACATGTGTGCCGGCATGGTCCGACAGGGCGATTGACAGCGCCTTGGACGTGAAGACCGTGTTCCCCGCGTATTTCTTTTCCGAGTGGTCGCCCCAGACGGTGACAATGACAGGCGGATGCGACGGGTGAGTCTGCGTGCGGTGGAACAGTTCCCGGCTGAGGTCAACAAATTCCATGCCGCTGATTCCTTTCTGACGTTCCTGACGCCCCGGGTCGACCGCTTCCGCCGGCACACTGGGCGCGCATCAGACTAGCGCCGCCCGGTTTCTGCCGCCATCTCCTGCCGGACTTCTTCCTCGATCGCTTCCAGCAGCCGCGCCGGGAAATGGCGCGGCACGCCCCGCGCGATCAGCACGATCCGCGTCTCCGTATCCCCGCTCGGCCAGCGATCCAGGAAAACGGGTGGAGCGAACACATGTTGCACGCCATGGATCACCGCCGGCTGGCCCGGCATCTCCTCGATATCCACCAGCCCCTTCAGCCGCAGCAGCCGGGGGCCGCAATGTTCCGCCAATGCCTCAAGCAGCAAGGTCACGGCCAAAGCGGGAACCGGTAGGCTACGCCGGATCGCCAGTGTCTCGATCCCATCGGTGTGGCGTGCACGGCTGAACGGTGACCGCGTCGGCTGGTCCGGCACAGTGGCAAGCCGTTCGGCGCGCGTGGCGGGATCGCCGCCGGCGAACAGATCGGCGGGCCGAACGGCGGCGCCAATCCGCACCTCCGCCCCGGGGTTCAACGCCTGTAGTCGCCCACGAAGCGCGGGTCCCGGGTCGGCCAGGTCGGTCTTGCTGTACGCCAGCGTATCCGCCAGGGCAGCCTGCCGCCGAGCCTCTGGGTATGTTTCGAGCGCTGCTTCGCCATGGATCACGTCAACGACTGTCAGCACCGTGTCGATGGCATGGGTTTCGGTCACGGCCCGGTCGGTCATCAGCGCGTGCAGGATCGGTGCGGGATCGGCCAGGCCGGATGTCTCGATCAGCACCCGGTCATAGGCAGCGGTGCCTGCTTCGCGGCGCTGCAACAGGTCGAGCAGCGTGTTCACCAGGTCACTGCGCACCGCGCAGCAGAGGCAACCTGTGGTCAAGGCGAGCAAGGTCTCATCACTCGCGGCGATCAGGTCATGATCGAGCGCAATCTCGCCGAATTCGTTGACAATGACGGCGGTTCGCGCGAACGCGGCGTCACGCAGGATGCGCGCGATCAGCGTCGTTTTGCCGCTGCCCAGGAAGCCGGTGACGATGGAGACAGGAATCACCAGCCGAGTATCATGCCGTCAGGGCCGCGGCGCCAGTGCGCGCCGTGGCCATCGGAGGTTGGGATGTGGTGCGGCTGCTTCTGCTGTCTTCAGACGTTTGCGGCGGCGGATGTGATTGACTGGATCGATGATGGCGACACGCCGCTTTGCCCGTTCTGCGGCGTGGACGCGGTATTGCCGGGCGTCACCGACCTTGCCGAGTTGTGGCAGTTGCGGGAACGCCGGTTCGGCCGTGGCGCCGTCAGCGGCAGACATCTGGATTAGCCTCTGGAGCCTGTCCGGTGCGGACGGAGGCACCGAACCGGCTCTACGTCTTCGTTTGATCGCGTGATTCACGTCTCCGGCGATTCCGCCTGCGACGATCACGTTCTAGTCGCTCAGGATCACGCACTTCGCCACTTTCTTCGACTTCACGAGGCGATCGGTGCGCGCATGCTGCTCGTCGTGGCCGGGCTTCATCCGATGCTCGTCTATTGCCCCCTGATCCTGCCAATGCTCGGTCAGGAAGATGGTGCGTCCATCCCCGCCGATCGGCTCCGAAATCCGCATCTGGTAGCAGCCGCGATCGGCGAGGGTTTCCGCGCAGTTGCGGCGCAGGTTCTCCAGGAAGGCGGCCCGGTTTTCTGGTATCACGTGATATTCGACAATAATCTCGATCTGGCCTTCCATCGTGCCTCGCTCCTATCGGGCCTCTGTCCAGCTTTCGGAGAAGGCCAGCGCGCAGGTGCTGAACGGGCGGCCTTCGCGTTCGCGCGGCCACGGCTTTCCTTTTGCCTGCACCCCGTTCCGGGTCAGACGCGCGCCCAGCGCCGGAATCAGCACCGTGCAGACGCCGTACGGCCGCCCGGGGTCCGCATTGGGCTGCGTGTGGATCAGCAGCGGCTCGCCGATCTGGTACCAGGTCAGGGCAATCTCACCATCGCTGCCTGTCAGGCGTTCGGTCCAGAAATCGCGCGCGTCGCCCGCCTTGCTGAAGGCCGCATCGGTCACCGGGATGGTCTGGTCCAGAAGCTCCGCGTTCAGCATGCCCTGCACGGTCGATTGCAGCCACCGCGCCATCGCGATGTTGTCCGAATAGATGCGCCAGTGGTTCCCGGTCAGCTCGCTGTTCAGATAGAGGACGTGGCCCGGTCCGGCCGGCGAGAGCAGGATGCGCCAGAAACTGGCATTGGTCGTGATGGCGTCGCCGTCATTGGCACTGAGCCGGATGAACGGGTTCTCTCCTGTCAGGATCAGGCGATTTGCGTCGGCGTTGGCCATGGTGAAAGCCTCCCCGCATGCTTGGCAGGCGGTCAGGCTATGGCTGCGCCGGTCCGGATGCAATCCCGCGGCGGTGCCGGCGACAGCGGGCACCGCGGATAGACTGCACGCCGGCTACAGGCGAACCGAACGCAGGCGCAGCGCATTGCCGATCACCGACACGGACGAGAGCGACATCGCCAGGGCGGCGATGATCGGACTCAGCAGGATGCCGAACGCCGGATACAGCACGCCCGCTGCGATCGGGATGCCGATGCTGTTGTAGACGAAGGCCAGGACCAGGTTCTGCCGGATGTTGCGCATCGTTGCCTTGCTCAGCACCCGCGCGCGTACCAGGGCCGTCAGGTCGCCGTGCATCAGCGTGATCCCCGCGCTTTGCATCGCCACATCGGTGCCGGTGCCCATGGCCACGCCGACATCGGCTTCCGCCAGTGCCGGTGCGTCGTTGACGCCATCGCCGGCCATCGCAACGATCCGGCCGGCGTCGCGTAGCGCGCGCACGACGCGGTGCTTTTCCTGCGGCAGCACGTCCGCGTGCACGTCGTCAATGCCGAGTTTGCGTGCCACGGCGCGTGCCGTGGTGCGGTTGTCGCCCGTCAGCATCACGATGCGCAGGCCGTCCGCACGCAGACGGTCTAGTGCCGCCGGCGCCGTCGCCTTGATCGGATCGGCAACCGCGATGATCCCGCCAAAGCTACCGTCCACGGCAAGAAACAGCGCCGTTGCACCGCCGCCGCGCAAGGTATCGGCCTTCTCGTCCAATCCACCCCGCGGCACGCCAAGTTGCTCCAGCAGCTTTGCGTTCCCCAGTGCCACGTCGCGACCATCGACGGTGCCCGTGACTCCCTGGCCGGTGAGGGAAGTGAAGCCGGTTGCCTCGGCCAGCGTGATGCCGCGCTCCTTCGCCGCCGCCACGATTGCTGCCGCAAGGGGGTGTTCGCTCGCCCGCTCCAGGCTGGCGGCGAGACGCAGCAATTCGGTTTCGGTAAGACCGGCTGCCGGGATCGCGTCGATCAGCCGCGGTTTGCCTTCGGTCAATGTGCCGGTCTTGTCCAGCACCAGCGTATCGACCTTTTCCAGGCGCTCCAGCGCGTCCGCCGATTTGATCAGTACGCCCGCGCTCGCGCCCTTGCCGACGCCGACCATGACCGACATCGGCGTGGCCAGCCCCAGGGCGCACGGGCAGGCGATAATGAGAACCGAGACAGCCGCGATCAGCGCATAGGCGAGGGCAGGCGAGGGGCCCCATACCGACCAGCCAACGAAAGCCAGAACCGCAACGACAACGACCGCCGGCACGAAAACCCCGGACACTCTGTCCGCCATGCCCTGGATCGGCGCTCGGCTTCGTTGCGCCTCGGCCACCATCGCGACGATGCGCGCCAGCATCGTGTCCGCACCCACTTTTTCCGCGCGCATGATCAGTCCGCCGGTGCCGTTTACCGTGCCGGCGATCAGGCGGCCGCCTGCTGCTTTCGCGACGGGAATGGCTTCGCCGGTGACCATCGACTCATCGACGTTGCTGCGCCCTTCCAGCACCGTGCCATCGACCGGCACGGCATCGCCCGGCCGCACGCGCAGCCTGTCACCCGGCAGCACCTGATCCAGCGGCACCTCTTCGTCGTGGCCGTCGCCGGTCAGCCGCCGGGCTGTCTTCGGCGCCAGGTTCATCAGCGCGCGGATTGCCCCACCGGTTTTCTCCCGGGCGCGCAGCTCAAGCACCTGGCCCAGCAGCACGAGAACGGTGATGACCGCGGCAGGCTCGAAATACAGGGCCACCGTGCCGGCCATGCCGCGAAACCCGGCGGGAAAGATGCCGGGAATGAAGGTGGCGACCACGCTGTACAGATAGGCGGCGCCGCTGCCCAAGGCGATCAGGCTGAACATGTTGAGGTGGCGGTTGACCACCGACGCCCAGCCGCGCGCGAAGAACGGCCAGCCGGCCCACAACACAACAGGGGTAGTGAGGAGGAACTGCACCCATCCGTTGAGGCGGGGCGGCACCACGTCATGCAGCCCGAGTGCCGGGATGTGACCGCCCATCTCCAGTACTACCACCGGCAGCGCGAGCACCGCGCCGATCCAGAACCGGCGGGTCATGTCGATCAGCTCGGCGTTCGGTTCCGTCTCCGCGGTGATGTCCAGCGGCTCCAGCGCCATGCCGCAGATGGGACAGCTTCCCGGTCCTTCCTGGCGGACCTCCGGATGCATCGGGCAGGTGTAGAGCGTGCCCTTTGGTTCCGGTTTCGCGGGTGGTACCGGTTGCAGAAAGGTCGCCGGAGCAGCGGCGAATTTCTCGCG
>DATNEJ010000158.1:0-35135 GCA_035606775.1 Acetobacteraceae bacterium | reverse complement strand
CCGCTGGGACGCGGCGATTCCAACCTGCCGGCCTGACCTGGGTGCTGCAGGACCGCCGTCTCTGGGTCATGGCGGCCTACGGGTTCGTCGCCGGCCTCCCGTTGCCGCTGTCGGGGTTCACGTTCCGCCTCTGGCTGTCCGAGGGCGGCGTTTCCCTGGCGGTCATCGGCCTGACCGCCTCGATCGGCCTGGCCTATTCGCTCAAGTTCCTCTGGGCGCCGTTGCTCGATCACCTGCGCCCGCCCGGGCGGCTGCGCCGGTTCGGACGCCGGCGCGGCTGGCTGCTGGCGATCCAGCCGGCCCTGGCCCTGGCGGCCGTGTGCCTCGCCTTGTCGCATCCCGCGCGCGCCCTGCCCGCTGCCTTCGCCGCGGCCTCGGCGATCGCCTTCCTGTCCGCGAGCCAGGACATCGTCGTCGATGCCTGGCGGATCGAGCTGTTCCCCTCCCGCATGCAGGGTGTCGCGCTGGCGGCCTATGTCTGGGGCTACCGGGTAGCGCTGCTGATCACTACCTCGGGCGTCATCGCGGCTGCCGGAGTGGTCGGCTGGCACCTGCCGCTGATGGCGGTGTCGGTGCTGATGGCCGGTGGGGCGGTCGTGACGCTGCTCGCGCCGGAACCGGTCGAGCCGGCCACGGCGGTGGCGGCGGCGCGGGCCGGCCGGCCCAGGTTCAGCCAGCGGCTGCAACGCGCGGTGATCGAGCCGCTGCAAGAATTTCTGACCCGCCCCGGGGCGCTGCTGATCCTGGCGTTCGTGGCGCTGTTCAAGCTGGGCGAGGCCATGGCGGGCATCATGACCGCGCCCTTCTACCGTGCCCTGGGCTTTGACGGCACGGCGATCGCCGGGACCGGACCGTTTTCGCTGGGCGCCACCCTGGCCGGCATCACCTTCGGCGGCTGGCTGGTGGCACGCATCGGCGTGGGACGCGCCCTACTGTGGACCGGCTGGGCGCAGACAGTGGCGATGGGGATGTACGTGGTGCTGGCGCGCACGCCCGGCGATCATGCAGTGCTGTACGCCACGGTCAGCACCGAGGCGTTTGCGCAGGGCATGGCCGATGCGGCCTTCCTGACCTACCTGTCCGGCCTGTGCTCGCTGGCCTTCACGGCAACGCACTATGCCCTGCTGTCGTCCCTGCCGGCACTGGCGATCCACACCATCGGCAGCGTGTCCGGGCTGATGGCCGGCGCCCTCGGCTGGTCGCTATTCTACAGCGTCTGCCTGTTCGCCGCGCTGCCGGCGATGGGTCTCATGGTGCTGCTGCTGCGCCGCTACCCGCCGGCGGAGCGGAGGGCAGCGTGAAGCGGTCGTCGGAAATGACCGATCTTTGGACTGCTGATTAACACTCTGGATAGTCGCACCTAGCCGAAAGGAAGAGGCAGAGGCTACCGGCAAAGACGAACCGGCGACTTCCTATTCCGATGCTATTTGCTCCGTCGACACCCCGTATTATCCCTTGCTCAAGGTTCCCGCGGGAGTGCTCTTAATGAACGTCTGCATCTGTGGCCCCGGTCGAGGGGCAGCCGCGGGGCTACCCGCCGGCACGGTCGGCTTTGCTGGTGCCGTTCCGCTGGGAGCGGACTTACCATCACTCATTTTCCAATCCCCTACCCGAGTCCGATGGCTGCTGCGCGTGTATCGAAACTTGCATGGACGGTGGTGGCCGATAGCGTGTCGGCGACGCGGCCTTCGGCGGCAGCGTTTTGTGTTGATCGCGAGTCGGGACAGGGGCCGGCTGAGAGGGAGCGAGCTTATCCGACTCAGGCTTTCCTTCGCTCATCCCGATCCTCTTGTTCCAACTTCTCAACGGGCGCCCGTTCTTCTCTCAAGGTCCACCAGCCCTTGGTAATCACCTGCATTGGCGGCGCCGACCGAGGACCCCGCGGCCCAGCCACCCTATTGTTGCTATTCCGCTGGGCCGGAGTCCTGGCCGAAGGCAGGTTTTCGACCTTGCTCATGGTCCATCCCTCTCTATGGCTTTGGAGAACATAATGCGGGGTCACGGTGGCTGCCAGGAACAATGCTGCCAGAACCGACGCCAACGTTGCCAGTCCGCCGATGGCTCTTGGGAACATAGTGCAGGGTCACGGTGGCTGCCAGGAACAGTGTTGCCAGAACCGACGCCAACGTTGCCAGTCCGGCGATCGAGCGCCAAAGGGCGCGACGTTGGTTGATTTGTCGATTGTGATGGGTCGCAATTGCATATTGCCGTGCCAGAGCTTTTTTGAGGACCGTCACGGCATCAACTGCGCCCTCACGTCTGTCGGTCGCCGCTTGTGACTCGTCGGAATCTAGCCCCTCTGCGTAGTTGAGAAGTTCAGGCTCCGGCGCAATGTAACGGAACCGAGCCATGAAAATCGAGGCGGAAAGGAAGCCGAGCGCGGTCAGCGTCGCCAAGGCGGCGATTGCGATCCAGACGATGGAAATCCACCACGTAACGGTACCTTCCCGGGGCAGGCGATCCACGATCTGAAACAACGCCGCCAGTTGCAAGGCGAGCGTTGCCGCAAAAAAGGGCAATGATCGCCATATGTTCTCCTCTTGGTCGATCTCCTTGCGGTAAGCGTCGGCAAGGGTTTTTTCAATATGATCCAATGTGGAAGCCACGCGCCCGTTCCCGAAGTTTCTCCGACAGGCTGCAGGCCGTGCCGATTACAGCGCTCTCGCCGCAGACAATCATCCGCGGCGTTTCCGGGCCCCGGGTTGATGACCTCAGGTGCCGGTGTGGCACCATTTTAGTCCGGAGTCGAACTGGATAGCCAGACCCGGGTCCAGACCAGTGGCAGCCAAGCCCCCTTAGCCGGGCTCGATCGGCATGCGGGCGATGGACAGCCATGCGACCGGCGCGCCGGCCTTTTCCGCCGCTTGCGCGGGCGGCAGCGACGCGTCCCAGTCGGCAGCGATGAAACGCCGTCCGGTGATGCGGGCCGCCTCGTCCGACACCAGCCACAACAGCGGCGGCACCATGATCGCCGGCTGGAGCATTTTCGCCCGGTCGCCGCCATCGGGTCCGACCAGCGGCGTGTTGGTGACCCCGCCCGGCACCAGGACATTCGCCGTCACCGCCGTCCCCTGGAGGTCGGCAGCCAGCACCGCCATCGACGCCTCCGCCGCGGCCTTACTGGCGCCGTAGAGCAGATATCCCTGCCGGACCATCGTCCCCAAACTGGTGGTGACGGTGATGACGCGCCCCCGCCCGGCCTTCAGCATGTGCGGCACGACGGCGCGCGCCATCATGATCGGCGCGGTGGCGTTCACCGCGACAAACCGCGTCCATTGTTCCGGCGTCACTTCCCAGAAGCGGATCGGCTGGCGGCGCTGGTCCGCGCGGATCGACGACTGGCCGATACCGGCATTGTTCACCAGGATGTCGATCCGGCCGAGGCGCTCCAGGATCGTGTTCACCAGGCCCTCGATCGCGGCGGTCTGCGCAAGGTCGGCCGGAAACTCATGGATCGCACCCAACCGATCTGCGCCTTCGGTGCGCAGGGTTGCCAGTGCCGACTCATTGCGGTCGACCGCGGCGACGTCGATGCCCGACGCCGCCAGCGCCAACGCCATCGCCTTTCCAAGTCCACTCGCCGCGCCCGTGACGATGGCGACCTTGCGCTCCGCGTTCATCGGCCCTTCCTCCCGCTTGCGTAGAGCCGGTCCGGTGCATGCGGAACAGGCTCTACGTTTTCATGCGATCACGTGATTCACGTCTCCGGCGAGCCCGCCAGCGACGATCACGCTTCAGACCAACGATCTTTCGGCGATTGCCGCGGGATGTCGAATCGCGCAGCCGCCGCCGAACCGCCGCGAGGAAAGAGCCGAGACCGCCTTAGCGGTTCATCATAACCGGCAGCCTTGCGTGCTCCAGCACATGACGGGTGACGCCGCCCAAGATGAGCTGGCGCAGCCGCGAGTGGGAATATGCGCCCATCGACAGCAGGTCGCAGCCGAACTCCATGGCGGCGGCCAGCAGGCCGGCACCGACCGAGCCATTCACGGAGCGGAAATTGATGATGTCGGCGTCGACGTCGTGCAGCGCGAGATAGGCCGCGAGGTCGGGTGCGGCCGGACCGCGCCGCTGATAGCCCTCGGCCGACAGGATGCGCACGGACTCGGCGCGCTGCATCCATGGCAGCGCCGCGAAGGCCGACGAAGCCGACTCGGCAGTGCCGTTCCACGCCAGGCAGATGCGGGTGCCGATCGTCGTCGGCGCGACCTGCGGGGAGATCAACACCGGCCGACCGGAATCGAACAGCACGGCATGCAGGGCGTCGGAGGAGGAGACATCCTCTCCGGCATCGGGATGCGGCACGACGGTCAGATCAGCCAGGCGCGCCTGCTGGGCGACGATGTCCTCTTCCCGCCCGGTCACGGCGGCGAAGCTGGCCGTGGGATGATCGGCGCCCGGATGCGGCTCCTGCACCGATACGTCATGGCCGGCGACGAACCGCTCGAACATCGACCGCACGGCATGAGCGCGGTCGCTGCTCTCCTTCTCGGTCGCCGACATCATCTCCTCGATCATCGCGCCGGAGAGGCCCTCTCCGGCGAGCGGGGCCACGTCCCGGCTGTCCACGCGGACATGCAGCGCGGTTACATGCGCATTCCATTGTCGGGCGATCGTCAGCGCTGTGGCAAGCGCCGCCTCCCCCGCAGCGGTGCCGGTCAGGGGCAGAAGCAGCTTGCGTATGGCCATGGGACGGCTCCTTTTGTCCGGACTACCCTTGCGATGCAACTCTGGTCTGCGTTTCTAGCACGACATTAGATGGTATCGAACCGGGGGCGTTGCAAAGGTCGCCCTCGCGGTCGCCCCTCGCGGCAACCCCTGGGGGCCGGCGATCCCGGAATGCGGCATCCGCTTCAGGGATAGAGCTTGCCGACGGCCCAGCGTCCGTCGCCGGCGAGCGTGTAGACGGTGCGGTCGTGCAGGCGGAAATCCATGTTCTGCCAGAACTCGAACCGGTCCGGCACGACCCGGTAGCCGGACCAGAAGGGCGGCCGGGGAATGTCGTCTCCCGGATATCTCGCCTCCTGTTCGGCCAGCCGCCGCTCCAGGGTGGCGCGGTCGGGCAGCGGGCGGGATTGGTCCGATGCCCACGCACCCAGGCGCGAGATGCGCAGCCGCGAAGCGAAATACGCATCCGCCTCGGCCGCGGTCACGTCGGTCACGCGGCCCTCGATGCGGACCTGGCGGCCCAGCGACTTCCAGTGGAACAGCAGCGCGGCGCGCGGGTTGGCGGCGAGTTCGTCTGCCTTGCGACTTTCCTTGTTGGTGTAGAATACGAAGCCGCGCGCATCGACGGCCTTCAGCAGGACGATGCGCGCCGACGGGGCGCCGTCCAGGCCGGCCGTGGCGACCGTCATCGCGTTCGCGTCGGACGGTTCGGTGGCTTCCGCCTCTGCCATCCATTCGCCGAACCGGGCAAACGGATCCGTGACAAGCGGCGCGAGCGAAGGCGAGGCAGACATTCCGGGAAAATCCTGCTGACGGCGACGGTTCCGGGCCACTTTGCCGCCGCGGGTCCGGCGCGCCAAGGGGCGGTCTTGAACGCAACGACCGGGGGCGAGCGCCCCGGCGGCTGCCCCTTGCCCACCAAGCCAGCCCTGTGCCACGAGGGAGCCGCAGAGGACGCCGTGCGCAACGGCAAAATCAAGGATGCTTCATGGCCGACAGCGCCCCCGCACTGCTCCCGCTTAAGGGCTCGTTGCTGCAAGGAAAGCGCGGCCTGGTCATGGGCGTGGCCAATGACCGGTCGCTTGCCTGGGGGATCGCCGCTGCCTGCGCGGCGCAGGGTGCGGACCTGGCCTTCACCTTCCAGGGCGAGGCACTGGAGAAGCGGGTCAGGCCGCTTGCCGCCTCGGTCGGGTCCGACCTCGTGCTACCCTGCGATGTCGCGGATGAGGCAAGCATCGACACTGCGTTCAGCTCGCTGCGCGCGCACTGGGACCGGCTCGATTTCCTGGTCCATGCGATCGGCTTCGCCGACAAAGCCTATCTACGGGGCCGCTATCTGGATACGCCGCGGGAGGCGTTCCTGCAGGCGCTCGACATCTCCTGCTATTCATTCACCGCGGTCTCGCAGCGCGCGGTGCCGATGATGCGTCCGGGCGGCAGTTTGTTGACCCTGAGCTACCTGGGCGCCGAACGGTGGGTGCCGCACTACAATGTCATGGGCGTGGCCAAGGCGGCGCTGGAAGCCTCGGTCCGCTATCTGGCCGCCGATCTGGGTGACGCCGGCATCCGGGTGAACGCGATCAGCGCCGGGCCGATCAAGACGCTGGCGGCCTCCGGGATCGGCGATTTCCGCTACATTCTGCGCTGGAACCAGTTGAACTCGCCGATGCAGCGCAACGTGACGATCGAGGAGGTGGGCGGCGCAGGGCTTTACCTGGTGTCCGACCTGTCCGCCGGGGTGACGGGCGTGCTGCACCACGTGGATTGCGGCTACCACATCGTTGGCATGAAGAACCCGGCCGCGCCCGACATCGCGATCGTCGAGGGCTGAGTCCATGCCCGCTGCGTCGGCCCGCTCTGTTCGGCCGGCGGGCTTGAGACCGCGGCCCGTCCTGCCGCATGGTGGCGGCGCGCCGCGGACTGGCGTCGGCCGGGAACCGGCAGGGACAGCGGACTGAGACAGTGTCGCACAACAGCTTCGGCCATTTGTTCCGTGTCACGACCTGGGGGGAGAGTCATGGGCCGGCCATCGGCTGCGTGGTGGATGGCTGCCCGCCGCTGCTGGCCCTGAGCGAGGCCGACATCCAGCCGTGGCTGGACCGCAGGAGGCCCGGCCAATCCAAATTCACCACCCAGCGGCAGGAGCCGGACCAGGTTCGCATCCTGTCCGGCGTGTTCGACGGCCAGACCACCGGGACGCCGATCGCCCTGGTGATCGACAATGTCGATCAGCGATCGCGCGACTATTCGGAGATCGCTACGCGCTTCCGGCCCGGCCACGCGGACCTGACCTATGAGTTGAAATACGGCATCCGCGACTATCGTGGCGGCGGGCGGTCCTCGGCGCGGGAGACCGCAATGCGGGTCGCCGCCGGCGCCGTCGCGCGCAAGGTGCTGGGCGCCGGCGTGCGCATCCGGGGCGCGCTGGTGCGGATCGGCGAACGGGCGATCGATCGCAGCCGGTGGGACTGGTCGGCGGTCGATGCCAACCCGTTCTTCTGTCCCGATCCGGTCGCTGCCACGGCGTGGGAGACGTATCTGAGCGAAATCCGCAAGCGCGGCTCGTCTGTCGGTGCGGTGATAGAGGTGGTGGCCGAAGGCGTGCCGCCCGGGCTGGGTGCGCCGATCTACGGCAAGCTGGACGCGGACCTGGCGGCGGCGCTGATGTCGATCAACGCGGTGAAGGGTGTCGAGATCGGCGATGGGTTTGCCGCCGCTGCGCTGTCGGGCGAAGAGAATGCCGACGACATGCGGATGGACGGCGGCAATGTGGTGTTCAGCGCCAACCACGCGGGCGGTGTGCTGGGCGGCATCTCCACCGGCCAGCCGGTGGTGGCGCGGTTCGCGGTGAAGCCCACCAGTTCGATCCTGACGCCGCGCCCTTCAGTGGATCGCACGGGGCATGAGATCGCGGTCAGCACGAAAGGGCGCCACGATCCGTGCGTGGGAATCCGCGCCGTGCCGGTGGGCGAGGCCATGGTCGCCTGCGTGCTGGCCGATCACCTGCTGCGCCACCGGGCGCAGAATCCCGATGCGCCCACCACCGCCCGCCTGCCGCGGAACTGAGGCCCCTTGCGCTGGCGCTCTTTCGGGCAGGGCGTTATCACGCGCCCACTAGCCCCTCGGCTCAGAACAGAACCCGCCAGGATGGAACGCGCATGAGCATCGATCCGAAAACCGAAGCCGCCCTGAAGGGGGTTTCCACCGCCACCATTACCACGGTGCTGTTGAAAAAAGGCCTGCGCAACGTGTGGATGCGCGGCACGCGGCCGATCCGTGCCGGGCAGCCGAAACTGATCGGGCGCGCCTTCACCTTGCGGTTCGTGCCGGCGCGGGAGGACCTGGCGACGCCGGAATCCTGGTCGTCCCCGATCTCCACCCGCGCGGCGATCGAAGCCATGCCGGCCGGCTGCATCGCCGTGGCGGATGCGATGGGCGTGACCGATGCCGGCATTTTCGGCGACATTCTCTGCGCGCGCATCGCGAAGCGTGGCGTCGCGGGATTGGTGACTGACGGGGTGGTGCGCGACATCGCCGGCGTGCTAGGCACCGGGCTGCCAGTGTGGTGCCAGGGCGCGGCGGCTCCGGCCTCAGTGACCGGGCTGACCTTCGTAGCCTGGCAGGAGCCGATCGGCTGCGGCGGTGTCGCGGTGTTCCCCGACGATCTCATCATGGTTGACGACGACGGCGCCGTGGTCATCCCGCAGAAGCTGGTGAACGAAGTCGCCGCGGCTGCCGCGGAACAGGAGCGCATGGAGGAATGGATCATGCGCGAGGTGAACGCCGGCGCCTCCCTGCCCGGCCTGTATCCGCCGAATGCCGAGAACAAGGCGCGCTACGAGACCTGGGCGAAGAACCGGTAGCAGATCACGGTCCGGCGGGCCTGGGTTTCGGCATGAAGCGCATGGCGAATCGCACCAGCCTCGGCATCGTCACCGGGCGTAGCAGGCGGGGATCGTAGCCGGCGAATCGCCGCGTGTTCTCGGCGAGACACAGGCTCATCAGATCGCGAAGGCGGAAGTTTTCGGCCGCAACGGCCTGTGCGCCATTCACCGTGAAGTTGTTGTCCTGGTGCGTCTTCTTGCCGTCGTTATCCATGCCGCGCGCCAGGCCGATCCGTTCCCACGCAAGGAACAGCCACACCGCGGCCACGCGCAGTTCGAAGCGGATGCGCGGCCACAGGCGCAGGTTGGTGCGGTGCCAGGCGACCCAGTTCGCAAACAGCAGGATGTGACGACATTCGTCCTGCATGACAGGCTCGAACGTCTCTACCAGTTCGGCTGGAAAGAACCCCGACTGGCGGGCCATTTCGAACAGGCCGAACGCGAAGAAGCTGTCGATGCACTCGCTGTGACCGGTGACCAGATAGGCCCACTCGGGGTCGCGCGGGTTCCGATAGGGCGGTTCGGATGCCAGTGGAATCCCGTACGCCTGAACGAGCTTCGACAGCACTTCCTTGTGCCGGTTTTCTTCCCAGGCATTGAGGGCGATCGCCGCTTGCATATCGGGATCGGCCACCGTGGCGGCGTATGCGGCCATGCGCAGGCGCGCCTTGCCCTCGGTCTGGACGGCAATGTCCCATATCGGCAGCGAGGTGATTCGCTGGAGCGTTTCCGGTGCGAGCCTCGGCCATGCGATCACCGACGGACGGTACGGATTGAAAGTCTCCCGGAACATCCGGCACAGTTCGGATTTGTGCGTGTCGGAGCCGCGACGAAACGGCCCGGTCTTGCCGCTCGCCCAGTGGCGAGCCGCCTTGTCCGCGGCCTCCATCGTGGCAGAGGTAGGCGGAGCGGCGGGTAATTCAGGCGGCGTGAAGCCCGGCACCAGCGTCTCGGTTACAAAATGATCCTCCGGCATGCTCCACCAAATCCTCGATCGTGTACGACGTCCTTCGCGCGCCCGGCGTTGCCGGATCATGGGCGTCGCATGTCGATCCGATCATGAATCTCGGCGTTGTGGCCGGGAACGGATTTGTGTGCTGCCTGCTCGCCGCTGCGGCGTCGCGGCAGTCAGACTATACCGTATGGAATGGGGGTAGCGTCGATACGACCATTGGTTCCCGGTATCGCATGGTGGCAGGTCGCGGACACGGGAATCCAGTGCAGTCTGTTACCAACGAACTGTCTCCCGCACCGCCCTGGCCGGCGCTCGGCGGCCTGTCCTTATCCAGGAACGAAGTTGGCTTCGTCCGTGCCGCCATGCACGTAACTTCCGGCGCTGCTGCCGCCCATCTGCATCCACCGGTGCGTGTAGAACATCCACCAGCCTTTTTGATTCACGCCAAAATTGGTGCCCTTGAAAACATGCGTACCACCCATGCCGTCCATGTACGATGTCGGATCGACCGTCCAGAAATCGCCGCCGTCGAAAACGTCGCGGAGCTGTGTGTGTTGATCCAGGGCCTGGCCGCTGCCACCGCCGCTTTTTTTGCTGTTTGCATGGCTGACCAGGCAACCACCCGCGCCGTTCTGTGAGCCGACACCCAGCGTGCAGCCATCCATGTTGGCGGTAAACATCAGCGGGCTGTTGTTGTTCAGCATGCCACGGACGGTGTCGTTGTCCTTATATCCGAGCCAGAAGATCGGCACCTTCGAAGTATGATCGCACCCCGTCACATCGGTGGTCAGATAGTAAACCTTGCCGTCGGGACGATTGACGATCTTGGGATCGCCATTCATCACCTTGACCGTGACCACCAGCGGCTGCGTGTCGGATATTTTCACGCCGCCGTCGAAGAACTGACACCGCAAGATATTCTGCTGCATGAATGTGACAGGATCGCGGACAAAGTCCTGCTGCGCGGTCATCGGACAGTTCCTTTCTTGCTTCGTATGGTTCGGCTCGCGGCATTTTCTTTAGCGCAACGGACGACTGTGCACAAACGAATCAGGACATGCACGATCCATGCATGTTTCCGATGCAATGCGTGCTTCGCGTCATGCAATCCGCAACGTGCCGCCGATGGCACCCGTCGTGCAGGACCGCCGTTCAGGCGGCTCACCGATCTTCTGCGCTACGCGGTATCGGTGACGAAGCGGTAGGTACCGCCCACACGCTCCACCCCGCCCAGCCCCGGCCAGGGATGGTGATAGCCCACCACCCGCAAATGCTCGTCTGCCAACCGGTCCAGCATCCTCCGGCGCGTCACCACGCCCAGGGCGCGGTCGGTGTCGAAAGCACTTTCGGCTTCCGGGAACGCGTAAGACAGCGGGTCGTGAAACGCCACGTCGCCGGTCAGGCACCAGCCGCCGGCGAACAGGAACGCCATATGGCCCGGCGTGTGCCCCGGCGTCAGCCATGCCTGCACGCCCGGCAGGAACTCCTGCCCGTCCCGGATGAATCGGATGCGCTCGCGCAGCGGCAACAGGTGGCGGGCGACTCCCGCAACAGTATCCGCCAGCCTTCGGTCGCTCGGCGGCACGGACCAGAAATCCAGCTCCGCCTGGGCGATGAACACCGTGGCGTTAGGAAAACTGGGCTGCCCGTCATCGCCCATCGTGCCCCAGCAATGATCCGAATGCGCATGCGTCAGCACCATCGCGTCGATCGTCGCGGGATCGACCCCGGCGCGCCGCAGATTGGCCAGAAGCCGGCCGCTGTCCGGCCCGAACGACGTGTCCGATCCCATGCCGTTATCGAACAGCACGCGCTTGCCGCCGGTTTCCAGCAGCAGGCAGTTCTGCTCCACCCGCACCGCGTCCGTCGCCTGGCCAGCCTCGCTCTGCCGGCTCTCAAGTGCGGCCGGCGCCGGTCCTTTGAAGATTTTCCGCGCGGCGGGCAGCCGCAGCGGCCCGTCGGAAACGACCATCGCGTCCATCGCGCCGATGCGGAAACGGTGATGCATCAGGCGATCTCCCGGCACGCGTCTTCCAGCCAGGCCCGCACCGGCGGCGCAAGATGCGGCCCCACCGCCGCAAGCACCCGCGCGTGGTAAGCGTTCAGCCACGCGCGTTCCGCCGGGTCGAGCAGTGAGGCATCGATCAGGCGGCGGTCGAACGGCGCCAGGCTCAGAGTCTCGAAGCGCAGGAACGGTTTCGGCGTGTCCGGCAATTCCGCCGGCTGCACCAGCAGCAGGTTTTCCAGCCGGATGCCGTAGCGATCGGGCAAGTAGTAGCCCGGCTCGTCGGACAGGATCATGCCCGCGGCGATCGGAATCGGTTTGGCAAGGCGGGAGATGCTGACCGGTCCCTCATGCACCGACAGGTAGCTGCCGACGCCGTGCCCGGTGCCATGATCGTAGTCGAGCCCCGCCTGCCAGAGCGCACGCCGAGCAAACGCGTCCAGATGGGCGCCGCCGACACCCTGCGGGAACACCGCGGTCGCGATGGCAATGTGGCCCTTCATCACGCGCGTCACCCGTGCGCGCAGTTCGGCCGGTGGGTCGGCGGGGCCGGTCCACACCGTGCGGGTGATATCGGTGGTACCGTCCGGGAACTGTGCGCCGGAGTCGATCAAGTAGACCTCGTTCGGCCGGATCGCCCGGTTGCTCTCCTCGGTCACGCGGTAATGGATGATCGCGCCGTGTTCGCCGGCCGCGGAGATCGCGGGGAAGCTCTCGCCACGAAAGCCTTCGACCTCCGCACGGAGCGCCAGCAGCTTTGCCGCGGCCGAAAGCTCGGTCTCGCGACCGGACGACGCTGTTGCCGAAAGGAAGTGGAGGAAGCGGCACATCGCTACGGCGTCGCGCGCATGGGCGGCGCGGGTGCCGGCCTGCTCTACCGGGTTCTTGCAGGCCTTGGGCAGCAGGCAGGGATCGGGACCAGCCACCACACGGGCGCCGGCCTCCCGCAACTGCTGGGCGAACCACACCGAGGACCCCGACGGATCGACCCGCACGCGCTTCCCGGCGAGGTCGGCCAGGGCCGGCGCCAGAGCCTCATAGCCCGCCACGGAGACCGCATTACCCAGCCAGGCCCGCATCTGATCCGCCAGCTTCGCCGGGTCCATGAACAGCGCGGTGCCGCCATCGGCGTGGATGATGGCGAAGCCCAGCGCGAAGGGGGTGAAAGGCACGTCGCCGCCGCGGATGTTCAGCAGCCAGGCGATCGAGGCCGGATCGCTGAGCACCGCAGCGTCCTGCTTTGCCTCGCGCAGCAGGCCGGCGATCTCCGCGCGCTTTTCGTCGGCGGTGCGGCCCGCCAGCGTGAGCGCTTGCGGCAGGGCCGGGGCTTTAGGCGGGGCGGGGCGGGCGGTCCAGACGGCATCGATTGGGTTCCGCACGACCGGCACCATGTCCAGCTCCGCCTCGGCATAGCGGGCCAGCGCTTCCTCGCTGATCAGGCGGGGGTCGTAGCCGATGCTTGCTCCGGCTGGCGCATGGGCGGCGAGCCAGGCCGGCGGCGGGTCCTCGGTGATGTGCCGGCGCTCCCACAGTGCCGCGTCGGTCTGCGCCGCCAGTTGCAGCACGTAGCGGCCGTCGGTGAACACCGCGGCGCGGTCGGCCAGCACCGCCGCAAGCCCGGCGCTGCCGGTGAAGCCGGTCAGCCATGCAAGCCGTTCGGCCGAAGAAGGCACATATTCACCCAGGTGCTCGTCTGCCCTGGGGACGATGAACCCGTGCAGGCCCTGCCGCGACAGTTCCGCGCGAAGCGCGGCCAGTGGTGGGGTGCTCACGTGGGCCTCCTTCCCAAGCACATTGCGTCAATAACATGACGCCATCGTGATGCATGCAAAGGACGCATGGCAGCGGGACCGATTTGACACTTATCCACAACGACATCCGCCCTTATGTTGCGCTGCATCAAAGCCCAGGGACGCCCGCCGCTCCGACGCCGCGTTGGACCTGGGTAACTGGATGGACACAAGACCATGACTGCTCAGATCACCAAGAGCCAGTTCACCTTCGAGCTCCCCGCCCTGAGCTATGTCGACGCCAGGCTGGAAGAGCCGAACCTGACAGCCCCGGCCCCGCGTCCCGCGCCCCGCGCCGGCTTCCGCCGCTGGATCGCCAACCGGATCAGCGCCGCTGCCGTCGCGCGCCGGGAAGCCGCCGCTGCCGCCGAGCTCATGCAGATGTCCGATCATGAACTGCTGGACATCGGCCTGACCAGGGCGGACGTGCCGCGGGTCTTCAACCCGGCGACCAACCAGGATCTGGCCAAGCGCGGCACCGCCGCCTGACACCAGAAGCAACCCACTCTGCGACGACGCCATCCTGGCCGGACAGGCCGGGGTGGCGTTTTTCTTTCCAGCCCAATCATCTTCCAGGCCACGCCCGACGCATGGAACCACCCAGAAATGCCAGTGCCGCGGCGCGGCGCACGGACGTGTGTTCGGCTGCGGCCAACATCTGCGGTGCAAAACGGAATGTCTTCATTTTTCGCAGCCCCTTGCCCGTGATAGTCTGATATCGGCAGCTCGAGGGGCTGACTGGTACGCGCAGGCTGGCGTGGCGGCTGCGCGCAAGAGCAAAGAGACACCAACGGCCCGAACGATCGGCCCGTCGGCCGTATCTCGCGCCGCCGAAGTCTCGGTGGTTCTCGCGCGGCTTCATCAGCGATCGCGTCGGCGATTTTGGGTGCGCACCAGCCGATCAAGCGGGCTGACTGCCCAAAGCAAGCAACAACACACAAGCGTTGCGTGACGAACGGAATCCCCTCCGGGAGGAAGTCATGGCCCAAGCCATCTCGCTCAACGTCAATGGGAAGCCGGCCACTGTCCATGCCGACGATCCCGACATGCCGCTTCTCTATGCCCTGCGCAACGACCTCGGCCTGCACGGACCGCGGTTCGGCTGCGGGCTCGGCCAGTGCGGCGCCTGCACGGTCCATGTCGACGGAAGGGCGGTGCGGTCCTGCGTGCTGCCGCTCTCCGCGCTGTCGGCCGAACAGCGGATCGTCACACTCGAAGGCCTGGGCAGCGGTGGCAGACTCCATCCGGTGCAGCAAGCCTTCATCGACGAACAGGCTGTGCAGTGCGGCTATTGCATCAACGGCATGATCATGAAGGCCGCGGCGTTCCTCGCCACCAACCGCCAGCCCAATGAGGCCGACATCAAGGAAGCCCTCGCCAACAACCTCTGCCGCTGCGGCACCCATGCGCGCATCGTCCGCGCGGTGAAACGTGCCGCCGGCGCCACCTGAGGGAGCGTGCCATGTCAACATCGACGATGATGGATCTCGCGACCTGCCGGCGGACCTTCCTGGCGGGCGGCGGAGCGCTGGTGGTGAACCTCCTGGCAGGCGAGCCAGCCGGTCTGGCGTTCGCCGCGGATGCGACCGCGACGAAATCGGTGGCTGCGGATGACGTCGACGGCTTCCTGGCGATCGATGCCAAGGGCCTCGTCACGGTCTATTCCGGCAAGGTCGACCTGGGCACCGGCGTACACACCGGCATGATGCAGATCGTCGCCGAGGAACTCGATGTGCCAATGAGCCGGGTTACAGTGATCGAAGGTGACACCGCGCTCACCCCGGATCAGGGACCGACCTATGGCAGCCTGTCGATCCAGAAAGGCGGCATGCAGATCCGCCAGGCCGCGGCAACCGCTCGGCGGGCGCTGACCCAGGAAGCGGCGAAGCAGCTTGGTGCCGCGCATGGCGATCTCATGATCACCGACGGGGTGATCCGCTCCGCGAGCGGCAAGAGTGTTTCCTACGCGGACCTGATCGGCGGAAAATTGTTCGCGCTGAAGCTCGATCCCGCTGCGCCGGTAAAGGACCCGAAGACGTTCAGGTTGGTCGGCACACCGGTCGCACGCGTCGATATTCCAGCCAAGGTGACGGCACAGTTCACCTACATGCAGGATGTCCGCGTGCCCAACATGTTGCACGGGCGGGTGGTGCGGCCACCGGCGGTCGGAGCGACCTTGCAGAGCGTCGATGAAGGCTCGGTGCGGGACATTCCCGGCGTCGTCAAGGTCGTCCACCAAGGCAGCTTCCTTGGCGTCGTCGCGGAGACCGAATGGGCCGCCATCAAGGCTTCACGGCAACTGAAGGCAACCTGGTCCGCCTGGGACGGTCTGCCCGACCAGAACAAACTTTGGGAGCATGTCCGCGCAACGAAGATCGCGAAGGAGGAGACGACAAGCCATGTCGGCGATGCGGCGGCGGCGCTCGCCGGCGCTGCGAAACGTCTGAAGGCGACGTACGACTTCACGATCCACACGCACGGTTCAATCGGGCCGTCCTGCGCGATCGCCGAACTAAGAGACGGCAAGCTCACCTGCTGGACCGCGTCGCAAGCGACCCACAATCTGCGCAAGCAGCTTGCTGCCATGCTGTCGATGCCAGCCGAGAATGTCCGGGCGATCTATGTGGAGGGTTCCGGCTGCTACGGCCGCAACGGGCATGAAGACGCCGCGGCCGATGCGACGTTGCTCGCGCGTGCCGTTGGCAAGCCTGTGCGCGTGCAATGGATGCGCGAGGACGAGCATGGGTGGGACCCGAAGGGACCGCCGACGCTGATAGATCTTGAGGCGGCGCTCGACGCCAGCGGCAACGTCCTCGCCTGGTCGAGCCAGTTCTTCATCCCCGAAGGTGCGGCCGGCAATGTCGCGCTGCTTGCGGCGGAACATGCCGGCCTGCCGCACGAAACCACGATGTCGCCGGGCAGCATTCATCTTAACGCGGCGATCCCCTACGCATTTCCCAATGTGCGGACAACGCTGCACCGGCTTGCTGATACGCCCTTCCGGCCGTCCTGGATCCGTACACCCGGACGGATGCAGAACACCTTCGCCAATGAAGGCTTTTTGGATGAGCTTGCGGTGGCGGCAGGCAGCGATCCGCTCGCGTTTCGGCTTCGATCCCTCAAGGACCCACGTGGTGTGGCGCTGCTTGCGAGACTCGCGAGTCTGGCCAAATGGGAGACGCGCACGGGGCCGAGCGCCAGCTCGGGCGACGTCGCGTCGGGTCGCGGGGTTTCCTATGTCAAGTATGAGCTGGCGCGCACCTACGTAGGTGCCGTCGCGGATGTGGACGTGAATCGCAAGACTGGTGAGATCGCGGTGACACGCTTCTTCGTGGTCCATGACTGCGGGCAGATCATCAATCCGGACGGCGTGCGCTCGCAGCTCGAAGGCAACATCATCCAGACGATCAGCCGTACGCTCATGGAGCGCGTCACGTTCAACCGGTCGCGTGTCACGAGCACCGACTGGGCGAGCTACCCGATCCTGCGATTCCCCCAGGTTCCAGAAATCCACATGGAACTGATCGACCGGCCGACCGAACCGCCCTGGGGCGCCGGCGAGCCCGCCGCCGCCGTAGTGTCAGCGGCGATCTCGAACGCGGTTCATGACGCGACCGGCGCACGCCTGCGCTCCGTGCCGTTCACGCCCGATAAGGTCAAGGCGGCGATGCCGGCCTGACCGCGGCAGGCTATAAAGAACCAACGCCACCACCGCCGAATCACGCCTGGGCGGCGTTTGCCTTTCCGACCACCAGCGTCGTCCAGGCGCCCTGCGGCACCCTGCGGACAAGCCGCAAGCCCTGCCTTCGGTGCGCCGCCAGAACGCCCCGCGCCTGACCGTCGAGCAGGCCGGCGAGGATCGCCATACCGCCCGGCGCGAGGCTAGCGGCCAGGTCTTTCGCCATGGCGCAGAGCGGGCGCGCCAGAATGTTCGCGAACACAAGATCGTAGGGACCGCCCGCGCGCACCGCGGGATGGCGCCAGCCGTCGGCAAGCCGCGTGCGCACCAGATGGCCCACGCGATTCCGCTCGGCGTTCTCCCGCGCCACCCGCACCGACCAAGGTTCGATATCGGTTGCCAGGACGGGCCGGTGCAATAAGCGCGCGGCTGCCATCGCGAGGATGCCGGAGCCGGTGCCGAGGTCGAGGATGCGGCGCGGCCGGCGGGACGCAATCGCTTCCAGCGCAATCAGGCAGCCGCGGGTTGAGCCATGCTCGCCCGATCCGAAGGCCAGGCCGGCGTCCAGGACCAGGGTGACCCGTCCGGCGGCCGGCCTCGCGGTGAGATGGGTGCCGCGCACGGCGAAGCGACGGCCGACGAACTGTTCGGGAAACGCCGCCCGTGTGCGGGCCAGCCACCCCTCCGCCGCTGTGGGCTGGCGCTCCACCGCCGGCGTCACCCCGCTCACCGCCGCGGCGAGAGCGAGCGAGGCGGCCAGTTCCGCCTCCTTGGCGCCAACACGCTTTACCCCCTCCACGCGCCACGCCTCCTGCGCCGGATCGCGAAAGAAGCCAACGGTCTCACAGACCGCATCCAGGGCGGCCTCAAAGACCTCCAGCGCAGCGTCGGGGACCACGACCGAGACGGTTTCCAGCGGTGTGGTTCGGCGGTTGGTCATGGCTCGTTCCGGTCAGGGATGTGTGGCCTGCTCCATGGGGGCCGGCTATCGGGCAAGCTCATTGGCGGCCTGCTCATGCAGGAGCGGGGAGACGAAGACCTGGCGGCCGAGGAAGGACAGCCAGACCCGCCTGCCGTGCAGGAAATCCTCCCCGACCAGCGCGTCGCCGACGCCGGCATCCACGGGCAGCACGGACAGGCGAACATTGCGCACGACGGTTGGGCCGATCCGCAGTTCGTCGAACCGATGGACATGCGCGACCATGGAACCCGGGCCGGCGCCGATATGGCGCACCGCGGGGTCCTGCGCCATCGCCTGCGTATCCAGCCCCAATTTCCGGGCCAATCCCACCCCGATCGTCGTGGTCTGCGCGCCGGTGTCCAGGATCGCCATCCCGCCTACGCCGTCCAGTTCGATCGGCAACAGCAGCCGATCCTTGCGGGCCGCGACGCCGGCCACCGGAATCGCCCGTTCCGGCCAGGGCGGGTGGGCGTCCGCGCACAGGCGGGGCCGATACAGCGTCAGCCGCTGATCGGGGACGTCGATATCCAGGTCGAAGGCCAGCAGGATATCGGCCCCCAGCAATCCATCGGCCCGCAATCCGGCCGTCCCGTCCAACGGCAAGCGGTTGACCGCCACATGGGACACGGGAAAGCGGACACCGCCCAGCACAAGGCCCGCCAGTGTCACGTCGGTGCTGGTCGTCATGCCGCCGACGCCGACCGTATGGCTGACGAAGCGCGGGTCATGCGGCAGGCCCAGGCGGGCGGCGGTCTCGTCCGACAGGACGGTCCGCTCAGCGCCGGTATCGACCACCAGCCTGACCCAGTGGCCGTTGATCCCGGCCGGGACGATCAGCAGGCGCTTCTCCACGGTCAGGGGCATCTGCGTGACCATGGTCAGCTTGCAGTCCTGGACGCCCCCCGCGCAGCCGGCGAGGAGAAGCAGGGCAAGGCCCGCCAGCCAGGGCCTCCAGCCGGCCCACCCGACACCCGATTTGCGCAACGGATCTACTGCCCCCTGACCTGGACGGCGGCGTGCACAGCCGCACCGTCGGAATCGAGTATGGTTATCCTGTAGAAACCAGGTCCGGGCGGTTGCCAGCCGGCTTCCCGCCGCGCCGCTTCGGCCAGGATGGGCCGTCCGTCAACCAGAAAGGTCAGGGGACGCTGCCCGCCCATCGCCCGGATGGTCACCGGCCCGTCCGCCGAGACGACCGCGCCGGGCGGCGGGAACAGCAGCCGCAGGGCGTCGCCGGCAACGGCCGTGGTGGTCCGGACGGCGGTCGCAGCCAGGGCAGGCGGCGGAGAACGGGGCGCGGCCGGCAGCAGCCCGAATACCCGCGCAAGCAGAGGCAGAGCGACCGACGCACCGGTCGCACCGGGCATCGGCGTGCCATCGGGGCGCCCGACCCAGACGCCGGCCACGAAGCGGCGGTCGAAACCCAGCGCCCATGCATCGCGGCCACCCCAGCTCGTCCCGGTCTTCCAGGCCACACCCTCCGGCCCGCCGAACGGGAAGCGACGGGTCAGTACGTTCGCGACTGTCTCCGCTGCATCGCGCGGCAGGAACGGCGGCCGCGCACCCGGCTCATCCGCCAGCAGGCGGAGCGGGCCACCGCTGCCGTCAGTTGCCAGCGCCGCGTAAAGCCCGGCGGCCTGGCGTAGGGTAATGCCGGCGCCCCCCAGCGCCAGCGGCAGGGAGGGATCGGCGCCGCGCGGCAGCCGCAAGGCCGCGCCGGCCTGCCGCAAGGTTTCGGCGAAGCGCAGCGGTCCCACCCGGTCGAGAAGCGCGACGGCCGGCAGATTGAGCGAGCGTTGGAGTGCCTCTGCCGCGGTGACGCTGCCGGTGAATCCCCGATCGTAGTTCTCCGGCGCATAGGCGCCGAAATGGCGCGGCAGGTCGGCAAGTCGGGTCTCAGGACCGGCAATGCCGTCGGCAAACGCCATCGCATAGATGAAGGGCTTGAGGGCGGAGCCCGGCGAGCGGACGGCCTCGGTCAGGTCCAGTGCCCCGTCCCGAGCCTCGCTGCGCCACTCGCCCGCGTACAAGGCGCGCATTTCCCGCGCGTTGGCATCAGCGATCACCACGGCGAGCGAGACGCGGTCCGGCAGGCCGTTCAGCACCTGCCGGCCGAACCGCTCCAGGGCGGTCTGCAGCGGCAGGTCGAGCGTGGTGCGCACAGCCGGCGTCCGCGGCAGGCGAGCGGCGACCTGCGGTGCGTTGCGGGGCAGCGGGACGCGCGCAGCAGGGACGGGGGATGGTGTTTCGGCGGCGAACAGGCCGGCGCGCACGCCGATCCGCAGCACGCGGTTGCGAACGGCGCGGGCCATCGCCGCGTGGCGGTCCGGGCGCAGTGCTTCCGGCCGGCGCGGAATTGCCACCAGCAGCGCGGCCTGCGCCGGTTCCAGCGCCTCCGCCGGCACGCCGAACCAAGCCATCGATCCGGCACGAATGCCCTCCAGGTTACCGCCGAACGGCGCGAGGCTCAGCCAGATGTCCAGCACCCCCTGGCGGCCGTAGCGCCGCTCCAGTTGCAGCGCCCGGGCCATCTCGATCAGCTTCGCACGGATAGTGCGAGGCCGCGGCTCCAGCAGGCGGGCGGCCTGCATGGCGAGAGTCGAGCCGCCGGAGACGATGCGGCCGGCGCGCAGATCCTGGGCGAGAGCGCGAAGAAGGGCGATCGGGTCGATGCCGGGGTGGAGGAAGAAGCGCCGGTCCTCCACCTGGATCAGCAGCTTCGTCATCACCGGGGAGACCGAGGCGGCATCCGCGCGGAAGCGCCAGACGCCACCGGATGCCGGAAGCAGCGCAAGGGGGCGGCCCTGCCGGTCCAGCACCTCGGTCCCTACCGAAGCCAGCCGCCCGAGATTGGGCGGGAATGCCCAGTCCAGCAGCGCGCCGGCCGCGGCGAGCAGCCAGAGGGCGGACAGCAGCGGGGCGAACAGGCGGCGCATGCAGCGCGCACATATCACGGCGGCGGAGCGTGGGCGCACATATCAGCGCCCCGCCGCCGGTCGAGGCCGGCGCCCCGAACCGCCACACCGCAGCCGTGCAACAGGCGGGGTCCCGCTCCGCAGGATTTCGGGTATACCGCGCGGAGCATTGGCGTGGCGGCTGCGCGCCAAACCGGGACTCACCCGGCTTCCAATGGAAGTCGGGTGTATTGAGCGCGTCCCGGCCACCACCTAAAAGCCCGACCGAATTGGAGAGCAGCGAGATATGGCGAGCTATCAGTACGTCTACGTGATGAAGGACCTGACCAAGGCTTTTCCGGGTGGGCGAGAGGTTTTCAAAGGCATCACCCTGTCCTTCCTCCCCGGCGTGAAGATCGGCGTGCTCGGCGTCAACGGCGCGGGGAAGTCCACGCTGATGAAGATCATGGCCGGCATCGAAACCGAGTTCGGCGGCGAGGCCTGGGCCGCGCCGGGCGCGCGCGTCGGCTACCTGGCGCAGGAGCCGATGTTGGACCCGGACAAGACAGTCGGCGAGAACGTGGAGGAAGCGTTCGCCGAACTAAAGGCGGCGCTCAACCGGTTCAACGAGATCTCCCTCAAATTCGCCGAACCGCTCGACGATGACGAAATGAACGCGCTGCTCGCCGAACAGGCCGACCTGCAGGAAAAGATCGACGCCGAGGACGGCTGGGAACTCGACCGCCGCGTCGATATCGCGCTGGACGCGCTGCGCTGCCCACCCGCCGATGCGCCGATCGCCAACCTGTCGGGCGGGGAGCGGCGGCGCGTCGCGCTGTGCAAGCTGCTGCTGGAAAAACCCGACCTGCTGCTGCTGGATGAACCCACCAACCACCTGGATGCCGAAAGCGTCGCGTGGCTGGAACGCACGCTGAAGGAATATCCGGGCACGGTGATGATCGTCACGCACGACCGCTACTTCCTGGATAACGTCACCGGCTGGATCCTGGAAATCGAGCGCGGCCGGGGCTACCCGTTCGAGGGCAACTACTCGTCCTGGCTGGAACAGAAGCGCAAGCGGCTGCAGCAGGAGGAAAAAGAGGAAAGCGCGCGCCAACGCTCCCTTGCCGCGGAGCAGGAATGGATCGCCGCCTCGCCGCGCGCGCGCCAGACGAAGAGCCGCGCGCGCATTCAGCGCTATGAGGAGATGCTGGCCAAGTCGCAGGAACTGGTGGCGGGCGTCGCGGAGATCGTTATTCCGCCCGGTCCGCGCCTGGGCAACGTGGTGATCGAGGCAGAGGACCTTCGCAAGGGCTACGGCAACAACGTTCTGATCGAGGACCTGAACTTCAAGTTGCCCCCCGGCGGCATCGTCGGCGTCATCGGTCCGAACGGCGCGGGCAAGACGACGCTGTTCCGCATGATCACCGGGCAGGAGCATCCCGATTCCGGCTCCCTTCGCGTCGGCGAGACCGTCAAGCTCGGCTATGTCGACCAGTCGCGCGAAAGCCTGGATGCGAACAAGACCGTCTGGCAGGAGATCAGCGGCGGTGAGGAAGTCATCTACCTGGGCAAACGCGCCGTGCAGTCGCGCGCCTATGTGGGCGCGTTCAACTTCAAAGGGCCCGATCAGCAGAAGAAGGTCGGCATCCTGTCAGGTGGAGAACGCAACCGCGTGCATCTGGCAAAGATGCTGAAGACCGAGCACAACGTTATCCTGCTGGATGAGCCGACGAACGATCTGGACGTGGACACGCTGCGCGCGCTGGAGGAGGCGCTGACGGAGTTTGCCGGGTGTGCGGTGATTATCACCCACGACCGCTGGTTCCTGGATCGATTGGCAACCCACATCCTGGCGTTTGAAGGCGACAGCCACGTTGAATGGTTCGAGGGCAATTTCGAAGCGTACGAGGCGGACAAGCGCCGACGCCTCGGCGCGGAGGCGACGGAGCCGCATCGGATCAAGTACCGGCCGCTGGCGCGATAGCCGGTGCGGAAGGCAGCGTAACACGGCGGCCGGTGTAGGTGCCGCATCGGCCGGCCGAATCGCCCGCATTGCCGGCCTGACCTTCGCTGGATAGGCTTCCCCGAACAGGGGAGGCGTCATGTCGGGCGACATTGGCACCGAGGGCGCGGTCGTGCCCGCCGGCACAGGACAGGCAGAGCCCGATAATGGGATGCCGGCCGGATTCAGTGTGGGCCTTGTCGTGTGGTCCGTCATCGGCTTGGCAGCGCTTATTCTGTTTATCGTCCGCTTCGTAGGCGGATGGTGGTTCGAGAACTGGGACTACCTGCATATCGGCGGGCTATTCGTGGTGTGCTGCGGACTCCTGTATGGATCGTTCCTGATCGAAGGCATCATTATCGTCGCGTCCAAGGTCGAGGAGTACGACGAGGATGCGATGGATCGCGCGATGCGGGACAGGTACAGCCCGGCCGACACGATCCGGGCCACGCTGATCTACGTGAAGCGGGAGATCGACCCGATCCTGATCGGACAACCGCTTGTGGCGATCAGCATTACGCTGCTGTTCGACTCGATTGTCGAAATGGCGGGCCTGCATCTCGACCCGAAGGGTGTACCTGTCACCGCGAGTGCCCAGACCTTGCCGCAATGGGTAATCTGGTTGCTGTCGTCGTCGCTGGTATCGGGCGCCTTGTCCGCCGCACTGGTGTACTGGCTGGGGCAGCTTCTGCCCCAGTTGCTCGGCAAGCGGAACGCGATCGGCTTCATGCATCTTCCCGGTGCCGACCTTGTTGCGAGGACGCTGGTACAACTCTCTCATCTTGGAGTCGGCACGCCGGCGCAAATTTTGGAGCAGTGGCTTCGTCGCTACTTCCGGCGGCCGATTGAACTACCCGTCGGCGACAAGAAAATCTTTGAGTCACTTGCGGAAGACTACGGCTATTTTGTTGAACGGCGCAGTATCACGATACGTCCTGTAGGCGATCATGTGGAGGTCACCGACGAGACGACGTACCGCTACCGCAACCCCAGAATTGAAATCCGGCATAACTATCGGATTGTCATGGGGCAGTTCAGCGGACCGATCCGGTTCGACATCGATTTCGGTGGAACAAGACAAACACAACCTACACGATCACAGTTTCAATTTGACCTTTCTGAGTTCACGCGCGATGCCGAAGGCACGGATGAGGTGCGAAGCATCTACAAAGAGATCATCAGCGTGATGGAATCCATCGTGGAAAGCGGCCTGTCTGAAGTCACCACCCGCGCCTTCTACCAGCGTATCGGACTTGCAACTCTTCCGGACGAGCGTGCTGAATTCGCCTTCGACATGGGGGTCCCCACGCGCGAAGTGCAAATCCGAATCGAGAAACCTGATGGCGTCTTCATCCCTTACGAGCCCAAGGTCATTTTTACCTCGGAGGATGTGCGCTTCCGTCGGAGGCCGGGAACGGGGCCAGAGCTTGATGGGTGGTATGAGACCGTGCCCCAACTGAAACGCGGCAAACGGACCGCCGATCCGGACGCCGAGGGCTGGTCCATCGTCCATACCTATCCACCAATGAGTGCAGAGATGCTGATCCTGCTCAACGCGCAGGCCGCTGCTTAGAGACTGTGCTGTCGCGCCCGATGGATGGTGCAATTCCGCCTTACGTGATCACGTTCCGGACGGAGCGAGCGGACAGACGCACGCGTCCGCTACGACGGCTTCGGCGCGGGGATCGTCTGAGGCCGCGCGGGTATGTCGGGAAGCCGGACCGGATTCTGCGGTACCGTGATCTGGAAGGTCACGACGTTGCTGGCGTTTCCGCCAGACCCCGTCGGGGCCGCCGATTGTGAATCGCTCATGGCTACCCCCCAGCCAAACGTCGGGCGGTGCTTACCGCAAAGATGGAGTTTTGGCAATTTCTTCCTCCCGGAACCGGAACCGGTCCCGCCACACATCTTGGCGTGCCGCAGCCCTCGTGTGGTCCGGCCGGAACGCGTAAACCCCGAGTCCGTTCCGAGCTATGCATATATTCACTCCGCCGCGAGCCGCAAGGCCGCGCCGGCTGCCAGCGGGCACAGCGGCAGTGCCGCGGCCAGCAGCGCGGCCAGCAGCAGCAAATGCGGCCGCGGCGTAAGGGCGCCGGCTGACGCATCGACCGCGGCGACGCCGAAGATCAGCACCGGGGTAGCCAGCGGCAAGACCAGCAGCGGCAGCAACACGCCGCCCCGCCGCGCGCCCAGGACGATCGCCGCTCCCATGGTGCCGAGCAGGGAAAGCAGGAGGGTTCCGGGAAGAAGGGCGAGCAGAAGGGTGGGGACGGCGCCATCCGGCATCCGCAGCATCACCGCCAGCGGTGCCGCCGCCAGCAGCAACGGCAGGCCGGTCACCACCCAATGCGCCGCCGCCTTTACCAGCGCGATCCCGGCCGGGGAGAGGCCGGACAGCAGAACCTGATCCAGGGAGCCGTCCTCCTGATCCGCGCCGAACAGCCGATCGAGCGGCAACAGCGCGGCCAGCAAGGCGCAGACCCAGACGGTGCCCGGCGCGATGCGGCCAAGGGTTTCCGGCGCCGGCCCGACCGCCAGCGGAAACAGCGACGCGGCCAGGACGAAGAACAGCACCACCGCCAGGGTGTCGGCGCCATGGCGGACGGACAGTCTGAGCTCGCGCGCCAGCATGGCCCATCCTCGATGCCACGCACCGATGGGTCTGGAGCGCACCCGCGAGGCGGGAGGCAGCGTGTCCTGGGCCGTCATCCGAGCCGCAACTCCGCCGCGCCGGGCAGGGGCAGCGGCAGGTGGGTAGCGGCGACCACGATGCCGCCGCCGGCGCGGTGGTCCGCCAGCAATGCGCCGAATCGCGCAACCGAAGCGGTGTCGAGGCCGAGCGTGGGCTCATCGAGTAGCCAGAGCGGCGCCGTTGAGAGCGTCAGCCGCCCCAGAGCGAGGCGGCGCTTCTGGCCGGCGGACAGCATGCGCGCCGGCAGGTCGGCGAGGTCCGCAAGGCCGGCCGCCGCCAGTGCCGCGGTTTCCGGACGGCCGGTCAGCCTGGCGTGGAATTGCAGATTCTCCGCGGTCGTCAGCGCGGGCTTGATCGCGTCCAGGTGACCCAGATAGGCGACCCGCTCCGCATGGGCCGGCAGATCGCCGCGCAGATCGATGCCATCCCACAGGATTCGTCCGGCGGCCGGGCGGATCAGGCCGGCCAGCACCCGGAGCAATGTCGACTTCCCCGCGCCGTTCGGGCCCGCCAGCACAAGGGCGCCGCCCGCCGCGACCTCCAGATCCAGGTCACGCAAGACCAGCCGCTCGCCCCGAAACACCGCCACGCCCTCTGCCCGCAGCACACTGGACTCCTGCCGCACCCTCGCCTGTTCCCCCGTCCGCCAGCCGCGGCCCGCCGGTGGACGATGGCGGGTCGGTGTGGTTAAAGCCCGGGCGCTGTCCATATTGCATTTGCGGCGTCCGCTCCACAGCACGCCGCCCTCTGGGAAGGCGTCCTGCAACACAGGGCGGAACGTGCGCATGACCACAATCGGGCAAGACACTCTCAAAACCCGCCGGACGCTGACCGTGGAGGGCAAGGAGTACGACTATTTCTCCCTGCCGGAGGCGGCAAAGTCACTGGGCGATATCTCCCGCTTGCCTGTCAGCCTGAAAGTGCTGCTGGAGAACGTGCTGCGGTTCGAGGACGGGCGCAGCTACACTGTGAACGACGCCAAGGCGATCGCCGGCTGGCTGAAAAAGGCCACTTCCTCCAAGGAGGTTCCCTTCAAGCCGGCGCGCATCCTGATGCAGGATTTCACCGGCGTACCCGCGGTCGTGGACCTTGCGGCGATGCGTGACGGCATCACCCGCCTCGGCGGCAATCCGCAAAAGGTCAATCCGCTGGTTCCCGTGGACCTGGTGATCGACCACTCCGTCATGGTCGACGTGTTTGCACGTCCCGATGCGCTGGCAAAGAATGTCGAGATCGAGTTCGAGCGCAACGGGGAACGCTACCGCTTCCTGCGCTGGGGCCAGGAAGCGTTCGCCAATTTCCGCGTCGTGCCGCCCGGCACCGGCATCTGTCACCAGGTGAACCTGGAATATCTCGGGCAGGGCGTGTGGACCTCCGGCAATGGCGGCCGGACCATCGCGTATCCCGATACGCTGTATGGCACTGACTCGCACACAACCATGGTGAACGGCCTGGGCATCCTGGGCTGGGGTGTCGGCGGTATCGAGGCCGAGGCCGCGATGTTGGGCCAGCCGATTGCCATGCTGATTCCCGACGTCATCGGCTTCCGGCTGACCGGCAAGCTGCCCGAGGGCGCGACCGCGACCGACCTGGTGCTGACGGTGACGCAGATGCTTCGCCGCAAAGGCGTGGTAGGCAAGTTCGTCGAATACTTCGGACCCGGCCTCGATGAACTGGCGCTGGCCGACCGTGCCACCATCGGCAACATGGCGCCGGAATACGGCGCCACCTGCGGCTACTTCCCGATCGACAAGGTCTCACTGGACTATCTGCGGCTGACCGGACGCGACAACCACCGTATCGCGCTGGTCGAGGCGTATCTGAAAGCCCAGGGGATGTTCCGCGAATCCGGGGCGCCCGATCCGGTGTTCACCGACACGCTCGAACTCGACCTGAGCACGGTGCAGCCGAGCTTGGCGGGACCGAAGCGTCCGCAGGACCGGGTGTCGCTGAAGGATGCCGCGACCGCTTTCAAGGGCGAGCTGACCAAGGGCCTCGGCGTTCCCGCGAATGAGGTCGGCACGTCGGTCAAGGTGGCCGGCAAGAACTACGACCTGACGCACGGGGACGTGGTGATCGCGGCGATCACCTCCTGCACCAATACGTCGAATCCGTCCGTGCTGGTTGCCGCCGGCCTGCTGGCACGCAAGGCGAACGCAAAGGGTCTGAAGCCGAAGCCCTGGGTGAAGACCTCGCTGGCGCCGGGGTCGCAGGTGGTGACGGAGTATCTCAACAAGTCAGGGCTCAGCGCCGATCTCGACGCGCTGGGGTTCGAGACGGTCGGCTATGGCTGCACGACCTGCATTGGCAATTCTGGTCCGCTTGATGACGCTATCGTCGATGCGATCGAGGACAACCGGCTGGTCGGCGTGGCGGTGCTGTCCGGCAACCGCAATTTCGAGGGCCGCGTGCATGCGAATGTGCGCGCGAACTACCTGGCCTCCCCACCGCTGGTCGTCGCCTACGCGCTGTTGGGCAAGATCACGGAAGACATCACGACGGCGCCGTTGGGCACCGGGTCCGACGGCAAGCCGGTCTATCTGCGCGATGTATGGCCGACCAACAAGGAGATCGCCGATCTCGTCGGTTCGTCTGTGCAGCGGGACCAGTTCCTCAAGCGCTATGGCGAGGTGACGAAGGGACCGAAGCAGTGGCAGGTGATCGAGGTCGATACGGACAGCGACACCTATCGCTGGTCCGATGGCTCCACCTACGTGAAGAACCCCCCCTATTTCGACGGCATCACCATGGAGCCGAAACCGGTCGGCGACGTAAAAGGGGCGCGCGTCCTGGCCGAGCTGGGGGATTCGATCACGACGGACCACATCAGCCCAGCGGGCTCGATCCGCAAGACATCGCCCGCCGGTGACTATCTGCTGGAACGGCAGGTGCTGCAGAAGGACTTCAACAGCTACGGCGCGCGCCGCGGCAATCATGAGATCATGATGCGCGGCACGTTCGCGAACATCCGTATCCGCAATGAGATGCTGACGAATGTTGAAGGCGGCATGACGAAGCACCTGCCTTCGGGCGAGACGATGCCGATCTACGACGCGGCGATGCGCTACAAGGCAGAAGGCGTGCCGCTAGTGGTGTTCGGCGGCAAGGAATACGGCACCGGATCGTCCCGCGACTGGGCTGCCAAGGGCACGATGCTGCTGGGCATCAAGGCGGTGATCGTCGAGAGCTTCGAGCGGATTCACCGGTCCAATCTGGTCGGCATGGGCGTGCTGCCGCTGACGTTCAAGGAAGGCACGACCCGCAAGAGCCTTGGCCTCACCGGCGACGAGATCGTCGATGTTGTCGGACTGGACAAGATCACACCGCGCATGGACCTCTCGCTGGTGATCCACCGCGCGAACGGGAAGGTCGATACGGTGCCGGTGACGTGCCGGATCGATACGGTGGACGAGGTCGCCTACTATCAGCACGGCGGCATTCTGCAGTACGTGCTGCGCGGGATGGCGAAGGCCGCCTGAGCGGCACGAACCGCCGCCTGAGGGTGATCGGGCCGGAGAGCTCGATCACCCACCAAGCTTGCGGTGCAAGAGGTGTGATCTGCGATTTCGGCGATTCCGCCTGCGCCGATCACAATACTGCTGACAGTAGAGCGTGATTCACGGCTCCGGCGATTTCGCCTGCGCCGATCACGCTCTATCGGACACGCCCATTGAGGTCGTGCACACCTTCAATGATGTCACCGACGCCCTCCCGGATGTCGATGCGCCCTTCCAGAACGTTTCCATGCTGGATGTCGCGGACACCCTCCCGAATATCACCCACGCCTTCGCGGATATCACCCAGGCCTTCCGGCACACTGCCGGCTGCGACAACCTGCAACTGCGTGTCGTTGAGTTTCTGCGGGTGCGCCAGCGCCAGGGATGTTGTGGCGAGAAGCGCGACCGCGGCAACGAACAGCGCCTTCATGACCGTTTCTCCTGCTGGGATGCGATGTTTTGCCGTCGGCTCGTAAGGCCGGAGTTCCGGCCAACGGAACGATGAGAGGCTTTTCGCTGACGATTCCATCGAACAAAAGCGGTAGGAGCCCGCCCGATTGACAGTCCCTGTTGCAAAGGCTGTGGCATGTATTTGATATTTGATATTTCAAGTCGAAGCCGTGAACAGTCCCGCTTCCACCTAAGTCTTTCGGCTGAGGTCACGGCCGAGCAACGATCCGGGAGACTGCGCGGTCGCCGTTGCCTTTACGGCGACAGGCACCTTCCGGGACCGCAACGCCGGATATATGTCATGGCGTATGTATCTACAGAATAGACACGAGCGTCCGGAACCCATACCACCCAGCCGCGGGGCAACCGCGGGATCATGGCGCGGCTCCACACCCGCGCCGGCAGGATTGCCGCACCCGATCGCACGGCCAGGCCGCTTGCCTGCCACCACCGCCAGGGGCTAGCACCCGCCGATGCAGGCCCGCCCCATCATCGGCATGACCCTGGATTCCGAGCAGCCCGGCGGCTACTCGAAATATCCCTGGTACGCGATCCGCCAGAACTATGCCGACGCCGTGATCGCCGCCGGCGGCGTGCCGGTCGCGCTGCCGCACGATCCGGGCCTGGCAGACGAATATATGGCGCTGATCGACGGGCTGATCGTCACCGGCGGCGCGTTCGACATCGACCCCTCGCTCTACGGCGATGCCGACCGCCATACGACCGTGACCCTGAAGCAGGACCGCACCAGCGCCGAACTGGCGCTGACCCACGCCGCCCTGTCCCGCAACAAGCCCCTCCTTGGCATCTGCGGCGGACAGCAGCTGCTGGCTGTCGTGCTGGGCGGCACCTTGATCCAGCATATTCCCGACGTCATCCCAGGCGCGCTGCAGCACGAGCAGACCAACCCGCGCGACCAGCCCGGCCACGCCGTCACGATCACGCATGGGACACTGCTGCACCGTATTGTCGGCGCCGACACGATGCAGGTGAACTCATCACATCACCAGGCCGTGCGCGATCCGGGCGCCTATGCGGCGGTCACCGCGGTCGCCCCTGACGGCGTGGTCGAAGGCATCGAGGATGCGCGCCACCGCTTCTGCCTGGGCGTGCAGTGGCACCCGGAATTCCTGATCGATCCGGGCGACCGCCGCATTTTCGACGCGCTGATCGCCGCCTGCACGCCATGAGCGACGACGCGCGCGGCGACCGGATCGCGAAATGGCTGGCCCGCGCCGGCGTCGCCAGCCGCCGCGACGCCGAGCGGCTGGTGGCCGAGGGCAAGGTGACGCTCAACAACGCCGCCGTCACGCATCCCGCCACCTTCGTCACGCCGGGCGATCTGGTGCAGGTGAACGGCCGGCTGGTCGACCCGCCGGACCGCACGCGCATGTGGCGCTACCACAAGCCCGACGGACTCGTGACCACGCACCACGATCCGCAGGGCCGGCCGACCGTGTTCGACAAGCTGCGCGAACAATTGCCGCGGGTGATCAGCGTCGGCCGGCTGGATCTGACCAGCGAGGGCCTGCTGCTGCTAACCAATGACGGGGAACTCGCCCGCCGGCTGGAACTGCCCGCCACCGGCTGGATCAGACGCTACCGGGTCCGCGTGCATGGCGCACCCGACCCGCGCGCCCTGGCGGCACTCGGCAAGGGCGTGACCATCGACGGCGTGCGCTACGGCCCGATCGAGGCCGGCCTCGATTCCCGCAAAGGCGAGAACGCCTGGCTGTCCGTCGGCCTGCGGGAGGGCCGCAATCGGGAAATCCGCCGGGTGATGGCGCATCTCGGCCTGTCGGTGACCCGGCTGATCCGCATTGCGTACGGGCCGTTCCAGTTAGGGACCCTGCCGCGCGGCGGGATTGACGAAATCCCCGCGCGCGTCCTGCGGGAGCAGTTGCCGGACCCGGCGCGGTCCGCGCCGTCGCCCCGCGCCCGGTAGATGCGGATCATCGCAGGCGCCTGGCGCGGACGCACACTGACCGCCCCGCCCGGGACCGGCACGCGTCCGACAGCCGACCGCCTGCGGCAGGCTCTGTTTGACATGCTGCTGCACGCCCCGTGGGGCGGGCGCGATTCGATCGTCGGGGTTCAAGTGCTGGACGTCTTCGCCGGAACGGGGGCACTGGGGCTGGAGGCTTTGTCGCGCGGCGCCAGTCATGCGACGTTCGTCGAAATCGACCCCATCGCGCTCACTGCGCTGCGCGCGAACGTCGCGGCGTGTCGGGCGGAGCGGGTTTCGGAGGTACTGGCGTTGGATGTGCTCGCCGTATCGCGCGGAAAACCGGCCGGACTCGTGTTCCTGGACCCGCCCTATGGGCGCGCGCTGATCCCGCCGGCGCTGTCCCGCCTGCGGGCGGCGGGGCGGCTCCTCTCGGGCGCGCTTGTCGTCGCGGAGACCGCGCAGGGCGAACCCTCCCCTCTCTCAGCCGAACCGATTCAGGCGCTCGACGAACGGACGCACGGCAAGGGCCGGCTGACTATCTGGAGGGAGCCATGACAGCCCGGCCTTCCCTGGCGCCCATTCCGGCGGCGGCTATGGACGTGGCTCTGGCCGAAGCGCGGGCGGCCGCCACCTGTGGGGAGGTGCCGATCGGCGCGGCCGTGGTCGGGCCGGACGGCACCATCCTCGCTCGCGCGGGCAATGCGGTCGAAGCGCGGCACGACGCAGCGGCGCATGCGGAACTGCTGGCTCTGCGCGCGGCGGCAGCGGCGCGGGGCGCGCCCCGGCTGCCGGATTGCGATCTGGTGGTGACCCTGGAGCCCTGCCCGATGTGCGCGCAGGCGGCCAGCTTCTTTCGCATCCGTCGGCTGGTGTTCGGCGCCTATGATCCCAAAGGTGGCGGCGTGGAGCACGGGGCGCGCGTGTTCGATGCGGTGTCGTGCCATCACCGGCCCGAGGTGATCGGCGGCGTGCGCGAGTCCGAAGCCGCCGCGCTGCTGCGCCAATTTTTCGATGAGCGCCGGTGATTCGCACCTTTTGACGGACTCTTGACCGCACTCGCCAGGTCGGGGGCCAATCTGAAGTCGCGCGCCGTGTCGATGGGCGGCGGCGCGCCAGACTGACAAATCCTCCCGTTGCATGGAGCAGGCCATGACTGCGATACCGCGAACCAGCGGCATCCTCGAAACCTCCCTCTACGTGGAAGACCTCGATCGGGCGCGCGCCTTCTACGAGCGCCTGTTCGGGTTCGAGACATTCTTCTGCGACAACCGGATGTGCGCGATGGGTGTCGCACCGGGCCAGGTGCTGCTGCTGTTTCGTCGGGGCAGCACCAACAAACCCGCGCCAGGGCCCGACGGATTCATTCCACCGCATCACGGTGACGGCGCATTGCATCTCTGCGTCGGGATTCCGCTGACTGCCTTGCAGGCCTGGCAAGCGCACCTGGCGCAGCACGAGATCCCGATAGAGAGCCGGCTGCACTGGCCCGGCGGCGGGACCAGCCTGTATTTCCGCGATCCCGACGGAAATTCCCTGGAAGTCGCAACGCCCGGGTTGTGGCCTAATCACTGAATGGAACGATCCGCGCCGCGACTCGCCCGTACCGTCAGCCTGATCGCGGTCGCGGCCCTGCTGCTGGTCGCCGCGGCCGCGGCGGCGATGCCGTGGCTTATGCCGACCCAGGACGTTCCCGCGCGGCGCCTGGCAGCCGGCGCCATCTTTGCCGCCAGCTATGTGTCGCTTGCTGTCGGCAAGGTGCCGGGGCTGGCAATCGACCGCGCCGGCGTGGCGCTGGTCGGCGCCTGCTTGATGGTCGCGTCCGGCGCAATGCCGCTCGACCAAGCGTACACAGCGATCAACCTCGACACCATCACCCTGCTGCTCGGCATGATGATCGTCGTCGCCAATCTGCGCCTGTCCGGCTTCTTCGCCCTGGCCAACGGTTTCGTGGCCCGACACGCGCACAGGCCGATCGTTCTGCTGGCTGCCGTCACCCTCGTTTCGGGCGTCTGCTCGGCCTTTCTGGTGAACGATGCGATCTGCCTTGTGCTGGCGCCGCTGGTCACGGAGCTGACGCTCACGTTGCGGCGCAACCCGGTGCCATATCTGCTGGCGGTGGCGATGGCTTCGAACGTGGGCTCGGTGGCGACCATCACCGGCAACCCGCAGAACATCATGATCGGCAGTATCTCGCACATCCCATATACCAGCTTCGTCGCGTCGCTGGCACCGGTGGCGGCTGTTGGGTTGGCCGTTGTCGTGATGCTTATCGCCCTGCTGCACCGGGCGGAATTTGCTGGCGCGGCGCGGCTGACAACCGAACCACGGCCCGTTCGTATCAACAAGGTTTTGCTGGCGCGCGCGCTGGCCGCGACCGCGCTGGTCATCGGGCTGTTCTTCGCCGGACAGCCGCCGGCGAAAGCTGCGATCATTGTCGGTGCCCTGCTGCTGCTGACGCGGCGGGTCCGCAGCAGCCGTATCTACGCAGAGATAGACTGGTCGCTGCTGCTGATGTTCTCCGGCCTGTTCATCATCGTCGCGGGCGCCGAACGGACGCTGTTGAATGAGGATGTTGTGGCGGCGGTGGCGGGGCTGCGGCTGGACAGGGTTCCGGTGCTGACTGCGATCACGGCCGTGCTGTCGAACCTGGTCAGCAACGTGCCGGCCGTGTTGGTGATCAAGCCGTTTGTTGCAGCATTGCCGGATCAGGGGCGCATGTGGCTGGTCATTGCCCTGGCCTCGACCCTGGCGGGCAACTTCACCGTGCTGGCCTCCATCGCCAATCTGATCGTGGTCGAAAAGGCGGCGCGGCGTGGCGTCACGATCGGGTTTTTCGCCTATGCCCGCGTCGGTGTTCCCCTGACGCTGCTGACGCTTGTGCTCGGCGCGTGGTGGCTGGGCCGGTGATGCAAGACCGGATGTGTGATTGCACCGGCTTCCGCCACCGCGGCCCGACAGGACTCGGCGCTGGTGAAATCGGTGCGGATATAACGGGCCTTGCCGGTGGCGGTGATTCGGGCGGATTCCGGCGCAGTCCCACCGCCTGCCACCGCGGCGCAGCCGCCACCAGCGCCGTAAGGCGAGAGGCTGCTGCGCCGGTGGCGCCCGCGATCAGCGCGATCGACTCAGGCATCGCAGGCGAACGCTCTCAAAGCGGCTTCAGCGGCGGCGTTTCACCGGCGGGCAACTGAACCTGCGCGACATTCAGCACCATCGACACCAGGCTGTAGTAGCCGACCGCGCCCACCAGATCCATGACGCCACGCTCCCCAAAGCGGTTCAGTGCCGGTTGGTATTTAGCATCGGGCACGCCGCCCGTGGCCAGCAATTCGGTGACGAAGTCATAGACGATGGTTTCGTCGGCGCTCATGCCTGAAGGGCGCTGGCCGGCGGCCACGGCATCCAGAATCGCCGGCTTCAGGCCTGCATCGATGCCTAGCCGGCGGTGAGCGTAGAATTCGTATTGGGCAGTCCATTTGCGGCCGGCCATGCAGATCGCCAGCTCGTTCAGCGGAGCAGGAATCGAACTGCTGTAGCGCACATAGGCACCCACGCGCTGCACCAGGTCGCACAGGTCGGGGCTGCGCAGCAGCGCGTTGAACGGGCCGCGCAGGCCGGCGCCGCGCGGGCCGGACTGAATCGCGTCCGCGACCTTTTTCTGTTCCGGCGTCATTGTCGCCGCGGTCAGTGTGGGGAAACGTCCTTCG
>DATNEJ010000150.1:0-21057 GCA_035606775.1 Acetobacteraceae bacterium | reverse complement strand
GACCGGTCCGACCTCGATGTCGGACGGTGAGAAGGGGAACGCCATGTTGCCTTCACGGCAGAGGCGCCCGGGAAAATCCGTGTGCAGCATGTTGGTCCGCGCCATGCCCAGCACGGCGCTGGCCATTTCCTGGCTCGTCTGCGAGACGACCTCGATGACGAAGCCCAGCTCGTGCGGCAGCGCATCCCGCTTCGGCTCGCGTTCCGCCATGACGCCATCGCGGCCGTAGACACGGATGCCCAGCTTGTAGGACTCCGGGGTCGCGCCGAACGCTGCGGCCTTGGTCGCGACTTCCTGGCGCACCGATAGCAGGAAATCGTCCAGCCGCCCGATCAGCAGCGGATCGCGGGTGCCGCAAAGGCAAAGCGCGCGATAGCCGGCGAGCTCCACGCCTTCCAGCTTGACCGTGTAGCGTTCGGCCGGAGTCCAGCGCATGCCTGAAATCCGCACGGCCCGGTCGTTGACCGCCTCGAACCGGCATTCCGCCGTGTCCAGCATGCCACCCGGCTCGATATGATGGATCGGGCTGCTGTTTTCGTGCAGCGAGTGGTTGGCCACCGAAAGCGGCGTGCAGCGACGGGCGGGATTGGTCGGCTCAAGTTCGACGCAGTCTTCCCGGACGGTGACGAACAGGCAGTCATGGCCTTTCGGGATGGACGGCGTGGCACCGCATTCCAGCATCTTGCCCGCGTACCAGCCGGGTGCGGGCGGCAGTTGCGCGCGGATGCACGCGGCGGCCCACGGCGCGGGATCGCTGCTGCGGCCGGCCAGCACGACCTGCGCGCCATTATCCAGCGCCTCGATGAACGGCTCGGGTCCCATCATGCCGACAATGCGTGTCGCGCGGTCGATCGTCGCATCCGTCAGCGGTGGCTGATGCGCCAGGCCGTGCACCTGGCCGGCAGCGGCACGCCGCTTGATATCGCTCGCATTTTGTTCGGCGTGGATCAGCGCGAGCTTGAAATGCAGCCCATCCTCCCGCGCGATCTCCCGCGCCATGGAAGCAACAAGCTGGAGATGCGGCTCTCCGCCCGCGCCGCCGCTGGTACCGATAACCAGGGGAATCCGGCGTGCAATCGCGGCCTGCAGCATGAGCCGCAGATCGCGGCGGATGGCGATCGCTGAGCAGAACGGCTTGCCGGCCCCCAGGTAGTGCGGCCCCGGATCGACGCTGCCGCCATCCACGCCGATGACGTCCGGCGCGCGGTCGAGACCCGCACGCAGCGACGCCTCGGGAAACCCATAGCCCAGGATGGCGCTGGTGGAGAGAAGCCGGATCTCCTTGCTCATGGCCGGGTCGTCTGTGCTCTGTCTGTCATGGCGCCGCGCCTCCTGGTGCCAATCCAGCCTACATCGGGCTGGGCTGCAACTGGCAGGGTGTGACGCAGGTCACAGCGCAGCGTCTTCGGCTCTGCCAGCCTGCGGTCCACGCATGAGCGTCTCGCCGCGATCCCTCCCGGGAACGTGATGGGACCACCCGAAGGCTTCGCATCAGACTTGCCTTGCACTGGTGCGGTACTGAGGTGTTGGCATGGACGCCTATAGCCAGGACCAGCGACTTCTGCAGATCGACACGGTCCTTGGAAAAGATCACGTCATACTTGTGTCCTTGCAGGGCGAGGACAGCCTCTCCTCCCTTTTCTCTTATGATATCGAAGTCGCATCGACCGACGCGGCGATCCGGCCCGACGACATTCTTGGTTCGGCGACAACGATCACGATTCATGATCGGACAGGCGCGCACGCGACGGTGAACGGTATCGTTTCCCGGTTCGGGATCGGCATGCGCGACGGCCGCGGCTTCACCCACTATCGCATGCGCGTGGTGCCGGCGCTGTGGTTCCTGACCCGCACCAGCGATTGCCGCATCTTCCAGGACATGAATGTCAAAGTTATCGTCGATGCGGTCTTGGCGGACCATGGCATCCAGAATCGCGACTGGAAGTTGAGCAACGACTACGCGCAACGCCCCTACTGCGTGCAATACGACGAAACGGCCTACGCATTCATCAGCCGCCTGCTGGAAGAGGAAGGTATCTTCTTCTACTTCCGGCAGGAGGATCAGAAGCACACCGTCGTCTTCACCGACCACACCCACAGCCTGCCGCAATGTCCCGAGGGCAAGGTGCCGCTCGCCTCGGGGACCGGACAGCTTGGCGGCATCCTGCACTGGGAGAAGACTTTTCGCTTCCGCTCCGCGCAATGGGCGATGGCCGACTACAATTTCGAAACGCCGTCCACGGACCTCACGACAAAGAAGAAGACGATCAACCAGGTGCTCGCGCGCCGGCCGTACGAGATGTTCACCTATCCGGGCCGCTACGAGAAGAAGGCGCCCGGCGAGTCGCTCGCCAAGCTGCGGATCGAATATGAGGAAGGCGCTTATGAGGAGATCACCGGCGCAAGCGCCTGTGCCGGGTTCGCGGCGGGAAGCTGGTTCACGCTGTCCGATCCCGGCGCGGAGGACAACGAAAAGGAATTTCTGCTGACCTTCGTTCAGCACGCGGCGGAGGATTGGAGCCTGATCAGCCAGGACGCAGAAGCGCCGCACTATTCCAACGGCTTTACCTGCGCGCCGCGTTCGGTGCCGTTCCGTCCACGCATGGCCACACCGCGTCCGCGCATTCACGGCACGCAGACCGCCGTCGTGACCGGCCCGTCCGGGTCAGAGATCTGCACCGACAAGTACGGCCGCATCAAGGTGCAGTTCCACTGGGACCGCTACGGGAAGAAGAACGATCACAGTTCCTGCTGGATCAGGGTGGCGCAGGGCTGGGCCGGCCGCGGCTGGGGCGGCTGGTTCGTGCCGCGCATCGGGCAGGAAGTGGTGATTTCCTTCCTGGACGGCGATCCGGATCGTCCGCTGGTCGTCGGCTCGGTCTACAACGCCGAGCAGACTGTTCCGTTTGGTTTGCCGGCGAATGCGACGCAGAGCGGTGTGCGCACGCGTTCTTCGATGGGTGGCAGCGGGGCGACCTGCAATGAGCTGCGCTTCGAGGATCGAAAGGGCGGCGAGCAGATCTATCTGCACGCCGAACGCAATCTGGACACGTCGGTCGAGCTGGATGAAACGCACACGGTCGGCCACAACCAGAGCATGACGGTCGGGCATGACCGAACCAAAACTGTTGTCAACAACGAGACAATGATGATCGGTGCCAACCGCACCGAGACAGTGGGGCAGAACGAGTCGGTTACGATTGCCCTCACGCGCACGCACACGATCGGCACGGTGGATACGCTGACGGTAGGCGCCGCCCGGGTGCATACCGTGGGTGCAGCCGAGGCAATCACCGTCGGTGCCGCGCGCACGATCAGCGTCGGCGCGATGCAGAATGTGCAGGTCGGCGGACCGCAATCGATCGAGGTCGGCGGGAATCAGAATGTCTCAATCGGCGGCACCGACTCGCTGTCGGTCGGCAAAGGCCGTTCCGTCAGCGTCGGTCAGGATGACGCGTTGAACGTCGGCAAGAAACTGATGATTTCGGCCGGTGATGAAATCGTCCTGAAGACGGGATCGGCAACGATCACGATGAAGAAGAACGGCGACATCACGATCGAAGGCAACAAGATCACCATGAAGGGCTCAGGGGATGTCATCATTAAAGGACAAAAGATCCTCCAGAACTGACGCCTCCGCCGCGTTGCCGACGTTGATAAGCCAACCGCCGGAAGTGACGATCGGCACGCTCATTGGGATCGACACCGGCGGGTTGCCGCTGGTGCAGTTCGAGGGTAACGCACCGAACGCCCCCGTGCCGGCCCAGGCCACCGCACAATTTGATCGCACGCATATCGGCAGGGCGGTGGCAGTGCTGTTCATCGCCGGCGATCCGGCGCGCCCGCTGGTGATCGGGCTTGTGGCTGTGCCGAACCCTTCCAGCCAGTCCGCTGCTGTGCCGGCACCGGAAACGCTGACGCTGACTGCGGAGCGGGAAATCGTGCTGCGCTGCGGGAAGGCGAGCCTCGTGCTGACGCGCGCCGGCAAGCTGCTGGCACGCGGCGCCTATCTGTCGCTGCGTTCCACCGGCATGCATCGCATCACCGGCGCCTCCGTGCAGATCAACTAGCTGCGCGGCCGAACCATGTGGGCGATCGACAACCGCACACCCTTTGCCGCCGAACGCGGCGGCGCGCGCGATCGCGATGGCGCGGAGCTCTGGCTTGTCTGTGTGAAGGCAACATTCGACCTGTTCGATGACGGCAGCGTTCAGCTCGCGGAAAGGCAGGAAAAGGTGCACATGGCACCCGAATTCCATGGCGATCCGGTTGGCACCGGCCTGAAGCACGACACAGATCTGCAATGGGGCAAGCCGGGCACCGACGTGCTGCTGCGTGGTTCGGCCTTCAGTTGCGAAGGCCCTGTCGTGCGGCTGCCGATCGCCTTCCAGGTTGGTCCGGTCCGCCGCCAGGCCGTCGTCATCGGAGAGCGGCGTTGGGAGCGCGCCACCGGTGGCGTGGTGCCCGGCCCGCCCGTCCCGTTCACCGCATCGCCGCTGACGTGGGAACGCGCGTATGGCGGCACGGATCGCGGCAATGGCACGCCGGCGTGGGAACCCAGGAACCCGGTCGGCCGCGGCTTTTCCCGCGACCGCGCCCAGGCGGTGGGTGCGCCGCTGCCCACCGTGGAGCATCCGCAAGAGGCATTCCGCTCACCCGCGGACAGGCCCACCCCGATGGGCTTCGGCCCCATCGCCCGCCACTGGCATCCTCGTGCGACTTTTGCCGGCACCTACGATGCGGCCTGGATGCAGGACCGCCGGCCGCTGCTGCCGCTGGATTACGACCTGCGCTACCACTTCGCCGCACCGCCCGAACAACAGGTGCCCGATCGCCTGTTCGGCGGCGAAAGCGTGCGGCTGGCCAACCTGCATCCGCGCGTTCCCCGCTACGCCAGCGCGCTGCCCAGGACCGATCTGCGGTTCCGTACCGTGTTCCGCGGCAGAACGCCCGTGCATCACACCGGGCGGCTCAGCAGCGTGACCGTGGATACGGACCGGTCGCAACTGATCATGGCGTGGGTCAGCGAGCTGCCCTGCCACCATACGATCCAGCGGCTGTTGCGCACGGAGATCAGGCTCGTCTCCCGGGTCCGCATCCCGGCGGTGCGGGGCGAGGCGGCATGAGCGCGGTGCTGCTTGGCGCGGGCGCGCTCAGTTCGGTCGGGCTCGATGCGCCATCGACCGCCGCGGCGCAGCGCGCGGGCATTGCCGGCCACGCCGCGCATCCGTTCATGGTGAATCAGGTCGGCGACAAGATGATTGTCAGCCGTGTGCCGTGGGGCGAGGACGGCGCGGACGGCGTCGCGCGCATGCTGGCGCTGGCAGAACCCGCGGCGCGGCAGGCGATCGCCGCTGCGCCGAACGGACGGCCGTTCGACATGCTGCTGGCCTTGCCGGAACCGCGCCCCGGCCTGCCGGACGGTTTCGCCGCGAAGATCGCCACGCGCCTCGCCGAACGCTTGGGCGTACCCGTGCGGACCGGGAAACTCTGCGCGGACGGGCACGCGGCCGGGCTGTCGCTGATGGGGGAGGCGGTGGCGGCAGTGGCACGCGATCCCGAGGCGCTGGTGCTGGTCGGCGGTGTGGATACCTGGCTTGTCCCCGAAACGCTGGAATGGCTGGACGGGCTGGAAACGCTGCATTCTGTCGCGATGCCCTGGGGCTTCTGCCCTGGTGAGGCGGCAGCGTTCTGCCTGTTCGGTGCCGACGGGGCGGGCCGCTTGTCCATCGAGGGCGCGGGCCAGGCCACGGAAGCCAACCGCATCCGCACCGAAACGGTCTGCACTGGCGATGCCCTGACCATCGCATGGCGCGACGCGCTCGCCAGGGTTGCTGGGACTGCGCATCGTATCGATCAGATCTGGTGCGATCTGAACGGCGAACCGTATCGCGGCGATGAGATCGGCTTCTCCGTGCTGCGCACCCGGGAGCATCTGGCGGAGGACATCGATATCGCCACGCCAGCCGATTGCTGGGGCGATGTCGGTGCCGCCACCGGTCCGTTGCTGGTCATCGCGGCCGCCTTTGCGGCGGCGAAAGCCTATGCACCCGGTCCGCTGAGCCTCGTCTCCGCTTCCTCCATCAGCGGGAGGCGTGCCGCGCTGCTGCTCTACGATCGCGGCGCCGCGGCGCGGGGAGACGGCCGATGAGCGTCACCGTAAAGGCTGACGGCCTGACGATCTCCCACAAGGGAAGCAGCGGCTTTTCCATCGCGACTTTGCCCGATGTCTGCAAGACGCCGACGCCGGGAGGCCCGGTGCCGATGCCCTATCCGAACTCCGCGCAGTCGAGCGACCTGTCGGACGGCACGACGACGGTGCAGGCCGACGGCGGCAACATGATCGCGATCAAGGGATCGCACTACCAAATGACGACGGGCGACGAGCCGGGCACCGCCGGCGGCGTCACGTCGAACACGTTCAAGAAGGAGACCGACTGGATCACCTATTCCTTCGACGTGAAGATGGATGGCGGCAATGTCTGCCGTTCCACCGACAAGAAATTCCACAACCACAAGAACACGATCGATGCGATGGGCGACTTCGAACAGCCCCTCGGCGACCCGGAGATCGACTACGTTAGAGACGTATTGTGTGAGAAATTTTGTGAGGAGCTGGCCGAATGCCGGGAGAACCGGAGGGGCTTTCGCTCTTCCAACCTGGAGAGCCGGCTGGCCGATGACGAAGCGTGCCGGGATCTGAATCTGAAATTTCCACCGGACACCGCAACCACCATGGATTGGGAGGGCAATACCATTCCGGAAACCATCCCGGACTGCACGCTCTGCAATCAGGAAGGTCAGGTCGTCCAATGCTACGACTTCAAGGGACCGGGCGATCGTTGGCGGGACGATCAACTTTGGCGCCAGGAACAGATTGCCGGCCGCCCGCCAATCAAGATCAGCGCCGAAGAATGCGGATGCGAGGAATGACCCTTCACTCTGTCTGGATCACCGATGCGTAGCGATCTTCAGTTCTTCAAGGACGGCACGGAGTATATGAAGCTGTGCACCGACATCACGGTGTACTGGACGGGACAGGCGTCTTCGCACCGGAACGGCATCCTGAACTTCCAGGACCAGGCGCTGGCTGTGATCGGCCAGCATCTGACGTCCTATGAAACCGCGCAGATGACAGGCGGCCGGCCGCTCAACCGTCAGGCTCTCAACCTGATTTCGGACTGGACCAGCCAGGCGCTGGACGAGGAGGCGTTCGTCAGCATCAAGATGGAAGGTGGCGTCGTGACGGACATGCCGTCCGACACCGCGCTGGGCTTCTGGTCTGTCCCGTTCAGGGGAAATCGCGTCGGCGCCATCAAGGCGGTCCTGCCCGCGAGCGCCGCGGCAAATCCGGACTGGCTGCGGAACCTGGCGGTCGGGATGGTTGACGGGCTGGCTCTGCACTCCGGCCATGCGGGCTATTCGATCAACTGGGATTATCGCGGCCGGTACGCGCCGCTCTGCCGACGCACCATGGGACGGCTGGCGCGCCGCTTCCCGGGGATCGACCTGCCGGACATCCATGGCGCGCTCATGGCCATTCCGTCAGGCATGAAGCGCGTCAACTGGCTGAGCTTCCTGGGGACCGGCCTGGTCGACCGGTTCGGTGGGATCGCGCCGCTGAAGGACGTGCTGACCGGTCCGGCGATAGAGTTGCACACCGGGCGAAACAATGTGGTGATCGAGGCGGGTCGGGCGCCCGGCATCGGCGACGTCAACCGGCGGGAGCGGCTCGAACCCTATCACGAAGTGGGACGGGCCTTGGCGCCGGTGCGATCACGCACCCATCCGCCTTTCCTCGCCGGCCCGGGCGGCCCGATCGACGAGGAATTATCGGCCGAGTGGCTGGGCTGGTTCGATGCCTGACACCGGTGTCCTGCATCAGGGTGCCCGCGCGCCGGGCCGCTCCGTCATAGAGGACGTGTTGGCACAGCACATGGAGGGCGCGAGTGCCGTGTGGATCGCGCGGGAGGCGCTGGCGCGGGGCCCTCATGCCCGCCTGGTGGATCTGTCCCGTATGGACGATCGCATCGACGCGTATATGGACGGGATCGCGGTTGCCGGATCGGCAGGGTTGGCGCTTGTTCTGCAAACCCTTGGCCAGGAGGCGGATGCCTGTTTCGTCGCCTGCCTTGCCGCCGTGCGGATGGGCGATCGGGCCGGGCTTCACCAGGTGCTTCGGCACCTGCTGGAAGCCGACCCCACCGGGGGTGATGCATGGCGTGGCCTGGTCGCCGCCCTCGCCTGGGCGGATCGGGCGAAGGCGGAGGCGGTGATCCGGCCCCTGATGACGGCGGCCACACCCCGTTTGCGCTGGCTTGCCTTTGCCGCGTCCGGCGCGCGCCGGTCCTGGTACGGCGCGGACTGGGATGGACCACTCGCCGACCCGGCGCCGGCGGCACGTGCCCGGGCCACCCGGGCGGCCGGCGAGCTTGGCGGCATCGCGCTGATCCCGCGCCTCGTGGCGGGCCTGTCCGATCCGGACCAGGACTGCCGCTTCCGGTCCGCCTGGGCCGCGGCGCGGATGGGGTCCGCCGCATCGCTCGATACCCTGGCGGATATCGCGTGGCACCGGCTTCCCCATGCGGACCAGGCGCTCGATCTGCTGATGCGCCGCCTGGATGTGGCGGGCGCCAATGCCTGGCTGCGGGAATTTGCCCGCCTGCCGAACCGCCGGCACGACCTGATCCGCGCGATCGGTGCCGTGGGCGATCCGCTGTTCGTGCCCTGGCTGATCGAGCGCATGGCGGACCCCGCGCTCGCGCGTTGCGCCGGCGAGGCGTTCTCGACGATCACTGGCGCGGCGCTTGCCGCGGGCGGGCTCGATCGGCCCGGGCCCGCGGATTTCCAGGCTGGCCCGACGGATGATCCCGCCGATGAGACTGTGGCGCTGGACGAAGACGAGCATTTGCCCTGGCCCGATGCCGCCCGCGTCGGCCAATGGTGGATGGCGCACGGGTCGCAGTTCGCACCGGGGATCGCGTATTTCCTGGGTGTGCCGAAAGCCGCCGCCGACTGGCTGGCGGTATTGTCGCGCGGGTTCCAGCGACAGCGGCGTGCGGCGGCATTGGAGATGGCGATTCGTCAGCCCGACCGAGCGATGTTCGCGACCAAAGCGCACGGGCGCCTGCAGCGTCGGCTGCTTGCGCAGGCGACTGCCGGATGAGGCGTCATGCGGTACGCGGCCGTACGCCGGGATTGCGCAGGTGCCCGCCGAATCTTCCCAAGGCCTGGGTCTTCAGCGGATCACGAGAACTTGGTGGCTACGGTGATAAAATGCGGCGACCCGCATCGAGCAGCATATCGCTGACCCATGCCCCCTGCATCGCGTCCGATTGCATCCTGCGGCCGGCCTGTCGAATGCGATCCGCAATGCTTCGCATCGTCTCGACGACTTCCGGATGGTCAGGTTGGCCTGGATAGCCAAGGCTTTGGGCAAAATCGTTCGGCCCGATGCTGTACAGGTCAATACCTGGCACCGCGAGAATGGCGTCGAGGTTATCCAGCACGGCGACATCTTCCAACAAGGCGCATACCAGCATTTGTTCGTTCGCCTCACGGTAGTACGCTGCCTTGTCCGCGATGCCGGCATTGTAGTCGGTACCTCGGTTTGCTCCGAATGATCGCTCACCCAGCGGGCCGAAATAGCACGCGCGCACGAGCTGGCGGGCATCCGCCTCCGTGGCAATGTGTGGGCCCAATATGCCCATGATCCCACGATCGAGATAGCGCAGGATGGTCGATGAGCCGATGTCCGGTACCCGGGCAACCGTTGTAAGGTTGTGGCGTTCAGCGGTCCGGCAGAGGTCTTCAAGCTGATCCAGTCCGAACGGCCCATGCTCGCCATCGATAAAGACGAAATCGAAGTCGATCTTCCCCATAATGTCGATCACCCATGGGGATGGGAAAGAAAGATTGTAACCGTACGCCTTGCGGCCGGCACCCATGGCGGCTTTGACTCGGTTGGGCTGCTTCATCGCGTGTCCTCCTCCTACGTCCGCACTTTCTATCTGAGCGCTCCATCCTATGCCTTGTTTGATGCGTGATTCACGTCTCCGGCGATGCCGCCTCAGACGATCATGACCAAAAGATTTGGCGTCTGCCCGGTGCTTCCGACTGCACCAAACGGACTCCCGGACCACTGAAAGCAGCAAGGGGTCCAACAAGTCGGCCGACGATAAGGCAGTGTCACCAGTGGCACTCCTCGTGAAGCGGGACGGGTGCCCCAATCAGCCAATTCAGGCCACAGCCACCATGACATGCGCCTGGATTTTGGCAGCGACCTCACCGCTGCCATGTCTTGCTGCAATCGCGGATGTGGCGTAATCGGTTGCAGCTTCCAGTTTTCCCGCCTCCCTGGCCTCGATTTCGTTGCGAAGAAGAGTCCCCTGACAATAAGCAACGGCCGGAAGGCGCGGTGAGGGTGCACGGCTCTGCGCGGCTTTCGTCTCGATCGCCACACCCGAGAAACCTGCTCCCTCCAACTCGCTACGGATCAGTGCCGTATCGTGATACCCGTGCGGCGTGCGTACCAGAAAGCGCGGCGGATCGTTTGGAAAAATCCTGGCAAGAGCATTTGTCACATCATCCGCAAAGACGTTCTCCTCGATGCGGTCCCAGACGTTGAACAGGAAATGTCCGCCGGGCTTCAGGACTCGCTTTGCTTCGCGGTAGGCAGATGAGCGGTCGGAAAAGAACATCGCGCCGAATTGACAACAAACGACATCGAAGGTCGCATCCTCAAACGGCAGCGCCATCGCATCCGCTTGACGCCATTTGATGCGGCTGTCGGGCGCTTGTCGCGAAGCGGCGTAGTCGAGCATCGGCTGGTTGAGGTCGGTGACGACATAGCTTACGCCGGAGGACAGCTTTGGCGCCAATGCGCGGGTGACAACGCCGGTGCCCGCGGCGGTCTCCAGGACGGCGTTCGGCGACAAGGACGCTGCTCGTTGTGCAAGATCTGCTGCATACGGCTCGAAAATCAACGGCACCATATAGCGGTCGAAGTTTTCTGGAATCGAGCCGGCGAATATCTTGTCCGTTTCCAGCATTGCTATCTCCCGCCGTGCGATTGACGGCTCGGGAGACTAGCAGATAATTATTTGGCTTGGGTCACTTTCGATCGAGAACCGGTACCAGGATGATGGTTCGAATCCTGTCCGGTGAAGTGGCGCGCCCGAGAAGATTCGAACTCCTAACCCCCAGATCCGTAGTCTGGTGCTCTATCCAATTGAGCTACGGGCGCCGCCAGAGGCGGGGATGTAGCGGAACCCCCGCCCGGTCGCAAGTCCTCAGGCCGCCAGCTTGTCCAGCTCGCGCAGGATCGACTCGCCCATCACGTTGGTGCCGACCCGCGCCGTGCCGGGTGCCATGATGTCGGCGGTGCGCAGCCCGGTTTTCAGCACGTTGGTGCAGGCGCGCTCGATTAGCGCCGCGTCCTCGTCCATGCCGAAGGAGTAGCGCAGCAGCATCGCGAAGCTCAGGATCTGCGCCAGCGGGTTGGCGACGCCCTTGCCGGCGATGTCGGGGGCGCTGCCATGGATCGGCTCATACAGCGCATGGCGCTTGCCGGAGGGTTGCACCGCCCCCAGCGTGGCCGATGGCAGCATGCCCAGGCTCCCGGTCAGCATGGAGGCCAGGTCCGACAGCAGGTCGCCGAAGATGTTGGAGGTCACGATCACGTCGAACTGCCGCGGGTTCCGCACAAGCTGCATCGCGCAGTTGTCGGCATACATGTGGGACAACTCGACGTCGCTGAACTCGGCCTTGTGCAGGGCGGTCACCGTCTCCCGCCAGAACAGGCCGGACTGCATCACATTCGCCTTCTCCACGCTGGTAACGCGGGGCGCCCCGTCCTTCGCCCGCTTGCGCGCGAGTTCGAACGCCACGCGCGCCACGCGCTCGATCTCGCGCGTGGTGTAGGTCTCGGTGTCGAAGCCGCGCCGCTGGCCGTCCGGCAGCGTCTCGACCCCGCGCGGCTCCCCGAAATAGATGCCGCCGGTGCTTTCGCGCACGATCATGATGTCCAGCCCGCGCACCACGTCGGGCTTCAGGGTGGACGCATCGACCAGCGGATCGAGCACGGTGGCCGGGCGAAGGTTGGCAAACAGGTCGAGTTCCTTGCGCAGCCGCAGGATGGCGATCTCCGGCCGGAGCTGAAAGCCGAGCTTCTCCCATTTTGGGCCACCGACGGAGCCGAACAGGATGGCGTCGGCCTCCTTCGCGTGCTCCATCGTTTCATTGGTGATCGGCGTGCCGCGGGCATCAATTGCGGCGCCGCCGACCAGGTCGTCGGAGACGTCGAACGTGACCATCCGGCGCCGGTCCATCCAGTCGATGACGCGCCGCACCTCCCGCATCACCTCCGGTCCGATCCCATCACCGGGAAGGATCAGCAGTTTCTTGTTCGCGGGCATCGATGTCTCCTTGGTCCCGGCGGGCGGTATCGGTCAGGCAATCGTGGACGGCATCCAGGGCTGGCTCGCGCGCCGGGATGCTTCATACGTGTCGATGGATGGCGCGTGCTGCATCGTTTGCCCGATATCGTCCAGCCCGTTCAGCAGCAGGTGCTTGCGGAACGGGTCAATCTCAAAGTGGATCTCCTCCCCGTTCGGGCGCACGACCACCTGCCTCGCCAGATCGACTGTGATGCGCGCATTGCCGCCAAGCTTGGCGTCATCGATCAGCATGTCGCAGACGGCGCGCGGCAGGCGGATCGGCAGGATGCCGTTCTTGAAGCTGTTGTTGTAGAAGATGTCGGCAAAATCGGGCGCGATGATGCAGCGGATGCCGTAATCCAGCAGCGCCCAGGGCGCGTGCTCGCGCGAGGACCCGCAGCCGAAATTCTCGTGCGCGACGATGATCTGCGCCTTGCGAAACGGCTCCTGGTTCAGCACGAAATCCGGGTTCTCCGTGCCGTCCTTGGCAAAGCGCAGCGGATCGAACAGATGCACGCCCAGCCCCGAGCGCTTGATCGTCTTCAGGAAGCGCGCCGGGATGATCTTATCGGTGTCGATGTTCTGCATCGGCATCGGCGCGGCGACAGCGGTGAGCGTGGTGAACTTGTCCATGGCGTTTCCCTCCGTCAGCCCAGTTGCCTTACATCCGTCAGGTGCCCGGTGACGGCCGCCGCCGCGGCCATGGACGGGGAGACGAGATGCGTGCGGCCGTTGGGGCCTTGCCGCCCTTCGAAATTGCGGTTCGACGTGCTGGCGCAGCGCTGGCCCGGCGTCAGCTTGTCCGGGTTCATGCCCAGGCACATGGAGCAGCACGGCTCTCGCCACTCGAACCCCGCTTCCAGCAGGATCCGGTCGAGCCCTTCCTCCTCGGCCTGGCGCTTCACGAGGCCGGAGCCGGGGACCACCAAAGCCTGCACGCCGGCCGCCACCTTGCGGCCCTTGGCGACGGCCGCGGCGGCACGGATGTCCTCAATCCGCCCGTTGGTGCAACTGCCGATGAAAACCACGTCCACCGGCACGTCCTGGAGCTTCTGGCCGGGCTTCAGCGCCATGTACTCGAGCATGCGCTGCATCTGCGCGCGCTTGCCTTCATCGGCTTCGTCGGACGGGTTCGGCACGCTGCCGGTCACCGGGATCACCGCGCCGGGCGTGGTGCCCCAGGTGATCATGGGCGCGATGTCGGCCGTGCTGAGTGAGACGCGCGTGTCGTAATGCGCGCCGGGATCGGTCGGCAGCATGCGCCAGTAGGCGACCGCCTGCTCGAACGCTTCGCCCTTCGGCGCGAACTCGCGTCCCTTGATGTAGTCGAACGTGGTCTGGTCGGGCGCGATCAGCCCGGCGCGCGCGCCTGCCTCGATCGTCATGTTCGACACGGTCATGCGGCCGGCCATGTCCAGCCCGCGGATTGTGTCCCCGGTATATTCGATGACGTGGCCGGTGCCGCCGGCGGTAGTGATCTTGCCGATGATCGCCAGCACCACGTCCTTGGCGGTGCAGCCGAAGCCAAGGGTGCCGGAGACATCGACCTGCATGTTCTTGGCCGGGCGCTGCAGCAGGGTCTGTGTGGCCATCACGTGTTCCACCTCCGACGTGCCGATGCCGAAGGCCAGGGCGCCCAGCGCGCCGTGCGTGGAGGTGTGGCTGTCGCCGCAGACGATGGTGGTGCCTGGAAGGGAAAGCCCGAGTTCCGGCCCGATGATGTGCACGATGCCCTGGCGGACATCCAGGATCGGGATGTAGGGGACGCCGAATGCCTTGACGTTGTGCTCCAGGGTTTCGACCTGGATGCGGCTGTCCTCTTCCTTGATGCCGGCGCGCCGGTCGGTGGTCGGGATATTGTGGTCCGCCACGGCGATCGTCAGGTCGGGCCGGCGCAGCTTGCGCCCCGCCAGGCGCAGCCCCTCGAACGCCTGGGGACTGGTCACCTCGTGCACGAGGTGCCGGTCGATATAAAGGATGCAGGTGCCGTCCGGGAGTTTCTCCACCACGTGGCTGTCCCAGATCTTGTCGAAGAGCGTGCGCGGCCTGCTGGCGGACATGGATGCTTCCCAGTCTTGCTGATTGGTGTTTGCCACCGGGGCGCCGGCGAAACGCCGGTCCCGTCGCTGATGTGGACGAACGGAGCGCCTTGTGCAACCCGGCGGGTTCCACGAGCCGCCGCGGACGTCCTCAAGGCGGGGGCTGACCGTCAGCGCTCAGGTCTGAATTCGGCGACAATGGCGTTAAACTGCTGGACTTGGCTGCGGTTTTTAGCGATGCCCGTCCGCGAACTCTCCAGCGATCGATGCCCCGCCATGGTCAGGCCAATACTTGTCCACCTTGATGACGCCGTGAAACAAGCGCTTGAAGCGGAGGCAAAGGCTCAGGGCCGGTCTCTGTCCAGCTTTCTGCGCTCGGTCGCCACCGAGACTGCCGCTCGGTTGCGGCAGGCTCGTATCCGCAAGAAAAGTGAGGCCGCCGGCAGGTTCGTCGCGCGCCGGGAAAGTGCGAGGCAATTCATCGACAGCCTGGGTCGCCCGCCTGCGTAGCCGTTGCCAGGGCCGCGCAGGCGATCGTCGGTTCCCGGTGCTGGCCGTTCCCTACTCCGCTGCCGCCTGGTCACCGGCCGGCGCCGCGGCATCACTGGAACTGCGTGCCTTCTCGGCGATGCGGGCGGATTTGCCGCTGCGGCCGCGCAGGTAATACAGCTTCGCGCGCCGCACATCGCCCCGGCGCACCACGGTGATCTCCGCGATCGTCGGCGCATACAGCGGAAACACGCGCTCCACCCCTTCGCCGTAGCTGATCTTGCGGACCGTGAAGTTGCTGTTCAGCCCCTTGTTGGAGCGGGCAATGCACACGCCCTCGAACGCCTGGGTGCGGGTGCGCTCGCCTTCCACCACCTTCACCGCCACGCGCACGGTGTCGCCCGGCGCGAAGTCCGGAACCGGGCGGCCTTGGGTCAGGCGGGTAATCTGCTCCGCCTCGAATTGTTGAATGATGTTCATGGCTCGGGGTCCTCTCTATCTCAATCCCAAGGGACTCAATCCCGCGGATTCGGTTCCAAGGGAGCCGGCGGCAGCCGGCTGGTCGGTGGATGCATAGGCCGCCCACAGGTCCGGGCGGCGCGCGCGAGTGATGCGTTCGGCTTCCGCCCGTCGCCAGGCGGCCACCGCTTCATGATGCCCGGACAGCAGCACGTCCGGCACGCGGCTTCCCCGCCAGTCGGCCGGGCGGGTGTAATGCGGATACTCCAGCAGCCCGCCGGAGAAGCTTTCGTCGGCCGCGCTGTCGGCCGCGCCCATTACGCCGGGCAGCAGCCGCACCACGGCATCGAGCAGCACCAGCGCCGCCGGCTCGCCGCCAGACAGCACGTAGTCGCCGATGCTGAGTTCCTCCATGGACCGCGCGTCGATCACGCGCTGGTCGATCCCCTCATAGCGGCCGCACAGCAGGATCACGCCGGGTCCCGCGGCGAGCCGCCGCACATCCGCCTGCACAAGCGGGCGCCCGCGCGGCGTCAGGCAGACCATCGGGCGCCCATCCGCCACGGACGCCAATGCGGCATCCACCACATCCGGCCGCAGCACCATGCCGGCGCCGCCGCCGAACGGCGTGTCATCGACGCTGCGGTGCCGGTCCGTGGCAAACTCCCGGATATCCACCGCCTCTATCGACCATCGTCCGGACTCCAGCGCGCGTCCCGCGAGCGACAGGCCGAGGGGACCGGGGAACATGTCCGGGAACAGCGTGAGGATCGAGGCGCGAAATGTCATGCCGCTGCCTCCGTCCCGGCGCGCGACGGATCGTGCGAACTGTCCGCGTCCTCTCCATAAACTTCCGCCGGCGGCGCGACCGTAATGCGCCCCGCGGCGATATCGACGTCCGGCACGGTGGCGTGCGTGAACGGCACGATCAGCGGCGGCGCAACGTCGCGGCCGATCTCCAGGCTGGCGCCCCCGCCATAGTCGTGCACGGTCGTCACCGTCCCAAGCAGCGATCCACCCGCGTCGAAAGCGGGCAGCCCTATCAGGTCGGCGAGATAGAATTCATCGTCGTCATCCGGCACAGGCAGTTGCGCCCGATCGATGAAAAGCCGCGTGTTGGTCAGCCGTTCCGCCGCATCGCGATCGGCCACCTTCACTGTGGCCGCACCATCGCCGAGGGTGACCTCCGCGATTCCCTCACCGCGCCAGCACAGGCTCAGCCGTTTTCCCTTGTCATCGGTCAGCGGCCCGTACGCGGTCAGGTCCGCCGGGTCGGCGGTGTGACTCGTCACGCGCACAAGGCCGCGGACGCCATGCGCGCGGCCGATCACGCCCAGCAGGATGCGGCTGTCTGGCACCAGGTCCTCAGCCGGCCGCCGACGCGGCGGCCTTGGCGCGCTCCTGCGCCTTCTTCTTCGGCGCCGACTGGAGCGGCTGCTCTTTCCAGGCGGGCATCGGCGCCAGGCCGGCCTTGCCCAGGAAGCGCGCGACACGCTCCGTCGCGACGGCGCCGTTCCCGATCCAGTGCTGCAGCCGCTCCGGCAGCAGCCTCACGCGATCTTCGTGTTCGGCTGGCAGCATCGGGTTGTAGCTGCCGACCTTCTCGATGAAGCGTCCGTCGCGCGGGCTGCGGCTGTCGGCCACGACGATGTGGTAGTAAGGGCGCTTCTTGGCGCCGGCACGGGCAAGGCGGATCTTAAGACCCATGAATCGGTTTCTCCTGTTGGTCCGGAACGAGTGAGCCAGAGCGTGACGACCGGAGGCGGAATTGCCGGAGGTCTGAATCACGCGATCGAATCAAAGACCCAGAGCGTGATGACCGAAGGCGGAATCGCCGGAGGTCTGAATCACGCGATCGAATCAAAGACAGAGAGCCGGATGCGGGAGCCAAGGTGAATGCATCCGGCTCTAGAACGGTCTGCGGTTGGGCGTCATGCCTTTAGGCATCAGGGCGGACAGGCCGTGACGCATCAGGCCCTTCTGCCCCAGCTTGTTCACCTTCTTCATCATCGTGGTCATGTCGTCGAACTGTTTCAGCAGCCGGTTCACGTCCTGCACCGATGTGCCTGACCCGGCGGCGATGCGCTTCTTGCGGCTGGCCTTGATGATGTCCGGCTGGCGCCGCTCCTTCCGCGTCATGGAGGAGATGATCGCCGCCTGCCGCTTCAAGATCTTCGTGTCGAGATCGGCGCCTTCGAGCTGCTGCTTGATCTTGCCCACGCCGGGCAGCATGCCGAGGATCCCCGACAGGCTGCCCATCTTGGTGATCTGCTTGAGCTGGCTTGCGTAATCCTCCAGGTCGAACTTGCCGCGCGCCATCTTGGCGGCGAGTTTCTCCGCCTCCGCCTGGTCGATGGTCTCGGTGGCTTTCTCCACCAGGCCGACGATGTCGCCCATGCCCAGGATGCGGCCGGCGACACGTTCGGGATGGAAGTCCTCGAGCGCGTCCTGCTTCTCGCCGACGCCTACCAGCTTGATCGGCGCACCGGTGATGGCGCGCATCGACAGCGCCGCGCCGCCTCGGGCGTCGCCGTCCATCCGCGTCATGACGATGCCGGTGACGCCGACCGCGTCGTTGAACGCGCGCGCGGTGTTCACCGCGTCCTGGCCGGTCATGGCATCGACCACCAGCAGCGTCTCCGCCGGGTTGGTGGCGGCACGGACCTGCCGCACTTCCTCCATCAGCGCTTCGTCGATGGACAGCCGGCCGGCGGTGTCGAGGATGACGATGTCGAAGCCTTCGCGCCGCCCCGTGTCCATGGCGCGTTCGGCGATCTGCACCGGTGTCTGGCCGGCCACGATTGGCAGGCTGGGCACCTGCGCCTGCGTGGCAAGCTGGGCGAGCTGCAACTGCGCCGCTGGGCGCTGGGTATCCAGGCTGGCCAGCAGCACGCGGCGCCGCAGCCTTTCCCGCAGGCGCAGCGCGAGCTTGCCGGATGTCGTGGTCTTGCCGGAGCCCTGCAGCCCGACCATCAGGATCGGCACGGGCGCGGCAGCGTTCAGGTTGATCGGCACCGCGCCTTCGCCGCCCAGCGCATCGATCATCACGTCATTGACGATCTTGACGACCTGCTGGCCGGGCGTGACCGAGGACAGCACCTCCGCCCCGACGGCACGTTCGCGCACCTTGGCGATGAAATCGCGCACCACCGGCAGCGCCACGTCGGCGTCCAGCAGCGCCAGCCGGACTTCCCGCAGGGCTTCGGAGACGTCGGCCTCATTCAACGCGCCGCGGGCGCGCAGGCGATCGAAGACTCCGGACAGCTTGTCAGACAGTGCTTCGAACACTGGCGGAACACCCTTGCGATCCGCGCCGGGGCGCGGCGAAACAAAAAAGCGCCGCTGCGCGAACCCTCGCGGAGCGGCGTAGCCCCCGCATTCGGCGGGGACCGGGTGGCACGAAGGACCCGGATGGCTGAGCTTATGAGCGCCGTTGCCCGCCGAGTCAACGCGATCGGATTACGCGGGGCCTGAGATGAACGTCTGGAGCTTCAGAAATCCAAATCCGCGTAGTGCGCCGGCGGAACCGTTCCCGGCACCCGGTCCCCCAGCAGCGCACGGAAGCTGGGGCGGGATTTGACCCGGGCGTACCACTCCTTCGCGGGCGGCGACAGCGACCAGTCCACGTCGCCGATGAAATCCAGGCAGGACAGGTGAGCGGCCGCCGCGAAATCGGCCAGGGAAAGGGCGCTGCCGCCCAGCCATTTGCGCGTCTCGGCCAGCCAGCCGAGGTAATCCAGGTGATAGCGCAGTGCGACATACCCGGTGCGGATGGCGCCGGGATCGGGGTTTCCCCGCTTGGCCTCGCGCCGCAGGTATTTCTGGCCGAGCAGGTTGTGAGTGACCTCCGTGGCGAATTTGCCGTCGAACCAGGCGGTCAGCCGGCGGATTTCCACCCGCTCCGCCAGGGTCCGGCCCATCAGGCCGGTGTCGGGATAGGCTTCATCCAGGTATTCGCAGATCACGCCGGAGTCCGGAATAATCAGCCCGTTGTCCTCAACCAGCGTGGGGACGGTGCCGGCGGGGTTCATCTCCAGATATTCCGCCCGCCGCTCCCACGGTTTTTCCAGCCGCAGTTCGAACGGCAGGCGCTTCTCCGCCAGCACGAGGCGGACCTTGCGGGCGAACGGGGACAGCGGCAGGTGGTGGAGGACGCGCATTCAGGGCGTTATCGCATCCCGCGCCGCGCCGCGCCAAGCCGAAGCGGGCCTCCCAGGGTCCTTCAGGGTCCCCCAGGGGCTTACGTGTTTCGAGGTCCGCGCGTGTTCAGTGTCCGGGCTGGCCGTTCATATCGACGCGCAGCGGCAGCAGGGGCCGCCGTCCGCCGCCGGGAAGAAAGCGCCGCAAGTAGGCCGGCACCACCAGTTCCACCGGCGTCGGCACGATCCCAAGCTCCGGCAGGCCCGCCGCCCCCGCAGCGACGACGTTGTCGCGCGCCAGCATCCGCAACTGATCGCGGGTCAGCGGTTTGCCGGGCAGCAACTCCATCAGCGCTGCCTGGATCCGCGCGAGCCCCATAGGGATCGTCATCAGCGGACGCTGCCGGCCGGTTTCCTTGAGGATGAACGCCAGTATCTCCCTGAACGTCCACACGCGCGGACCGCCAAGTTCATAGGTCTTGCCTGCGGTTTCGGGGCGGGCCAGCGCCGCCATCACCGCATCTGCGACGTCGCCCACGAACACCGGCTGCAGCCGTGTGTCCCCGGCGATCACCGGCATGACGGGAAGCATGCGGGCCATCGCAGCGAAGCGGTTGAAGAACTGGTCCTCCGCGCCGAAGACGATGGAGGGGCGGAAAATGGTCGCCTGCGGAAACGCCTGGCGCACCGCCTGCTCGCCGGCGGCTTTCGTTGTGGCATAGCGGCTCGGGCTCGCAGGGTCGGCGCCGATCGCGGAGACATGCAGCAGGTGGCGCGTGCCGGCCGCCGCGGCCAGGCGGGCAATGCGGCCGGCCCCTTCGGCATGCACCGCCTGAAATGCACCGCGCCGGTGCTCGGCGAGAATGCCCACCAGGTTGACCACCACCTCCGCGCCCTCGACGGCGCGTTGCACGGTCGCCTCCTCCGTCACGGAGGCGTAGAGCGGCACGATCTGCCCCACCGCACCGGCCGGTTTCAGGAACAGCGTGGCCTCCGGGTCGCGGACCGCCACGCGCACCACGTAACCCTTATGGGCCAGCCGCTTGACCACATAGCGGCCGAGGAACCCCGAGCCGCCAAACACCGTTGCCACGCTGCGCGTCGCCATCCGTTTCCGCCTCCTGCCGTCGGCATTTGATAGGCTGGGCGGTGCGGTGCCTCAAGCCGCAAACATGCCGCGCCGGTGCCCGATCCAGCCGGTTGCGCCGGCGGGAACCGGCCCGTCCCGCCGCCCGCATGCATGTTGACGCCATCCCGGTCCGGGGCTACATCGCGCGCCCTACCGCTCGCCCGCGGCGTGCCGCGGCTGTCCTGTTGCCCAGGTGGCGGAATTGGTAGACGCGCAGGTTTCAGGTACCTGTGGCCGCAAGGTCGTGGAAGTTCGAGTCTTCTCCTGGGCACCACTCTCCGTCGTATGCATCCCATTGGCGGTCCGACGCTGGACGCGCGAACCGGTCCGACACAGGATGGCGGCATGATTGTCGTCACCTCCGA
>DATNEJ010000139.1:0-4200 GCA_035606775.1 Acetobacteraceae bacterium | reverse complement strand
TGGGCGCGGCGATGTTCTTTGCGGCCGGCGTGCGCTGGTGGAAGTTTCTGCTGGTCGCGCTGCCAATTCCGCTGGTCGCGCAACTCGCCTACACGCATCTGCACGACTACCAGCGCGCCCGGATCGACACCTTCCTGCATCCGGAAAGCGATCCCCTCGGCGCCGGGTACAACATCATCCAATCGAAAATCGCGCTCGGCTCGGGCGGCATGTGGGGGAAGGGGTTCCTGCACGGCACGCAGGGTCATCTCGATTTCCTGCCGGAGAAGCAGACCGATTTCATCTTCACCATGATCGGCGAGGAGTTCGGCCTGGTCGGCGGCCTGGCGGTGATGGCGCTGCTGTGCCTGATCGTGCTGGGCGGCATGCTGATCGCGCTGCGCTGCCGGAATCAGTTCGGCCGGCTGGTGGCGCTGGGCATCGCCTGCAATTTCTTCCTGTACGTGTTCGTCAACATCGCCATGGTGATGGGCGTGATTCCGGTGGGCGGCGTGCCGCTGCCGCTAGTGTCTCATGGCGGTTCGGCGATGATCACGGTGATGCTGGGGTTCGGGGTGCTGATGTCGGTGCACGTGCATCGTGACGTCGAGTTCAGCTCGGCGCGCGATGATGGGTAGGGCGGGCGGCGACTTGCGATAATTGCGCAAGCCGACGCGGTGGTTCGAGCAGTCTCGGTCTCGGCTCCAAGGCCATTGGCGCTATCAGCCATGAAAAGGCTAATGCGCAGATAAGAAGAAGATGTACGCAGATTGCGCAGATGCTATCGAGTGGTTTATAGGCCGTGCGCCACGCGTTTGATCTCCAGGCGTGATTTGCCGAAATTGAGCAACAGGCAGAGCCGTAAGCCAGTGGCTTTCAAATAGCTAGTACATTGCATCCGATGTATGTCGTTCAGGGCCGCGACGGTCTTCAGCTCAATCAGAAGCATGCTCTCGACCAATAGGTCGGGGAAATATTCGCCGACGACGACGTCATTATAGTACACTTTGACGCCCGGCTGCTGGATAACCGCAAGGTTGGCGGTACGCAGCTCCTGCGCCAACGAGTTTTCATAGACCTTTTCCAGGAATCCCGCGCCAAGGGTATTAAGGACGGTAAACGCGCAGCCAATCACGAGCCTCGATAGATCGTTCAGTCTCCTGCTATCTGCGCAATTTGCGTGCATCTTCTTATATCTGCGTTTAACTCTTTCTTTGCGATGCTGCCGGCAGAATGGTTACTGAAGTATTGACGGATTTTGTATACCCAAAATCCACGGGAATCCGGACGTTGCCCGTTTACAGGTCGATTCGGACGTAGAGCGCTGTTCAGCGCAGATAGAAGCACCGAACAGGCTGTACGTCTTTGTTTGATCGCGTGGTTCAAGTTTACGGCGGGTTCACCCGGCACGCAACGCTCCATTACGGTCCCCAGATTTTCGTCTCTGCCCATCCCAGTTCGTTGAACTCGGCAGCGCGTAGCGGTGCGTCGGACTGGCAAAAGAATTCGTCGAGCTGCGGCGGCGGGACCTGTGTGCTGCTGAGCATGGCGTGCGCCTGGCCGCGATGATGAACCTGGTGCTGAAAGAGATGGAGCAGCGCCCGGTCCGCGCGTTCCGTCTGGATATGCGTGTTCCGGTGAAAGCGGATGATGCGGTCGGGCCCGGTTTCGTCCAGCGCCTCGCACCACGCGATCAGGCGGCGGTCGACGGCGGACTGTGCCGGGCGCAGCGTCGCCAGGGTCGGGCAGGGGATGCGGTTCGCCCACGCGGCGGGGCCAAGTGAGCCGCCCTCCAGTGCATCGACGTAGAAGTGGTCGACGATCAGGATATGGTTGAGTGTCGCCTGGATCGACGGGAAGAATCCCGTGCGCGGCGCTTCGAAGTCGGATTGGCTCAGCGCCTCGCAGGCCGAGAGGAGCCGGTGATTGGCCCAGGCATTGTTGTGTGCCATGGCGCGCAAGGTCAGAAGATGCGATGCAGGCATGGATATCTCCAGTCGTGGTTACCAAATCGCGAAGCCGCGCAAGCGTGAGTCGGGGTTCCCTGACACCGATACTTATCGACGCCGCGGATGCCGCGCACGGTGTTGCCGTGCAGCTTGTCCCCCGGGCAGGCACCGACGCGCAGCCTGCACGTGGAAACAAGAGACCGATCCCCGATGCACTCAATGACCGTCGTCCGTTGTTCGCAGGCCGGTGCTCATCTCCTGCGCTTTTATCGCGCGACGCGCTACACAGCGAGCGGGATCGACATCCGGATCGGACGGCGATCCGCCGCACTGGACTCGCTGCTGGCGGAACACGGTGTGCGCGATGCCGTGCTGATCACCGCCTGGAATCCGCGTTCCGGCCGGCAGCCGAAGGGTTGGAACAAGCGCATGCAACGCGGACTGTGCCAGCGCCTGCGCCGCGTCTCTGCGCTGCCGGGAATGGGCGTTCTGGGGCAGTGGCAGGAGGCGCATCTGCTGGTCTTTGCCCCGCTACGCTGGGTCCTTCGGCTGGCGCGCCGCTACCGTCAGAACGCTGTCGTCGCCGTGGCCCGGCGCCACCCGGCCCGGCTGATCATGCTGCGTTACGCGGTCCCGGCTCCCCCTCAGAGCCTGGTCGGTGCGGGCAGAAGCACCGAACAGGCTCAAATGACTGGTTTGATCGTGCGATTGACGTCTCCGGCGATTCCGCCCGCGACAATCACGCTCTGATCAGTACCGGCGCAGCAATGCGACAAGGCGGCCCTGCACCTTGACCCGGTCGGCGGGGAAGATGCGGGTTTCGTGCCGCACATTGCACGGCTCCAGCGCGATCGAGTTGCCGCGCCGCCGCAGCCGCTTCAGCGTGACCTCCACGTCATCGACCAGGGCAACGACGATCTGTCCGTTCTCCGCAGTGTCGCCCTGTCGGATGATGACGGTATCGCCGTCCAGGATCCCCGCTTCGACCATCGAGTCACCCGCTACTTCCAGCCCGTAATGCTCTCCGCTGCCAAGCAGCGCGAGGGGGACTTCGATCTGGGTGGAGGTATCGCGCAGCGCCTCGATCGGCAGGCCGGCGGCAATCCTTCCGTACAAGGGCAACTGGATGGCCGCCGCGTCGTTGGCGGCGCGGACCCCGGGCAACCGGTTGGTGAAATCCCCGCGGATCACATTGGGGGAGAACCCGGGAGAGGCGGGTGATACGTCCGCGGCATCCTTTGCCGTGGCCGCGCGCGGGTCTGCGCCGGCCATGTTGTCCGGCAGGCGCAGCACCTCCAGAGCGCGGGCGCGGTGATGGCGCCGGCCCAGGTAGCCTCGCTCCTCCAGCGCGGAAATCAGCCGGTGGATGCCTGACTTGGACCGCAGCCGTAACGCTTCCTTCATTTCCTCGAAACTCGGGGAAAAGCCCGTCTGTTTCAGATGGCGATCGATATAGACGAGCAATTCGTACTGCTTGCGAGTCAGCATTTTGCCGTTTCCCTGGTCGGGCCGGAACAAACCGGCAACCTGCTCACGTTCTATGTTGGTTCCGTTCGTGCCGTCAAGTTTTCTGTGGAAAACCCCAGAAAATCGGCCTCAAAGGCCGAGCGAATCGAGTCGGATGATGGTTGCTTCGGCACCGGCGGGAAGTGCGGGGGCATGCGGCGCGCGCAGGATAAGCGCGTCCGCCCGAGCCAGCCGCGCCAGCATGGCGGAATCCTGGACGGGGAAGGGCGTGGCGACGACGCGGCCGGCGGCATCGAACGTGACGGTGGCCCGAAGATGGTCCGCGCGGTGGTCGTTTCCCTTCACCGGGGCGCCCAGGATAGCGCCGGTGGTGGGCGGCGGCGCGGCGGGCAGGCCGGACAGGCGCGCCAGCGCCGGCAGCAGGAACAGGATCGCGCACACCATGGCGGAGACCGGATTGCCGGGCAGGCCGAGGACCGGCACGGCGCCCATGCGGCCGAACAGCAGTGGCTTGCCGGGCCGCATGGCGATCTGCCAGAAATCCACGATCAGGCCGCGGGTCTTCAGCCCCTCGATCACCAGGTCATGGTCGCCGACGGAGGCGCCGCCGGTGGTCACCAGCATGTCCATCCCGGCGACGGAGTCTGCCACTGCCGCGATCGCTTCCCTGGTGTCCTTGGCGACCGGCAGCACCACGGGATCGCCGCCCGCGGCACGCACCAACGCCGCCAGGGCGTGCGAGTTGGAACTGACGATGCCGCCGGGCGGGATCGGCTCGCCCGGCATGGCGATCTCGTCACCGGTG
>DATNEJ010000195.1:0-4606 GCA_035606775.1 Acetobacteraceae bacterium | reverse complement strand
GCGTATTTGCCGGACATGGCCGAAGCCATCGCGCGCCTCGCGGAAATCGACGGCAAGCTGGCGCCGTTCGAGACTGTGCATTTCGGCGGCCACTTGTTCGAGCGCGGTTCGGATTTCACCGACGCGGTTGGGCGCGCCGCCGGCATCGAGCGCATCAAGGTGCGGCGCTTTCCGTGGTTCGCGATCTTCCTGGCGCGGCCGGTGTGGGGCCTCGCGCGCGGCCTCTGGGAAATGCGCTATCTGTGGCGCGATCCGCTGCGGCTCGACAACCGCAAGCTGGTGTCGCTGATCGGCCCGGAGCCGCACGCGCCGACCGACGCGATGCTGCGCGCGACGCTCGACGGCATGGGATGTTTGCCGGCGGCGTCCACCGCACCGGCGATGAAGCAGATCGCGGCGGCCTGATCGACGTGCGTCCTTCGACTACTCGCCCGATCCTGATGGATCGGGCTGCGTGCTCAGGATGAGGAAACATTCCTCATTGCACCTGTCGCCTCATCCCGAGCGCGGAGCGCCGCCTCGGCGGCGCGAGCAGTCGAGGGACGCACTAAATCATTTTGAAGTGGCGGAATGCGGCTAGAATCTGCGGTCTCTTTTCCGCTGGACACGGTACAGCCCGCACCTTTGGGTAAGACTTCTTCACCCATGTTTGAATGTCGGTATTAGGTAGCCATGTCGTCCCCCGACGTTACGCGGCGCGCCGTCGCTTGACGGGCGGGCCGTCGTCTTCGTCGAATAGTTCGGCGAGCTTTTCCAGCATGGTGCCGCCGAGCTGCTCGGCGTCGACGATGGTGACGGCGCGGCGGTAATAGCGTGTGACGTCGTGGCCGATGCCGATGGCGATCAATTCGACCGGCGAGTTGCCCTCGATGTCGCCGATCACGTCGCGCAGATGTTTTTCGAGATAATTGCCGGGATTGACCGACAGGGTCGAATCGTCGACCGGCGCGCCGTCGGAGATCACCATCAGGATGCGCCGATGCTCCGGCCGGACGAGCAGCCGGCGATAGGCCCAGAGCAAGGCCTCGCCATCGATATTTTCCTTCAACAGCCCCTCGCGCAGCATCAGCCCGAGGTTCTTGCGGGCTCGGCGCCAAGGTGCGTCGGCGGCCTTATAGACAATATGGCGCAGATCGTTCAGCCGGCCGGGATTGCGCGGCTTGCCTTCCTGCACCCATTTCTCCCGGCTCTGCCCGCCCTTCCAGGCACGCGTTGTGAAGCCCAGGACTTCCACCTTCACCGCGCAACGTTCCAGCGTGCGGGCCAGGATGTCGCCGCACATCGCCGCCACCGTAATCGGCCTGCCGCGCATCGATCCCGAGTTGTCGATCAGCAGGGTCACCACCGTATCGCGGAACTCCATGTCGAGTTCGCGTTTGTAGGACAGTGCCTGAAGCGGGTTCACCACCACACGGGACAGGCGTCCCGCGTCCAGCAGCCCTTCGTCCAGGTCGAATTCCCAGGCCCGGGTCTGCTGCGCCAGCAGCCGCCGCTGTAGCCGGTTCGCAAGCTTGGAGATGACGCCTTGCAGATGCTGCAATTGCTGATCGAGTTGCTGGCGCAGCCGGGACAGCTCATCGGCATCGCACAGCTCTTCAGCCTCGACCTCCTCGTCATACGTACGTGTATACGCACGATAGACCGCCTCGCTGTCCGGATTCGGCCGCTCACGCCGCGGCTGAGGCCCGCCTGGCCGGTCATCGCCCTCGGCGACGGCAGCTTCTTCCTCGGATTCCGTTCCGTCGTCGTCCGCGGCTTCGCCTTCCATTTCCTCCGGCTGCGCGCCGAGCATGGAATCTGATTCGGAGTCGGATTGGCCTTCGCCGTCTTCGGAATTGTCCTGCTGGCCCGATTGCTCGCCGCCGTCCTCACCGTCCTCGGTGTTCTCGTCGGGTTCGGCGTCCGTCTCGGCTTCGGCGAGGTCGAGCGCTGCCAGCAGCTTGCGCGCCGCACGGGCGAACGCCGTCTGGTCCTCCTGCGCGGTGCACATCTCGTCCAGGGCTGTGTCGGCACCTTCGCCCAAGGTGTCGCGCCACATCTTCAGCACGTTTTGCGCGGCCTCCGGTGCCGTCTCGCCCGACAGTTTCTCGCGGGCCAGCAGGGCCAGTGCCTTGTCGATTGGCAACTGGTCCTTCCGCGTCATGCGGTCGTAGCCTTCCTGCTCACACTCCTCGGCGAGCTTGGCGCGCAGATTGGCGCCGACGCCGTGCATGAAGCGGGCGCCGACGACTTCGACCCGCACCTGCTCCAGGGCGTCGTAGGCGTCCTTGGCCTCACGTCGCGCTGGCATCCGCTGCGCATGCACGGCATCGTCGTGGTGGCGCAGGCGCAAGGCGATCGCGTCCGACTGGCCGCGCAGGCGGGCCATTTCGGCCGGCGGGAGAGCACGGGTAGGCAGCGGAAGGCGGGCACGCTTGCCGGACACGCCGGAGGGGCCCGGCTGAAACGCCACCTGCACATCCGGCTGTTCGGCGATCGCCCGCAGCACGCCGGCGGTGGCGCGCTTGAACTCTTCGGTCCGAGCGTTGTCCTTGCTGGTTCCGCTCATCGGCGGCTCCTGTCCCGGCGGCTATTCGATGCCGGCAGGCACACCGAACGCGCGTCCGCTATCTGTTTAATCGCGTGAGTCACGTTGCCGACGATGACGCTGCCGACGATGACGTGCCTCAGGTGAATTTCCGGGTCGTGAAGCCGCCGGTTGGAATGTCCTCGTTGAAGCAGCGCTGATAGTACTCGGCCACCGTGGTGCGCTCCGCCTCATCGCACTTGTTCATGAACGTCACGCGGAAGGCGAAGCCGACATCGCCGAAGATGCGCGCGTTCTCCGCCCAGGTGATCACGGTGCGCGGCGACATGACGGTGGAGATGTCGCCATTGATGAAGCCGGCGCGCGTCAGGTCCGCCAGCGCCACCATGCTTTCCACCCGCTTCTTGGTTGCGGGTTCCTTACCCGCGTCGATGCCCATCTTCGCCAGGACAATCCCGGTTTCCATGGCGTGCGGCAGGTAGTTCAGGGTGGCAACGATGTTCCAGCGGTCCATCTGACCCTGGTTGATCTGCTGCGTCCCGTGATACAGGCCGGTGGTGTCGCCCAGGCCGACCGTGTTGGCGGTCGAGAACAGGCGGAACGAACGGTGCGGCCGGATCACCCGGTTCTGATCGAGCAGGGTCAGCTTGCCTTCCACCTCCAGCACCCGCTGGATCACGAACATCACGTCCGGGCGGCCCGCGTCGTATTCGTCGAAGACCAGGGCGCAGGCATGCTGCAGCGCCCAGGGCAGGATGCCTTCGCGGAATTCAGTGATCTGCTTACCATCCTTCAGGACGATGGCGTCCTTGCCGATCAGGTCGATGCGGCTGATATGGCTGTCCAGGTTCACCCGGATGCAGGGCCAGTTCAGGCGGGCCGCTACCTGCTCGATATGCGTGGACTTTCCGGTGCCGTGGTAGCCCTGGATCATCACACGGCGGTTGTAGGCAAAGCCGGCCAGGATCGCGAGCGTGGTCTCCCGGTCGAATTTGTAGGCCGTGTCAATGTCCGGAACATGCTCGGTGCGCACGGAGAACGCCGGAGCCTCCATGTCGATATCGAGATCGAACGCTTGACGGGCCGAGATCTTGGTATCCGGCAGGTTGATCTCCGAAGTCGGGCGCGGGGAGGCGATGTCGGCAACCGTGTTCATAGTCGAGCGTGTCCTATTGCAATTCCTCAAAAGTCTACGCCTGACGGCGCGCGGCGCAAGGGCCGCAGCCCGTGGGCAGGTGCCCCGCGGTACGACCAATCAGGCCCGCTGTCGAGCGTTTGCCCGGGATCGGCCAATGGGATCGGCCAATGGGATCGATAAGGCAGCCGATGCCGAACGGCCGCCGCCCGCGCCGGAGATTGCTCGTCTGCCCCTTACCCGGCGCGGGCCATGCGCGGTTCCGGACCCAGACGGGAGCGGAGCGTGGCATAGGCCAGGTTTATCGTCTTGAGCCGTTCTTCGGCGTCGCGGCTGCCGCCGTTGGCATCCGGATGATGGCGCTTTGCCAGTTCCTTGTAGCGGGATTTGACGGCATCGAGGGTGGTGGGCCACGCCAAGCCGAGCGTTGCCAGCGGCTCCCGCAGTTCCGGCGGCGTCTGCTCACTCGAACGGCGCCGGCGTTGGTCGAGCTGCGCGCTGGCCAGGATACGCAACGGGTCCCGCAGCACCTCCTCATCCCATGCGGCGGTGCCCAGTCGGCCAAGCGGCCAGGTCGGCCGCTGCCAGGCGGTGTCGGCGCGGAGCTGGGCCTCCACCTCCGCCGGCGACATGCCTTTGTAGTAGTCCCACGCGCTGTTGTAGGCCCGCACATGCTCCAGGCAGAACCACCAGTACTCGGTCAGGCTGCGGCGGGACTTCGGAGCACGGTATTCGCCGGCGGCACCGCATCCGGGCATGTCGCAGGACCGTCCCGGGGCAGCCGGGTCGGGAGCGTAGGCCCGGGGTCGCACAGGGCGTCGCGTCATAGCCCAATTTATGTGCGGCCCACGGGGGAATTGGCAACCTCCCCTTGGCGCTCCGCGCGGATTGGCGGATATGTCACACATGCAGGTTGAACCGTCCGCATCGCGTGCCCAGCGTAT
>DATNEJ010000095.1:0-14540 GCA_035606775.1 Acetobacteraceae bacterium | reverse complement strand
TCAGCCTGCCCGTGCTTACCTCAAGGCGATAGCCGGCGATCCTGAGGCTGTACACCGGGCTTTGGCGGTAGCTTCGCGTTCACCCCGATGACGACGGCGCCTTCGAAGGCGGAAGGCCGCCGGAGCGCCACCGATCAAGCGTTCATCATTTTGACGGGCCGGCTGACGTCCGACGTATTCCCACCCACCGGGGAAGCAGTACTAAGTTCTTTATCGTAACGACAACGTGCCCCTTGTGAGTATTGCTCCTGTGCTGGCCCCTTGTGTCGTCTGCCCAACACGCCTCAAAACACCCCCAGATGCTGGTGCAGGTCCAACCCCTCTCGCCGCAGCGCCTCGGCCGTGTCGTCCACCACCACCCGCCCGCTGTTCAGAACCACGATGTCATCCGCCAGATCGAGCACCAGCCTGGCGTTCTGCTCCACCAGCACGATCGACAGCCCGTGCTCTTTCAGCCGGCGGATGATCGCCATCACCTCCGCCACGATCTGCGGCGCCAGCCCTTCCGACGGTTCATCCATCAGCAGCACGCGCGGGTTTGACATCAGCGCGCGGCCGATCGCCAGCATCTGCTGCTCCCCGCCGGACAGGACGCCCGCATACTGCTCGCGCCGCTCATTCAGCCGGGGAAACACCTCGCAGACCCGCTCGAAATCCCACACCGCGCCATTACCGCCGCCGCCACGTGATTTCCGTGCCGCCACGATCAGGTTCTCCCGCACTGTCAGGCTGCGGAAGATGCGCCGCCCCTGCGGCACCAGCGCCAGGCCCTGCGCGGCGATCGCTTCCGGCGCACGCCCTGCCACCTGCGTGCCGTACACGGCGACGCTGCCGCGCCGCGGCGGCAGCCAGCCGACGGCGACGCTCATGCAGGTGGACTTGCCGGCTCCGTTGCGTCCCAGCAGCCCTAGCAGCCGCCCCTCCCCCAGCCGGAGGGACACGCGATGCAGCACGTGGCTTTCGCCGTAATAAGCATCGATATCCCGCAGCACCAGCGCGTCAGCCGCCAAGATAGATCTCCCTGGTGCGCGGATGCTCCACCACCTCGGCGCGCGTACCTTCCACCACCACCTTGCCGAAATGCAGCATCGTGATCCGTTCGGCGAATTCCAGCGCCACGTCCATGTCGTGCTCAATCATCACAATGGTGACGTCGCGCGGGATGCCGGCGATCAGGCTCAGCACCTCCCGCCGCTCTTCCACCGACAGGCCGGCGAACGGCTCATCCAGCAGCAGCACGCGCGGTGCCTGCGCCAGCGCCATGGCGATCTCTACCCGCCGCCGCTCCCCATACGAAGTCTGCGACACCGGCCGATCGGCCAGGTGCCCAAGCCCGACGCGGTTCAGCGCACCCCGCGCCTTCACCAGAAGATCGCGCTGCCGATCCAGCCGCACGAGCGGATTCCAGCGCAGCCGCGACAGCCCGAGCAAAGACAGAGTCACATTGCGCAGCAGCGTTTCGCCGGGGAACAGGGTGATGATCTGATAGGTGCGCGCCATGCCCAGATGCGCGCGCCGCCGCGCGGCCAGGCGGGTGATGTCGGTGCCGAACAAAGCGATGGTGCCGGAGTCGGCGCGGAGTTCGCCGGTGATCAGATTGAACAATGTCGTCTTGCCGGCGCCGTTGGGGCCGATGATCAGCCGCCGCTCGCCTTCCTCCACTGCTAGGTTCACCGTGCTGGTGACACGCAGGCCGCCGAACGCCTTGTTCAGATCATGCAGTGCCAGCGCGGTCATCCGCCGCCTTCCTGGCGCACCGCCGGCACCGGCGCCGCGCGCGCCTTACGGGACGGCATCGCCCAGCGCCACAGCCGCGCGCAGCCGGGCACCAGCCCTTCCGGCATGAACACGACGATCAGCACGAAGATGGCGCCGAGGACGAAGTTCCAGCGCTCGATATAGGCGCTGGCGACGTCCTTCATGATGATGACGATCGCGGCGCCGACGATCGGGCCGAGCAAGGTGGCGGTGCCGCCGGCGATCACCATCAGCAAGGCCTCGGCCGACGCACTCAGCGCGACGGCCTGCGGGCTGATGAACTGGTTGTAGTAGAGATACAGCAGCCCGGCGATCGCGCTCCAGAATCCGGAAAACAGGAACGCCAGGAACCGGGTCAGCCACACATTGTAGCCAAGCGCCGTCATGCGCCGCGGCTGATCGCGCGCGCCGCGCAGCGCGGCACCGAACGGTGAGGCCACGAAGATCGCCATGGCGGCAAGCGTCACCAGGAAGACGACGAACGTCGCCCAGTAGAAGGAAGGGGCGTCGGTCAGCGACAGGCCGAACGGGGTGGGACGCGCCTTGATGGACACGCCGTTGTCGCCGTTGGTCAGGCTGATCCAGCGATAGGCGATACCCCACACGATCTGGCCCAGCGCGACAGTGATCATGACGAAGCCGAGGCCGGAGCTGCGCAGTGACAGTATGGCGAACGTCGCCGCCGCACCCACGGTCACCAGGCACGCCCCCGCCGCGACGACCAGGTGCCCGTATCCGTCGTTGATCAGGATGGCGGCGGTATAGGCGGCGATGCCGAACAGGCCGGCGTGGCCCAGCGTGACGAGACCGGCATAACCCACCAGCACGTTCAAGCCGAGCGCGAGAACCGCATAGATCAGGATCTGCGTGGCGACGTTGACGTAGTAGCTGCTGGTCAACCAGAACGGCAGCGTCGCCACCACAACCAGCGCGACAAACACCGTCGCCCGTTTCAAAACACCGCTCGGCCGAAAAGGCCCTGCGGCCGGATCACCAGCACAATCAGCATCGGCAGGAACAGGATCACATAGGCCAGTTCAGGAAACAGCGCCTGGCCGAAATTGTAGAGAAAGCCGACCACGAAGCTGCCGACCAACGATCCGAGCAGCCGCCCGGTGCCGCCCAGGATCACCACCACGAGCGCCAGCGGCAGCATGTCCTGATCCAGCCCCGGATAGACCGACAGGATCGGCCCGCCGATCACACCGGCGAAGCCGGCCAAGCCGGCGCCGAGGGAAAACACGATGGTGAACAGGTAGGAGACGCGGATGCCGACGACACGCGCCATCGCCGGATCGTCCACGGCCGCCCGGATCATCGCGCCCAGACGGGTGCGCTCCAGCAGCGCCCACAGCGCCACAGCGATGATGGAGGCGATCACGATGATCACCAGCCGGTACAACGGGAAGGCCGCGCCGAACACGGTCGTCGTGCCCTGCGCGGCCGGCGGCGTATCCACCGAAATCGGGTCGCCACCCCACAGCATCAGGCAGACATCGGCCACCATGAACGACAGGCCGAGCGTCACCAGAACCTGGGCGAGTTCGGCGCCGACAAGGCGGCGCAGCACAAAACGCTCGATGATGCCGCCGAACAAGGCGACACCCAGGCCGGCCAGCAGGGCAGCGGTCCAGAAGCCGAAACCCCAGGCAATGAGGCTCACGCCGAAATAGGCGCCCAGCATGAACATCGAACCGTGGGTCAGGTTCGGGATGCGCATCAGCCCGAAGATCAAGGTGAAGCCGGCGGACAGCAGGAACAGCAGCCCGCCGAGCGTGACACTGTTGACCGAGAGGATCAGCCAAAGGTTCACGGGGCGGGCTGCCGGCGCGTCAGGTTTTCAGCGGCGGGTAGTTCCGCGAATAGACCGGCTGGGCGAGGAACCACTTCTCGTCATAGGTCCAGAACTGGCTCACGTCGGGATAGGTCTTGATCGTGTGCTGGGCCAGTTTGCCGTCCTGCTTCACCAGGCGGCGGATGTAGACATTCCCCACCACATTGCCGAAATGATCGAAGTGGAACGGCCCGCGTGGCGAGTCGCTCAGCGACACCGCCCGCAGCGCCTTGATCAGCGCCTCCTTATCGTCGGTCTTGCCGCCGGTCGCCTCCAGCGCCGCCGCGGCGACCATGCCGTTGATGTAAAGGCCGGCGGCATACAGCCCCGGGATCGACCCCGTATCCCGCACCATCCCCGCGATGAATTTCTTGTTGCTCGGCGTATCCAGGTCGGAGGTATAGGCGGAGGCAGTGATCATGCCGACCGCCTCATCGCCGAAGCTTTTCAGCAGCGCGTCATCGCCGGCCGTGCTGCCGCCCAGCACCGGCAGCTTCAGGCCCGCGTCCTTGTACTGCTTCATGAACTTCAACGGATTGGAGCCGGCGAAGCCCTGCACCACTGCCTCCACGCCGGTAAGCTGCGCGATATACGGCGTGTAGTCAGGCGTGACGATCGGCGGCCACAGCTTCTTCACGACGTGGCCGCCCGCGTCTTCGAACACGCGCTGGAAGCCGCCCATCTGCTCATAGCCGAAGGCGAAATCCTCACTGATCGTAATGACGCTTTTGTATTTGAGTTCTTTCGCCGCGTAGTCGGCGAGCGGATACATGCTTTGCGCGGAGGTGCTGGAGGCGCGGACGAAATACGGGTTCGGCTTGCGCTGCGACATGTCCTCGGCCGCGGCCAGGCTGAGGATGGGCGTCTTGTGCGCGGCCACGTAGTCGGAAATGGCCAGCAACTCGAACGCGGCGAGCGGGCCGAAGATCATATCGACATTGTCGCGTTCGATCAGTTCCTGCGCCTTGGTCTTTGTCCCGGCGGGATTGCCGCCGGTGTCGCCGACGATCAACTCAACCGGGCGACCGGCCATCGTGTGGTTGCTATCCTTGAGGAACAGGACAACGCCCTGTTCCATCTGGATGCCACCTTGCGCCAGAGGCCCGGTCTTCACGGTAAGCAGGCCGATGCGGATAGGCTTGTTCTGTGCAATTGCCGGCATAGGCAGCGCACCGGCCATCGCGGTGCTTGCCAGGAATGCCCGCCGACCGAGTCTGACTGACATCATATCCTCCCGTGCCCGTGTTGCCCGGGCTGTGAACTCTTTACCTGGGATTCTTGGCGCGGTCCACGGAAACAGCGGGGTCGGGAAACAACATCAATTGGGCCGCTATACGACCAGCCGGATCTTCTGCCCGGCTACCGGTTCCCGCGGCAATCCCGTGGTCTCGGCGAAGGATCCCCACATATCGCCGTTGTAACCTTCGATGGAGAACTGGCGCGGGCGGTAGGTGGTTTCCTGTTCCGGCAGGATGTGTTTCACACCGACGGAATACTCGTACACCATGCCGTCCGGACCTTCGAAATACACCATCATCGCGGTGGAGATCGGATGCCGCCCGGGTCCGTAGACGATCTTTACGCCCAGCTGTTTCAGCCAGTAATAGGAGCGCATCACGTCGTCGATGTCTTCGACCTGGTGATTGATATGCTGGATGCCGGGGCGGGAGGACGGCATCAGCACGACCGAATGATGCACGGTGCCGATGCGCAGGAACGTTGCTTCGCCTAGCCAGTCGGAAACGCGGGCATTGAGAAGGCGGGTCCAGAATTGCGTGTCACGCGCTGGGTCCGTGCTGAACAGGGCGACATGGCTGAAATTGGTGATGCCCACGTCGCGGGAGGGAAAGAAGCGCGTGCCACTGTTATAGGGACGCGCAAGGATCTCGATCTTGTTGCCGCTTGGATCGGAGGATGCGATGACCGCCCTGGTGCGCCGGCTGTCGCATTCTTCCCGCGTGCCGACATGCACCGGCCGTCCGGCCTGTTCCAGGGCCGCGCCGACCGCATCGAAGTCATTCGGGTCGATCAGTTCCAGGCCGATCGTCTGATCGGCGGGATCGCCTTCGAAATACACCAGGGTATGGTCGCGGGTGTCGCCGCGCACATCGGCCTTGTCGCTGCGGAAATAGGCGGCGTTGCCTTCGCGCGCGACCAGTTGCAGCCCGACGACGGTGGTGGCGAACTTGATAGCGGCGTCCAGGTCCTGTGTGCCGAGCCGGACATAACGGATGTCGTGCAGATTGATCATCGCACTCCCCTTCTTCGGACGTTGCCGCGTTTGGCTGGGCCGCGTTCGGCTGTGCCGCGGGCGGTCTTCTGGCCGGCCCTGACGGCGACCGGGGCGGGAATTTGTACGCGGAGATTTTGCCGGACCGCAAGGCGGACGGGAAGCCACCGGTCCGCCGCCCGGACACGTAGGCGCGAATCGGAACGCGGATTTAACTACTTCCAGTTGCTTCTGCTCCCGGCTGGCAGCCGCCAGACGATGCGGCGACCCGCAGGGTCACTTCGGTTCGGCAGGATTCACCGGAATTGAGATTACGAAAGACGACTCACCCCCGGAGACGCGCGCCATCCGTTGTGTTAGCGTGACGACAAGTTCAACGCCGTCTGCCCAAAGGACGCAACCAATGAGCGCAATTGTGCTCCGGCATACACCGAGCCTCGATCGCGTGATGTTCTTCTTCGGGGCGTGCTTCATCCTGATCGTGCCGATCGCGATCGAGCTGCGGCTGCACAATGCCGCGGCGGCCTGGCTTGCCGCGATGTGCGGCGGGTTCGTCATTTTCTGCTCGCGGCTGGATGCCCTGGCCGAGCGGCCGGCCGATCCGCTCAAGGCAACCGTGCGGGACACGGTGGCGGAAGCCGCCGCCACTGTCGATGAGTTGCGGGAACTGGCGACATCGATGATCTCCGCCTTCCTCACCGACCTGATCGGCGGATCGTTCATGGGCGCCGTTTCGCTGTCGAAGCGGCTGGAACTGCATGATGCCCTGCTGGCGAAACTGAAGGGCCTTGGTGTCACGGACCGGCAGTTACGCGGCGTGGATGAGGATTGGCGGAAGGGAATCGGCATCGTCTACCACCGGATCATCACCCGGCAGATCAGTGAAGCCGCCGAACCACCCGATCGGGCCAGCCACAATCTGCTGCATTCGGAAATGCAGGCGCTGCTGGATTTCGACCGATGGACCGTCGCCAGCCCGTCGGCGTACGAGACGCTCGCACGAAAGAACCAGGCGCTGACAGCGGATGTGCAGTCCTGGATCGAGGACTATCGGCATTTTCTGGCGACCGGCGATATCAGGCGGCGCGATGCGTTCGTGAGAGGGTGAACCGCGCAACACGGGCCGGGAGCCACCGCGGTTTCATTCCGATCACCGATTCGTTTCCTGCCCAACATTGACACCCGCCAATTCCCGTCTGACGATTATCGGGAGAATGAGAACGACCTCGCGTTGCCCCTTGTCCGGCGGCCGCTGAACGAGGCTCCGTGAGGCGAGAACAGCCGACGCCAGTCGCGCGCCGACGCATTGCGGAGGACTCACCATGCCGGAACGTGTCCAATTCCCGGACGCCATTGAACCGCTGGTCCGGTTCATCGAGGAAACCCCGCCCGGGGACATCGTCGACAGTACGCTCGACAAGCTGCGCGCCGGGGTGCCGGCCCAGACGATGCTGACGGCTTCGGCGCTGGCGGTGACCCGCTCCTCCGACCTGCCGCCCGGCCATCATGGCGGGCCGCTGCACCCGCTGGCGGGCCTGCACGCGGTATCGAAGCTCGTCGGGCGCCTGGACGGCGAGGAGCGTTTCCTGCCCATCGTGCAGCACGTCGCGCTGGCGAACAAACACATCCACGATCCGGGGATGGGGCCGTATACGCTGCTGAAGTTCGACCCCTTGGATGCCGGCGGAGTGCAGGCGACGAAGGAAGCCTTCCTGAAGGCAGCGAACCGCGGCGAAAGCAACAAGGCCGACCACCTTTTCCTGTGGCTGTGGGACCATGTGCCGCCGGTCGAGGCGCTCGATCTGCTACTCAGCGTCGCCATTCCGAAGAACGCGCTGGACGATCACTACTTCATCTTTCCCGGCTTCACCTGGCGTGCCCTCGATGTGATCGGGCGGGAGTATCTGCCGATCCTGATGCGGCCGGTGGTGCGCTATGTCGCGCGCTTCCCTGTCGCCCGGGTGATCCCCGAGGTCGAGGATCTGATCGAAAAACATGAACTGCTGACCCGACCCTTGCGTCAGCAGAGTGGCACCGACGAAACCGCCGCGATCGGGCGGATCGGCGAGGCCATCGGGCGTTGCGATGTCTATACCGACATTCCGGCAATGCTCGCGGAGGCGCTGGTTGACGGGCTGTCACTGGAAGGCGCGGGCGAGGCGCTGTCGATCGGGGCTGCCGGCCTGTTCCTGCGCTCGTTGACCGGCAATCCGATGGATGTGCATCTGCACACCAGCGCCAATCTGCGGCGGTATCTGCTGCGGCTCGACGGGCTGAGCCTGCGCAATAGGCTGATGGCGCTGCTGCTGTGGCATACCGGGCCCGAGGTGCGGTCAACGCAGTTCCGCATGGAGCCGGCGCCGCAGCCGGATCCCGCCGCGGTCGCCGCCCTGCCCTACCGCTCGCAGGAGGGGCTGCTGGAGGCGATCACGCAAAGCATCTACCACCAGCCGCCCACCGACTGGTCCACCGTCACCAACCTGGGAAAGATGCGCGCGGTGCCGGAGGTGAAGGAGACGGTGAACCTGGCGCAGCAATACGTGCAGAACGGCTACAGCGCGCCGGTGCTGATGCAGCGACTGGCGGAGATCGTGTGCCACGACAATTTCACCGAGATGCACGCGTTCAAGCATCATCAGGCGATTGTCGAGGAATATCACGCCACACGTGCGCCGTGGCGCGACCTGCATCTGGTGTGCGGTGCGCAGGCGGCGGCGATTTCCTATGGCAAGAACATGTCGGTCTACGAGGACGCGCTGGAACTGTTGCACGCGTAGCCTGGGCTGGGTCGAGAAAGGGAAACGCCCGCCGCATCAGGGCGTTTCTTAAGCGACGCGTTGGCGTAACGAGCGCAGTGTGGCCTGTTGCCGCCGTTGCGAGCGACTGGGCCCCAGGTAGATCGCCCGCGATATGGCATGGCTCATATTTTCCGTCCCGACGTAGCGCGATTATGTCGTTTAACGAGATTCCGTCCCGCAGCGGCACCGGCCATCGCCGTCATTGAAGTCCCAATGGAATAAGGAAAACGCCCTCATCAACGTGTTTGTGATTTGAACGAGCCTTGGTCTCGCTGAGGCATTCTGTCACAAGCGGCTCATAGCGTGCTTCGGAAGCGCCTTGGTCCTGTCCGCTAGGGCCTCAAAGGCCGTCGTAGAACGGCCGTCAGCGCTCGCCAGGGAGAAGCGCTCGTATTTCCACGAAAGTAGAATGTTTTGAGCGGAGACCCAAGGACTTTGAATAATCCGAGCAACAACGCCTGGCCGAATCTGGGCGCCGTAGGCGAATACTGGATAGACGCATGGCAGCGCTCCATCCTCTTTCTCGATGTTCTTCGGCAACGAGGCAACGCATACGAGGAGCGGAAGGAAACTCCGGTTCCACACGTTCTTCATTTCGATCATGAACTTGTCATCGACGGCCGCAAACTTCTCCGGCCGGTAAACTATGGTCTGGTACGAATTATCCCGCCGCCAGAGACACCGAGTGATCCGAACAGGCACCCAATCATCGTCGTCGACCCTCGGGCAGGACATGGACCTGGGATTGGCGGAATGAAGCATGACAGTCAGATCGGCGTTGCGCTCCGGTCGGGACATCCTTGCTATTTTGTAGGTTTCTCGCCGAATCCGGTTCCTGGCCAGAGCGTCGAGGACGTCTGCCTTGCAGAAGCGGCGTTTATCGAGGCGGTCGCAAAGCGTCATCCCGACGCCGCCGGAAAGCCGGTCGTTATCGGCAATTGCCAGGCCGGATGGCAGATCATGATGGTGGCGGCGATGAAGCCGGATCTGCCGGGCCCCATCATGCTCGCCGGTTCTCCTTTGTCATACTGGGCCGGCGTGCACGGGAAGAACCCGCTGCGCTATCTCGGCGGCTTGCTGGGCGGCACCTGGATGACTGCCTTGAGCGGCGATCTGGGAAGCGGCGTTTTCGACGGGGCATATCTGGTTCAGAACTTCGAATCGCTTAATCCTGCGAACACATACTGGACCAAGCCATACAACGTGTATTCACAAGTCGATACCGAGGCAGAGCGGTTTCTCGAATTCGAAACCTGGTGGGGCAGCCCGGTACTCATGAACGCCGGGGAAATGCAGTGGATCGCCGACAACCTGTTCGTGGGCAACAAGCTCGCGACCGGTCAGATACGGACGACCGACGGCATTCGGCTCGATCTACGTAACATCAAGTCGCCGATCGTCGTATTCTGCTCCGAAGGCGACAACATCACTCCCCCACAGCAGGCGCTTGATTGGATTCTTGACCTTTACAGCCACGAAAGGGACATCGTCGTGGCTGGTCAGACCATCGTTTATACCTTGCATAACAGCATCGGGCATCTCGGCATATTTGTGTCGGGCAAGGTGGCAACCAAGGAGCATGACGAACTCATCTCCTGCATGGAGTTGATCGACACCCTTCCGCCCGGGCTTTTTGAGGCGGTCATTACCGAGGTGGATGAAAATACCCAGCGTTCGGACCTGATACACGGGCGCTATCTGTTCAGGCTCGAGTCAAGAACGCTCAATGACATCCGCGCCTTGGGCGGCAATGGCGAAGCCGACGATCTTCGGTTCGCCACCGCAGCCCGCGTATCTGACATGAATCTAGGGCTCTATCAACGCTTCATATCCCCGATGATTCGGACGATGACCAATGAGCCGCTTGCGGAGCTCATTCGGACAACACATCCGAACCGGCTGCGGTTCGGCATGCTGTCCGACCGGAATCCGACGATGGGGCCAATCGAAGCGCTCGCCGAGTCCGTTCGCGAGAACCGTCGTCCCGTCAGCCCCGACAACCCGCTTCTGGCTATGGAGACCGCCGCGTCGTCCTGGATCACGATGTGGTGGAAAGCCTACAGCGATGTACGGGATACGATGACGGAAATGGTGTTCCTGAACACCTACGGCTCTCCTTGGCTTCAGGCACTCGTGGGCCTGGGCACGCAGCAGACTGATATCCCCAATCGCATCGAGCGCGATCTGCGACGTGACGCAGCCGTGGCGCAGCTTCGGGCCCAATTGGAGCATGGCTTTGAGCATGGCAAGATCGAAGACGCTGCGGTGCGTGCGCTCATATACGTGCGGCTCCGGGAAGGCGCTGTAGACGAGCGCGGCTTTGCCACGTTGAAGCTGATTCGCGAATCCCGCCCGGAGAATCGCCGCCTCAGCCTGGCTGAATTCAAGCAGATTGTCCGGCAGCAATACCTGCTTGTCCTGCTGGATGAGAAAAAGGCATTGGAGACGCTGCCAAAACTGCTTCCATCTGATGAAGCCGAGTGTCGCTCGGCGCTGGAGGCCATACGCCGCGTTCTATCCGCGGTCGGCCCGCTGTCTGATGAGACTAAAGGCCGACTGACCAGGATTGAAGAGCTGTTTGACGTGAAGAGGCGTAAGCCACAGAAGGAAACGGCCAATGCGTGATGGGCCTCACTCGCCTACATCTCGTGGCCACGGGAAATACGAGCATCTCGTCAAACTTGCCCGGGAGAACCCGGCGATCAAGGTTGCGGTGGTGCATCCGTGCGACGACGTGTCGCTGCAAAGCGCGATTGAGGCCCGCAGGCTGCACCTGATCGAGCCCATTCTGGTTGGCCCCGAGGCCCGCATCCGCAGAGTGGCGGCTGAGCATGCACTCGATATCGGCGGCATGGAGATCCTGGATACCCCACACAGCCACGCATCCGCAGCCAAAGGCGTGGAACTTGCCGCTGCGGGACATGTTGAGGCCATCATGAAAGGCAGCCTGCACACCGATGAGGTGATGGGTGCGGTCGTCTCCCGGCAGCCTGGTATTCGGACGGCTCGCCGGATCAGCCATTGTTTCATTATGGATGTGCCAAATCATCCGCAGCCTCTGATCATAACGGATGCGGCGGTGAACATCGCACCGACACTCGACGAGAAGGTGGACATCGTTCAGAACGCGATCGACCTGGCACACGCGCTTGGCGCCGGTGAGGTTCGTGTCGCTGTTTTGAGCGCCATGGAAACAGTGAGTGCAAAAGTGCCGTCAACGATCGAGGCCGCGGCGCTTTGCAAAATGGCCGATCGCGGCCAGATCATCGGCGCGCTGGTTGACGGCCCTCTCGCACTGGATAACTCCATCAGTCCCGAGGCCGCAGCAATCAAGAACATCAACTCCCCGGTTGCGGGCCGCGCCAATGTCCTTGTCGTACCGGACCTGGAGGCAGGGAATATGCTGGCGAAGAGTCTGTCCTTCCTGGCCGGCGCCGATGCCGCGGGGATCGTGCTCGGCGCGAAGGTTCCCATCATACTCACGAGCCGCGCGGATTCCCTGCTCACGCGTCTCGCGTCGTGTGCCGTCGCCGTTCTTGTCGCGGCCGCGCGGCGCAAGTCGCCCTCGGCCGCGATCCGATAAGGATTTCTCTCGTCATGGAACACAGGTACAGACAGGTTCTTGAGGGGAAGAAAGCCCTGGTGGTCGGCATCGCCAATGAAGATTCAATTGCCTACGGTTGCGCGAGTGCGTTTCGTTTGCTGGGTGCTGAGTTGGCCATCACCTGGCTGAACGAGAAGGCTCGTCCGTATGTGGAGCCTCTGGCGATTGGGCTGGACGCAAAGATCAGCGGCCCGCTGGACGTTTCGGTGCCCGGGGAACTGGAAGCGATCTTTGAACGAATTGGATCCGAGTGGGGCGAGCTGGACATGCTCGTTCACTCGATCGCTTTCGCACCAAAGGCCGACCTTCAAGGCGGGCTGCTTGGTTGTTCGGCGGAAGGCTTCGCGAAAGCGATGGATGTATCCTGCCACTCCTTCGTGCGCATGGCCAAGCTCGGCGCGCCACTGATGAAGCAAGGCGGATCAATGTTCGCGATGAGCTATTATGGCGCCGCACGGGTCGTGCCGAACTACAATGTCATGGGGCCCGTCAAGGCGGCCCTGGAAGCCTGCTGCCGCTATTTGGCCTATGAGCTTGGTCCGCAGGGGATCAGAGTGCACGCGATCTCACCTGGCCCACTGAAGACGCGTGCTGCCTCGGGTCTCAAGGACTTTGAACTGCTGCTCAACGAGGCAGCACAGAAGGCGCCGTTGGGTGAATTGGCGGACATCATGGACGTCGGGTTCACCTGCGCCTATCTGGCCACCCCCCTTGCCACACGAATTACCGGCGGCACCGTTTACGTCGACGGCGGCGCCAACATCGTGGCCTGACAGGAGTCATGACCAGTTTCGTAGCCGCGATCAACGCGGGATCATCCAGCATCAAGTTTGCAATCTATGGTATTGCCAGTGATCCGAAGAAGACGTTCGGTGGTCAGATTTCCGGCATCGGGGTCATGCCCCGGCTGAAAGTCACGGATGCGAACGGCGCTGTCGTAGCGGAGCAGCAATGGCCTTCTCACGACCTCGATCATACCGGTGCGACACACACCATCCTGGAGACAGCGAGAGGCCTGATAGCAGGTGGCCGGATCGAAGGTGTCGGCCATCGGGTGGTGCATGGAGGGCCCGAGTATAATTCTCCGCAACGGGTCGATGCCCAGCTTCTCGACAAACTGGCGACACTTATTCCTCTGGCTCCGCTTCATCAGCCGCATAACCTGGCGCCGATCCGTACTATTCTTGCCGCCGCACCCCATATCCCTCAGGTTGTTTGCTTTGATACGGCCTTCCATCGGAGCCAACCCTCCCTGGCGCAGTGGTTCGCAATTCCACGGAAATACACCGCGGCCGGCGTCTGCCGGTATGGCTTCCATGGCATCTCCTACGAGTTTCTGACTGCGGCATTGCGAGAGAACTACCCGCATCTGGCGTCAGGTCGGGTCGTCATGGCTCACCTGGGCAACGGCGCCAGCCTTTGCGCGGTGAAGGATGGGCGCAGCATTGCGAGCACCATGGGCTTCACGGCTGTTGAAGGTCTGATGATGGGCACGCGCTGCGGCTCTCTTGATCCGGGGGTCATCCTGTATCTGATGAGCGAGTACGGAGAGACACCGCAGACAATCGAGGACCTCATTTATAACAGGTCAGGTTTGTTGGGCGTCTCCGGCATCTCCTCGGATATGCGTACGCTCCGATCGTCTCGGGAGTCAGCGGCCCGAGAGGCGATTGATCTGTTCGTGTATCGCATTGTGCGCGAGATTGGCTCCATGGCCGCAGCCGCGGGCGGGATGGATGCCCTGGTGTTCGCAGGTGGCATCGGGGAAAACGACCCGGTGACTCGCGCGGACGTTGTCCAGGGTTGCGCATGGCTGGGCGCGATGATCGACCCCGAGCGCAACGCGCGTGGGAACGGCTTGATCAGCGCGGCTGACTCGCGGACTCCAGTCCTGGTGATCGAGACCAGTGAAGAACTCATGATCGCGCGTCACACGCTGGCGATGCTGGGACGCCCTGGCAGGCTTTAGCAGGCTGCTGAAAACCCGCCTGCATGGCACGGCTCGGCGAGGGCTGAGCAACCTTCACGACAAGACCGCAGTCAGGGCACCGCGCGCTACGCGTCGTCGCGAAACCCGATCTCGATATGGGTACCGTCACAGAACGGCTTGTTCTTCGACTCGCCGCAACGGCAAAGCGTGACTCGGTTTCGCACCTCGTACGCGAAACCATCCGAGGACACGACCTCGATGCCGCCGCGCAGCCAAAGCGGGCCGCTGCATTGCTGGTCCGGATCCTCGACAACACCGATGGACACCGGCAGCACAGGCTCCACCGGCGCGCCGGTGTTCTTGTCCCACGCCACCAGCCGCCCGGC
>DATNEJ010000092.1:0-26817 GCA_035606775.1 Acetobacteraceae bacterium | reverse complement strand
AAGGAGCGACAGCATGAGCGGGCGTGCCAATGACACCAGGATCGTGCGGGTGACCGGCCGCGGCATCACCATCCACGGCGATGACATCGACACCGATCAGATCCTACCCGCGCGCTACCTGAAGGCGATCACTTTTCGCGGTATGGAAGCGCACGTCTTCGCCGATGCACGCACGGCGGCCAAGGCGCAGGGACAGCCGCATCCGTTGGACCAACAGCGCTTCAGCGGCGGCGAACTACTGTTCGTCAACCGCAATTTCGGTTGCGGGTCATCCCGCGAGCATGCGCCACAAGGTCTGCGCCGGTTCGGCATCAAGGCCGTCATCGGCGAATCCTTCGGTGAGATTTTCGCCGGCAACTGCGTGGCCGTCGGCATGCCCTGTGTGGTGGCCAGTGCGGAGACGATGGCGGCGCTGCAGCGCCTGAATGAGACGGACCCGCAGACCCGCTTCACGCTGGACCTTGCCGCGCTGACCATGACCGCCGGCGATCAGGTGTTTCCCGTCACCCTCGCGGAAGGGCGGCGGCGGCAGTTTACGGAAGGTTCCTGGGACCCGACTTCGGTCCTGCTCGCCGCGGGTCCCGCGATCGAGGAGAAGCTGGCGGCGCTGCCTTACATTGCGAGGTGAACCCTGTAGCGTAATGCCTGCGCCGCGGGGCTGGTAGGCTGTGAGGCGCGCTCAAGCGATCACGCCTCTTGATTGCCCAGGTCCGCGCTTTGGATACGTCTCTCGTATCAATAAGGCGATCGCCAAGGCGACGAAAATCCCGATGATCAGGGGGCGGCCTGCAAATTGGGCAAGCTCCAGCGTTGCCGGTGCCTTGCCGGCATTCAACCCGATGCCGACCAGAACCCCGGGCCTGCTTATCATGATCCCGCCCAGCACAAACATCGCGCCATTCACGAATGCAGCGGACGTTCCAATGAGCCCTGGTTCCACAATGTCGGCCGCGGTACTGAAAGCAAGCATATGCGCCGCATTGCCGAATCCAAACAGCAGGCACAGGATCATGTCCAGGCTGGCGGATTGCGTTGGATAGTAGAACAACAAGATCAACGACACTGCCTGAAGGGCAATGCCACTCAAAACCGGCACCTTGCGGCTGCGGAGCCGATCGGACGCCCAGGGGAGGACGAAGCAACCGGCGGCCAATCCAATCCACAGGAACGAGGACGCAGTGTTGGCGAGGTTCTCCTCCAACCCGCGCGCCATTAGCAGCTTCGGTGCCCAAATGACGCCAAGAGCCAACATTGTCCCGAAACAGAGGGCGCCGAAAGCAGAGGCGAGCCAGATATGCGGGATCGCCGCCACCGTTTTAAGTGAACGAAAAACAGCCAACGCGAACGAGTGAAGGCCGTCATCTACGCGCCCGACAGTGGGTTCCGGATCGCGAAGATACAGCAGCGCCAAAATCAGAAGTACGATGCCCAACCCGCCGGCGAGATAGAAGGCTGACCGCCAATCCATCGCTGACAATGCCCAGTTCAGGACGTTCTGATTGAACGCGGAAAACAGGGCCGTGCAGAACTGCACCAGCCCAAACATGAAACTGAACCGTGCCATGCCAAACCATTTCCCTCCGACACAGCCCGCACCAACGAAACCTGCGCAGGCACCAATCGCCACACAGCATTGCGCAGCGATGAGCATCGTGAAGTCTGTAGCGGCGGCAAATACGAAGATGCCAATGGTTACAAGCAGGATCGCGGGGAGAAGGACTCGTCGTACGCCGATCCGATCCAACAGCGGTCCCGAGAGAAACTGAAACACCGCAAAAACCCAGGTGTACACGGCGGCGCCTGCGGCGATCTGGGCAATGGTCAGTCCGAGTTCTTTTTGGATTCTTGAATTGACGATCGCGTAGCCCGTCTGAAAACTGAAATAGTAGATCACGAACGCGACGGATAGGGCCCAGACGCCCCAGGCTCGCCGTCCACCGAGCCGGGGCGCCACACTCGCCTCGAGTTGGCCGAGATGTTCAGCCACCGGCGCCGGCATGTTCGTTCCCGTGCGTGCCGGGGTAGGTCTCCTTCATGACGAACGCCAGTACCAAAGCAAGTGCGAGAGCAACGACAAGTGGCCAAGCCGCATATTGCGCGATATCCAACGAGGCCGGCTGTATCCCGCTGTCCACGCCCATCTGGATCCGTTCGCCCGGTCTGCTTATCAGTATGCCACCCAGGATGAACATAATCCCGTTTACAATGGCTGCCGACGTGCCGATCTGGGTGGGTTGCACCACATCCGCCGCCGTGCTGAAGGCGAGCATGTGCGCGGCGTTGGCGAATCCGAACACAAAGCACAACGCCATGGCGACCAGCGATCCGAGGCCCGGAATATACAACAACCCGAGCAGAACAACGAATTGAACCGCGGTGCCCACCATGATCGGTAGCTTTCTTCGGCGCAGTACATCTGACCAGTGCGGAATGAACGCGCTTCCGCAGGCCAAACCGAGCCAAAGCATCGACGCGCCGAAGTTCGCACTTGCCTCGCTCATGCCATGCACTCTCAACAGCTTCGGTGCCCAGACGACACCCAGAGCGAGCAGGGTACCGAATGTGAATGCACCGTTCAGCGACGCGATCCACACGTGGCCGACCTTCGCGACGTCGGCCATCGACCTGAGTACGGACGCAAAGAAGCTGCGAACGCTGAGTCGCTCGTCGATAATGACGGGAGTGGGGTTATGGATGTAGATCGCCCCGAGGGCGAACAGCGCGATGCCGAACACGGCAGTCGCATTGAACAACGTTCTCCAGGTCACGGATCCAAGGGCGAGACCGATCAGGTTCTGCGAGAATGCTGACGTGAGCGACGCGACAAGCTGAACCAGCCCGAACATAAAGCTGAATTTCGCCATCCCAAACCACTGGCCACCGATGTATCCGGCCCCGACAAAGCCGGTACATGAGCCAATTGCCACGATGACCTGCGACAACAGCAGCATCGAATACGTCTGGGCGTTCGCAAATACGAATATGCCCACCGTAACGATTGCAATCGAGATCGGCAGGACCCGTCGGGACCCCAGCTTGTCGAGCAAGGCACCGCCGAAGAACTGGCAAATCGCGAACACCCATGTGTAGATGGCCGCAATTGTTCCGACCTGAGCAACCGAAAGGCTGATATCACCCTGGACCTTGGAATTGACGACGGAATAGCCAGTCTGGAAGCTGAAAAGGTACACGACGAAGACAACAACGAGCGCCCAAACCCACCATGCCATCACGCCTCCACGGGCCTGCATATGTGGAAGGGCTGTTGCGGTGTTAGACATGTTTGCTTCCCCTGTGAAAGATCGCGTCAGCGACCAGCCTCGGGCCGGATCAGGTCTTTTCGTATTGCAGCACGCCGGCAACATACGTCGCCTTGACCGCGCGATCGTCTCCCAAGGTCATCTGAATGAAGAGTTCCTCATCAAGGCTCGCCGCAAAGTTCATGCGGTAGTCAATGATAGGCGTCGATCGCAGGTCGAGTACGACCAGATCGGCCTCCATACCTGGAGCGATACTGCCTACTTTGTCTTCGATATACATGGCCCGAGCGGTCCCGCGTGTGGCCAGGTAATACGAATGCCCGGCTGTGAGGGCATAGTTGTTCAGCTGCGCTGCCTTATAGGCCTCATTGAGCGTGGTCAGGATGGAGAACGAAGTTCCCGCCCCGAGATCGGTTCCGAGACCAACGCGTACCGCCCGCTCTCGCCGCATCGCGCGGGCAACATCGAAATACCCGCTGCCGAGGAAGAAGTTAGAAGTCGGACAATGGGCGACTGCCGCTCCGGTGGTATGCATACGTTGCAGTTCGTCTTCTGTCAGGTGGACGCAGTGCCCGAAAATAGAGCGGGGACGGCACAGTTTATGATGGTCGTACACATCGAGATAGCCGCCCCGGTCAGGAAACAACTCTTTTACCCAGGCGACTTCGTTCCGGTTTTCGGACAGGTGCGTTTGCATGTAGCAGTTGGGGAATTCGGTCCATAGCGCTCCTGCCGCATCAAGCTGATCCGGCGTACTTGTGGGTGCGAAACGCGGGGTGATGGCATACATCAGCCGACTATGGCCATGCCAACGTTCGATCAGCATCTTCGAGTCATCGTAACCTGATTTGGTGGTGTCGAGCAGGTAGTCCGGCGCATTCCGGTTCATCATCACCTTGCCAGCCGCGATTCTCATTCCCAGGCGGCTCGCCTCCTCGAAGAGAGCGTCCACCGACTGGGGAAAAATCGTGCAGTACACGCAGTTCGTGGTGATCCCGTTTCTGAGACACTCCTGCAGGAAGACCTTTGCCACCGACGTTGCAAATGCCTTGTCGGCGTATTTTCGCTCGGTTGGGAAGGTGTAGGTGTTCAGCCAGTCGAGCAGTTGTGCGCCAAAAGCGCCAATCATCGGCGTTTGCGGGAAATGCACGTGGCTGTCGAGAAATCCGGCCGAGATCAGCGCATTGGGTCCATAATTCCGGATATTCAGGTCGGCAGGAAGCTGCGACTTGATGGCGTCTGCCGGCCCGAAATGGGTCACCTTGCCGCCGCCGAAGGCGACGATGGCATCCGATTCATAAATCATTGTGGCCTTTAGGCCGGCTTCAAAGGGATCGCCCGAGAACGTTAGCGCCCGGCCTCGTATTGCGCCGGTAGGGGGTGCGATTTGCCTACCCTCTGATGTTGTGGACATTTGTGGCCTCCATCTGAGAACGCTACGTCTGTCGCGTCAGTCGGGGGAACCCCTTGTTCGCCAAAGGCTGGTCTTTCGACATGAGGGACGCCGGATGAGTGCGAGGAAGGCCACGTTCACAATTTGAACGTGGTGCCGATCATCCAGGTACTCTCAGTGGTGCAGCATAGGCCAGAGGTGCTCGGGTTCAGTCCAAACTTGTTTTCCCACCAGCGAAAACCCGCCCACAACGACACGAACCTTGGCTTGCCTGCGATGACCTGGCCAAGGTCGAGTGAAAGGGTCTGCTGGAGATAGGTCTCCATGACACGTGGCGGCGCGCCTGGTTCGCCGGCCCCTTTCGGACCGTGCAGCGTGATGAGCGCATTGTATGTCAATGGAATGTTTTTCGGCAGAAATCCCAACGGCTGATTGTACTGAATCTCGATCCCCCACGTCGTATCAAAGTTCACGTTTCCGCTGGGATTGGTCCCAAGAGTCGCTGCTATCTGATCGTTCTGCCACTCCTTGTAAGCGACGAATCCCGCATTCAGAAATCCTTCGTAGGGTGTGGCGAGGGAGAACTGAATGCCACCTTCGATCGACCGCTTGCGAGACTGCAGCGTCGTATTGTCGGTATTGAGGTCGGCGCCAACCAGGAATGAAACGTCGGTGAGAGGGCCGATATTAAACGTCTGAGTCGAGAATATCTTGTTCCAGGCGAGCGTGCTTCGGACCAACCCGTACCATTCGGTATATCCAGGGCATCCGGTATTCGGGTTGGGGAAGCCGCACGGTGAGGCAGGCGTCGTGGTGCCATTCGTGGCCCTGAGCCAATCCACGTTAATGAAGTTCGTGCCGTAACGCCATACATCGAAGTGGCTCAGCGATATGACGTGTTTTCCGGTGACGCCGGCCCCCGGATTGGTGGCAGTGAACTCGTAATGGTACGAAATTGAGTTGTCATTGACGATGAAGAAATTCGGGGACGAACGCTCGGCCGCAACCCCGCCTTCCTCGACGTCCGGAGGGATGATTGTCTGTGCCACCGACGTGCGGGTGACTATTGCCAGAGTCAGCACAAAGACGCTGATCGAGAGCCCACGCGCTATGCCGCGTGAAAGTGCATCTGCGCGCGGCTGCCAAAGCCGCCTGTCCAGCCATCTTGTCACGCTGTCCATGAGCCATTTCCCCAAGTGGCTATGTCCCCAAAGTAGCCCGTGCCGGTCGCGGCCTGCTCTGTGTCTCCTTTTTGTGGCGGCTTCCAATTCAGCTCGCTGCCATCTTCTATCGTATAGCGAGGGAACAGTATGCCATTACACCTTCGCAAAGCCGACAGGCGGCGCCAAGGTCAAAGGGTAAGGTTAAATTCAAATAAAAGTGTTGGGTACGAATCGGGTCGAGGTCGCCTGAGCGGTACCTCCACATCCCGAAATCACGACGCGTCGTGCCACGGCGGAGGTAGTTTGCCGAGGGATCAGGCGACCGTGACGCGGTCCTGTTTGCCGCCGGCCCGGCGATCGAGGAGAAGCGGACGGTGCGTCCCGTATCCAGGGCTATGCTGCGACTACCGTTTCTGGGCAGCAAGATTCTGTCAGCTTGTCGGCCCATTGTCCGGATATACGCCGAAACCGGCGGTGATCCCGGAACATCGGTTGAAGCGGAGCCACAACGGGGCAATAATCACGACCTTCACCAGGAGCGTCGACTGATGTCGCTGATCGACAGGATCCGCAACTACCACGATGAACTGACCGGCATCCGCCAGGATATCCACGCCCATCCGGAGCTCGGGCTGGAGGAGCATCGGACCGCCGATTTGGTGGCGCGCAAGCTCGAGGAGTGGGGCATCGAGGTGCATCGCGGCGTCGGCACCACCGGCGTCGTCGGCGTGCTGCGTTCCGGCAACGGTGAGGGCGCCATCGGCCTGCGCGCAGACATGGACGCGCTGCCGATCCAGGAAGCCAACGACGTGCCGTATCGCAGCCGCACCCCCGGTACGATGCACGCCTGCGGTCATGACGGCCATACCACCATGCTGCTCGGTGCCGCGCGCTACCTGGCCGAGACACGCAACTTCAACGGCACCGTGACCTTCATTTTCCAGCCCGGCGAGGAAGGCGTGGGTGGCGCACTCGCCATGCTGCAGGACGGCCTGTTCCAGCGGTTTCCATGCAACACGATCTACGGCATGCACAACCGCCCGGGCATGCCGATCGGCCGGTTCGGCATCACGCCGGGTATTGCCATGGCGGGCGGCGGGTTCTTCGACATCACCATCACCGGCAAAGGCGCGCACGGCGCAAGGCCGGAGCAGTCGATCGACCCCGTGCTGGTGGCCTGCAATATCGGGTCGGCGTTGCAGTCCATCGTGGCACGCAACGTCTCGCCGCGGGAAATGGCGGTGCTCAGCGTGACCCGTATGCTGTCGGGCGACGCCTACAACGTGATCCCGCAGACCGCGACAATGGGTGGCACAGTCCGCGTAATGAAGCGCGAGATCATGGCGCAGGTGGAGGAGAACATGCGCCGCATCGTGGCCGGCGTGGCATCCGCGTTCGGCGCCACGGCGGAAGTGGATTTCCGCACCATCTTCGCACCGCTGGTCAACCAGGAGACCGCGTTCAACGCCATCGCCGACGCGGCGGCCGAGCTGGTGGGCGACGCAAGCGTCAACCGTGCCCAGGCCCCCGCGCAGGCATCGGAGGATTTCGCCTTCATGCTGGAGCAGGTGCCCGGCGCCTATATCAACCTGGGCAACGGCGATTGCGCCCCGGTTCACAACCACCACTACGATTTCAACGACCAGGCGATCCCATTCGGGTCCGCTTTGTTCGCCCGGCTGATCGAGCGGGAATTGCCACGCGGCTCGGGAAACGCGTAGCCGCACCGCGATCCTCCCTTGCGGAAGCGGCGGAACGCCAAATGTAGAAGAGCCTCCACGGCATTCGTGGCCCACTGGAAAGGATCATTCGCATGGCAATCGCTCGGCGCGTCCTTATGGTTTCCCTCGCAGGCATTGCCGGTTCATCGGTCCTGGCGCACGCAACGCCGGCCGAGCGCATCCGGGGCACGATCGACCAGGCGGACGGCCACGTCCTGCATGTCACGGACCGCGACGGCAACAAGCTGACCGTCGCGGTGCGGCCCGATACAAGGGTCACGCTGATCGCGCCGGCAAAGATCACCGACATCAAGCCAGGCAGCTATATCGGCACCGCCGCCATGCCGCAGCCCGATGGGTCTTTGCAGGCGATGGAGATCCAGGTCTTTCCGGAGCGGATGCGCGGGGCGGGTGAAGGCAACCATCCATACGACCTGCGCCCGAACAGCAGCATGACCAACGGCACGGTCGGTGATGTCGTCGGCACGCAGGGACGCACGCTCACGCTTCGCTATCACGGCGAGGAGAAGAAGGTCATCGTGCCGGCGAAGGCGCCGATCATCACCTATGAGCCCGGCAATCCCGCGCTGCTGGTCGCCGGTGCCCATGTCATCATCATCGCGTCGAAAGTCGCCGACGGCACACTCAGCGCGGATCGGGTTTCCGTCGGCAAGGATGGCCTGACACCGCCTATGTGATAGTCTCGGGCTTCGCGCGATAGCGGCGGGAGTGTCCGAGGGTCTGTGTAAGCGAACTGCCGGGCTGCATTTTGTGGCGCCAGTGCGCTGACGGCACGAGCCTGTCGCCGAACAGGATGGCGAACTGGTTCATCGCGGCGGTCCATTCGATCGGGCGCCGCCAGCGCAGGCCGGCGTCGCGCTCCACGATGCGCCGGAAACCCGGCCTTGTGAGCGACCGCCAGCGGATCAACTTGCAGGGACCCGGTCTGTTCAGGCGCCGTAGCACGGCGGTAGCGTCGGGGCGAAGAATTTTATGCGGGCGCAACGAACGGCGCCCACAGGGTGACGGAATGGTTCAGCTTGCGCTGCTGCTTGTCGGCATGAATGCCATTCAACGGCACTGGCGTACGCTTGCGGTGATCGGGGCCTGCTGGATGCTGCTGGGGGTCGTCGTGATCATCGATCCACTCGACGGCGTGCAGAACATCACCATGCACAGCCTTGGTGCGCTACTGATGATCGAGGGGCTGATCACGCTGGCCGCCGGCCTCCTCGCAGGCCGACCGGGACAACTCTGGATGCTCCGCCCAGCCGCTCTCATCGTCCCGGGCCTGATGATCATCGAAACGCCGTGGCGCAACCTTGTCCTCATCAGTGTGCTGTTCGGCATCGCCCTGGTGGTGGACGGCACGCTCCGCATTGTCGCGACCGTGCTTGTCCGATTTCCCGGCTGGCGGGTCGCCCTGCTTGCCGGTTTGCTGGAATTCGTGCTGGCCATCCTCGCCTTCTCGCCCTGGCCGCTTTCCTATGAATCGACCGTGCCGTTCTGCGTCGGCGTGGCGATGTTGCTGTCGGGCTGGGCGGTGGTGCGGACGGCCCAGTTGTTGTGCCGCCTGCCGCCCGATGCGCCGATCACCGCACTGCCCATCTTTCGCCACCAGCGCGGCTGGCTGATCCCGCCGCTACCGGCATCGGCAGACGCGCCACGCGCGCCGCATCCGGGCGAGCCACGCATGGTCGTGCATGTCTGGACGCCCGTTGCCTCCGCCACCGATCCGGTGCGCCGGCCGCTGATCGATCGCTACGTCGCGGCGGTGGATCAGCAGGGCACAGTCGCCACCGGCCATGCCGCGCTGGAGATGCCGCCCGATCTTTACATCAGCCACTACCGCGCATCCGAGGAGGACCGCACCCAGAGCGAGTTCCGCCAGGCGCTGCATGCCGGCCGGCAGAACGACGTGCCGGGCCGGTTCCTGCCGAACTACGCGTATGAGACGGGCGAGTGGTGCGAGGCAACCGAGCATGTGGAATTCACCCGATTCAGCCCTGAGCGGCTTCGCCAGTTCTGGGAGGCATATCGTCGGGACGCGACGTACAATCTCACGAACCGGAACTGCTCCGTCGTCGTTGCGCTCGCCCTGGATATCGCGCTGGAGGGCGTACTTGGCCGCGAGATGGTTTGGACACCGCTGGGCCGACTTGTCCTGCATCCCGATCTTTACCTGGCGACCCTGCTGAGAAAGCGCGCGCACACGATGACGTGGACGCCGGGCCTCGTGCTGGATTATGCGCGCGCGTTGCAGCGCGTGGTGGAGCCGGCGGCGATTTCCTGGCCGAACGTGATCCGCCAGGCAGCGGATCATTATCGGGCGATCCGGCGGCGATCGGCGGACGACGCGCCGGGTGCCGGACAAAAGACCGGCGCATGAGCTCGGAGACGTCGGCGCGCGCACCTTCGCTGCTGATGTCGCGCATCGCCGTCGTTGCCACGGCGGCGATGTTCGGCCTGACCTACAGCTTGAGTGCCCCGCTGATCGCCTTCCGCCTCGCGGACCAGGGACTGGACGAGACCTGGATCGGCGTAAACGCCGCTATGCACGCGGTGGGGACGCTGCTGGCCGCGCCGGCCCTGCCGTTGCTCGCGGCGGCCTTCGGGGTGCGGCGGCTGATCCTGTCTGCGCTGCTGCTGGCGATCCTGGTGCTGTGCGCCTTCGCCGCGTCGCCGCCACTGTGGACATGGTTCCTGCTGCGCGTGGCGCTGGGGATCGCATCGGAAGTGCTGTTCGTCCTATCGGAGACTTGGACGAACCATCTGAGCACGGAGGCGACACGGGCGCGGGCGATGGCGGTCTACACGGCCGCGATGTCGGTCGGCTTTGCGGCGGGGCCGCTGATGCTGTCTGTCACGGGCACCGCGGGGGCATGGCCGTTTGTCGCGGGGGCGGTTCCGCCTGCGGCGGCGATGCTGCTGATCGGCGTGCCGCGGCTGATCGTGCCGGCGATGCATGAGCCGGGTGAGCGAAATCCGCTACGCGTGGCGCGCATGGCGCCGGTTGCGATGGCGGCGACAGCGCTGAACGCGGCGGTGGAGACGGCGGGGCTTTCCTTCCTCGCACTGTACGCGACGAGCCTGGGCTGGGGCGAGGTACGGGCTACGACGCTAGTCTCCGTCATGATGATCGGCGCGATCGTCTTGCAGCTTCCCATCGGTTGGCTGGGCGATCGGATGGACCGGATGCGGTTGGTGTCCTGGCTCGCGCTGATCGCCGGTGCGGGCGCGCTGCTTTGGCCGTTCGTGCTGAGCCACGAGTGGGTGGCGTTTGCCACGGTGTTCCTGTGGGGTGGGGCATTTGTCGGCATCTATACGATGATGCTGACGATCGTCGGCAGCCGGTTCCAGGGCCCGGAGCTGGTGGGAATCTACGCGGTCATGGGCCTGCTATGGGGCGCCGGCGCGCTGGCCGGCCCCCCGCTGGCCGGGCTGGCGATGGATGCCACGGCGCATGGGCTGCCGTTCTTTGTTGCGGTGGTTTGTCTGGTGTTCTTTGTGTTTTTGAACGTGCCGGGTGGTGGGCGGAGGGCTGCGTAGGGACTACCGCACGAGTTGCTTTATGGCATGTCGGCTGCAGGGTCTGGACTGCAAAATTCATACGACAGGCGCGCAGCTGATCCTCGTGCCTGGTAAAAGACAAACCGTTTTCGAAATTACCGACATCCGATCCAAGATCAAGGGCGACAGAGGTGTCTGCCAAAACTGGTAGGTTGTGTTCTGTACCAGGGGGTGGTACATAAGCTCATACATGGAGCCACTTCATGATCGCGAGCTTTCGGGATGAGTGGTTGCGTGCGTCTTTTATTGAGGATGCACGGTCACGGCACATCCCTCCCGATCTCGAAGGCCGGCTCTTCCGGAAGCTTCAGATGATCGACGATGCGATGACGGATCAGGACTTGCGGGTGCCGCCCAGCAATCACTTCGAGAAGCTGCGCGGCAATCTGGCCGGGTTCCACTCGATTCGCGTTAATGGCCAATGGCGGCTCATCTTTCATTGGAACGGTGACCGAGGAGAGGCAGAAGGCATCTATCTGGACGACCACAGCTATAAGTGAGACGAACAATGCTGACGACGAAGCGCAAGCCGGCCTCGGTCGGCGAAATCCTCGTACAGGAGTTCATGCAGCCCATGGGGCTGACGCAGGCGGCATTGGCCACGGCGATGGGCGTGCAGCGGAAGCATGTCAACGAGTTGTGCAACAACCGCCGAAACGTGACTGCACCCACCGCGCTGATTTTGGCGCGCGTGTTCGGCAACAGCCCGGACTTCTGGCTCAACGTTCAGCGACGCAGCGATCTGTGGGAAGCAATGAATAATCCCCTTGAGCGGAAACGGGTCGAGCGCGCGAAACCCCTCGGCGTTGCGGCGTGACTTCTGCCAGTACCACAACTCAATCAAATTCCGTCGGCAATCCCGGATCCCGCCAGTGCGCGAACATCCGCCGCAGGTGATGCGGCAAGGTGCGCCCCATGGAAAGGTCAGCAGGCAGTTCGGCTTCCGAGAACCACCCCACCTCGCTGGTCTCCGTGCTTGTCGCAGGCGCGCCGCCTTCCAGCGCGCACACGAAGAACAGCCGCACCACGGAAAACGGCGCCGGCGGATGCGGCTGCCGCGCCCGGTCCCACACCGCCGCCAGCTTGATCGGGCGGACATGGTAGCCCGATTCCTCGAACACTTCCCGCACCACCGACTGGGCCGGGGTCTGGTTCACCTCCGCCCAGCCGCCCGGCAGGCTCCAGCCGCCATCGGTCGTCTCGCGCACCAGCAGGATGCGTTCCGCCGCGTCGAACACCGCCCCGCGCACACCCACCTTGGGCGTTGCATAGCCGCTCTCGCGCGCGAACAGATCCGCAATCAGGCCGACATCCGCCGCTGCATGCGTAGCCATGATCCGCGTACCCAGGGCACGCAGCGACTCATAGCGCTGCCGGTCGTACGGATCGGTGGTGAAGGCAAGCCCAGTCTGCGCCGTCGCCAGGATCTCGCGCGCCCACACCAGCCAGTCGGGCTCGCCGGTGTTCAGTCCGCGGACTCCGAAACCAGCGCTGCGTCCGCCGGCTCATTCATCGCAACATCCGCTTCCGTCAGAACCCGCCACGTCCCCCCAATCAGCACCTCGCTCGGCCGGAACCGCGCCTTGTAGGCCATCTTGCGGCTCTCCGGCACCCAGTAGCCGAGGTACACGTAAGGCAGCCCCATCGCGCGCGCGCGCGCGATGAGCCACAGGATCGCATGAGTACCGAGCGAGCGGCGCTCCAACTCGGGCGCGAAATAACTGTAGACGGCGGACAGGCCGTCCCCCAGCCGGTCGGCCAGGCATGCGCTGATCAGCCGGTCGTCAGGATCGCGGAACTCGACGATGAAAGTCTCGATCGGCGTGTCCTCGACCATCGCGCGATAGTCGTAGAAGCTCATCGTCGCCATGTCGCCGTCGCCGTGGCGCGCGTGCTGGTAGCGCTGGAAAAGCTGGAACTGTTCGGCGGTGGCCCGTGCCGGAACCTCGAACCCTTCCACCAGCGCATTGGTCTTGGCGATGCGCCGCAGCGTGCGGTCCGGCTGGAAGTTGGCGACCGGAATGCGGATCGGCACGCATGCCTGGCAGGACGGACAGACGGGCGCGTAGGCGATGTTGTGGCTGCGGCGGAAGCCGGCGCGCGACAGCCGGTCATGCAAAGCGTCGGCGTCCGGCCCGGTGATCTCCGTCACCACCTTCCGCTCGGTCCGGCCGCTGACGTAAGGGCAGGGCAGCGGTGCGGTCGTATAGAAGAACTGCGGGCGGCGAGGGGGCTTATAGGTCATGGCCGGGACGATCCGCCGCCCATGTTCCAGAGTCCGGCAGGCTGGGTCAACGCCTCCATCGCGCGCGTCCTCACCACCACCAATCCACTCGCGAGGTCGTGCAGCGTCCGGTGGCGGCTGGTGAACAGCGCCACGATCAGCAACAGGCCGGAGGTTGCCAGGGTCAGATAGAACACCACCGTGAACACCAGGGCCTGCAATCCGGTGGGCGGACCAAGATCCTCGTCGCGCCGCACGGTCAGCCCCGCCATCCGCTGGCCGGGCGTTGCGGTGGCGCGGCTCAGCAGCGACAGCAGATGATAGCAGAACGGAACAAACGGCAGCAGCGCCATCACGCCGAACCCAAAACCGAGCGTGAGGAGGCCGAAGAGCAGCATGGCCCACCAGAGGAAAAACAGCAGGACGGCGATCACCACGAGGTCGATGATCCAGCCAAGGATGCGGCGAAGCAGCACACCATGAATGAAGTAGCTTTCCTGCGGAAAGGGAGGCGCGCTGGGGTCCGTGTAGGGCATGCCGCTGGTCATGGTGTGAGCCGGATGGTTGCCGTGGTCCTGGCCGCGATCGGGCCCAGGGTGATCGTAGCACCGTCGCGCCAGCGCGTCAGAAAATCCCGCGCGTGGTAGCTGAACACGTTGCCGGACTGGCCGGGCGCGACGATGAAAAGGCTGCGATTCAGGTCCGCTAGGTCGTAGACGCCCCGGAACGATGGGCCGTGCACGGATTGCAATAGGGCATTCACGCCGCCGCGGTCGATGGTCGTGTCGTCCCCGGGGCTGGGGATCGTCAGGGTCGCCAGCGGCCCCAGGATCGGTAGCCTGCGCAGCACGGGATGCGCGAAGATGGCCTGGTGGGCAGTACCCCAATGCCAGGCGGCCGGATCCTCGCCGAACCGTTTCGTCAGGTCCTGCATGGCGGCGTCCAGCGCGGCGGTCAGCATCGGCGCGCAGTTGCCGTCGCACCAGTGCGCCCCGTCCGGCGACAGCACGAATGCGACGAAATCCGCCACCGGGCCGCCGTAGCGGGGGGCAATGGTCGCCCGTTCCAGGACCGCCTTGTAGAACTGCTCGATCCAGGCATTGAAGATCAGTGGCTGCGGGGCGCCCATGTTCATCGAGCCGTCCCAACCGCGTAGCAGCGCCTGGGCGCGCGATGCGGCGCCGGCGCTCGCCGGTGCTGCCAGCAAAGCCGGCAGCACCTGGCGAGCGAAGGTGCTGCGCACGTCGAGCTGCATGCGGGCGAAACCATCCGCCGTGTGCCGGTCGGAGTGCCCGAGCAGTTCCCGGATGCGCGTCGCCCGCCAGTCCCCGAACCAGTCGCGCCCGAGGAACACGGGGAAGTCGGGCGGGGCGATCCGCTCATTGGCGTTGAGCAGGCGGCCGCTCGCCGGGCTGACGGTATGTGGCAGTTGATCGCCCCCGGCCCAGCCGATCCAGTCATGCGACCCGTCGCCCGGGCAGGGCGCCGAACCGTCCCCCTCTTTCCGGATCGGCACTCGTCCGGTGACGAACTGGCCGATCGTCTGGCTGTCCGCGACCAGCAGGTTCTGCACGGGGGAGGTGATCATGGCGGCGGCCTGTCCCGCCTGCGCCACGGTCTCCGCCCGGTTCAGCGCCAGAAGACCGGCAGCGGCGGTGTCCCCCGGCTGCAGGTTCGCCATCTCGACCGCCAGGATCGGCCGGTTTGTCTTGCCGGCGGTCCCGGCGTCCAGGTCGCTGACCACCGGCCCGTGCCGCGTTTCCCGCACCGTCAGCAGCTCATCGGGCTTGCCGCGCACCTTGATGCGCTCCTCCCGCACCACGAACGGCTTCGGGCCGTCCGGAGTCTGGTATTCGCCGTCGCCAATCGGCGTCTCGATGAACACGTCCTGCACGTCCGCGCCGGTGCTGGTGAAGGTCCAGGCAATATGGCCGTTATGGCCTAACACCAGGAACGGCACCCCGGGCGCGGTGGCACCCACCAGGACATGGCCGGGAGTCTCGATTCGGGCGAGGTACCAGATGCCCGGGAAACCGAACGCGAGATGCGGATCGCCCGCCAACAGCGGCGCGCCCGTTGCGGTGTGCCGTCCGTCCACCGCCCATTCGTTGGAAGCTGAATTTGGCAAGGTGAACGGCCCCGGGAAGCGGGGCAGCACAGCCATCAGCCTTTGCGCTACTTGCGCGAACCGCGTGGCGGCGGGCAGGGATGCGTCCGGGTGGCCGCCTCCCTCCGATGGCCAGAGTTCATCGATCAGATGCTGCGGCACCTGTCCCGCAAGCGCCTGGCGCGACAGCTCGACCCGCCAGTTATCCGACAGCCACAGGCCCATGGTCTTGGCCCAGAGCAGGCTGTCGACCGGCTGCCAGTGCTCCGGCGTGCCCAGCAGCAGGAACTCCAGTCCGGAGAACCGGCCGCGCGCGTCGATCCAGGCATTCACGCCGCGGGCATAGGCATCCAGCATCGCCCGCGCGTCGGAGGGCAGGGCAGCCAGGTCGCCAACCGCGCTTTGCCGCAGCCCCAGGGTGCGCATCAGCCGGTCGATCGGCAGCGCCGCCGGCCCGGCCAGTTCCGACAGCCGGCCGGAGGCCGCGCGCCGCATCAGCTCCATCTGGAACATCCGGTCGCGGGCGTGGACAAAGCCGAGCGCAGCGGCGGCGTCGGTGGCGGAGGTAGCGTGGATGCGGGGGACGCCGTCGGCGTCGAAGCCGACCTGGACCGGCGCCAGCAGGCCGGGAATTCTCGCATCCTGCGCCGCGGGAGGCAATGTCAGCCACACGATGCCGGCACAAAACGCGGCCACCAGCAGCACAAGGATACCGATCACCGCGAGCAGCTTCGCGGTTTTCCGAAGGAAGGTCCGCATTGCCGGCAGGGTGGCGGGTGGCGCCCGACTTGAAAAGCCCCACCCGCCGGTGCCACCGTGGGCCAGAGCGGCAATTGCCGGAGGCCGGAATAGCCGGAGAGGCAGGGCTTGGCCGGCGCTTTTATTCGTCCCGGACAGGCTCTATCCGATTGGCGGCAGGTCCAGACGGACGATCTCCGGGTTGCCGTCCAGCGGAGTAAATTTCTTCAATATCAATGGATCATGACCAGGAATGACGTGATCCGGCCCGTCGGACAGCCCGTTCAGCGTGTCGTACCCCTTCAGCATGCGTTCGACGTTCACGACCACTGGGAACGGATTGCGCTTGCGAATATTGCGCCACAGATGCGTGGCATCGCCGGCCAGGACGACCCAGCCGCGCGCGGTGGGGACGCGGATAGACTGGATGCCCCCGGAATGGCCGCCGATCAGATGCAGGGTGATGCCGGGGGCGATCTCCGTCGTGCCGTCGTATACCTTCAGCCGGTCCGAATAGAGTGCGCGGATCACGCTCTGGACGTCATCGACGTCGAACGGGCGGCGCAGGAACGGCTCGCACATGCAGGGGCCGGTGCAGTAGCTCATTTCCGCAGCCTGGATGTGGAACATCGCCTGTGGGAAGTACTCCATGCCGCCCGCATGGTCCCAGTGCATGTGGGTCAGGATGACGTCCTTCACCTCGGCCGGATCGATCCCTGCATCCAGCAGGGCCTGCGCCGGGGAGCGCAGCAATTCGCGCCCGCGCCGGCGCGCCGAGACGGGGTTGAATCCAGTGTCCATGACGATGGTGCGCCCATTGCCGCGGATCGCGAATACAAAGAAATCAAGCGGATCGGGGGCGCTGTGATCATCTGGTATCAGCATGTTCTGAAATTGCATGCGGCCGTCGAAAATGCCGTAGCGCAGCGCCAGAACCTCATACGTGGGCGGCATCGTTGCGGACTCCTGTTCCTGTTCCGGAAAAGTGAACCGCTTGTCCGGGTCTGTGGCAACGCCTACGGTCGGCGCCATCCCGAACCGCAGGAGCCGAATCATGGTCGATGTCCCGAACCGCCCGGAGTACCAGAGCGATCTGTTCAAGAAGGGACTGGCGGTCCGGCGTGAGGTGCTGGGCGGCGAGTATGTGGACGCGTCGCTGGCGCGCGCCGACGATTTCAACGCCGCGTTCCAGCAGATGACCACGGAGATAGCCTGGGGCATGTGCTGGACCCGTCCAGGTATCGACCGCAAGACGCGCAGCATGATCAACCTGACGATGCTGTCGGCGCTCAATCGCGGCTCCGAGCTGCGGCTGCACTTGAAGGCCGCGCTGACCAACGGCGTCACCCGCGACGAGATCAAAGAGATTCTGATGCAGGTCGGTGCCTATTGCGGCATCCCGGCCTGCCTGGAGGCGTTCAAGATCGCCACCGAGGTGTTCAAGGAAGTCGATGCCGCCAAGTCAGGGTCGAGGGGCTGAGCATGGCCGACAAGCAGAGCGTTGGCTTCGTCGGCGTCGGCAACATGGGCTGGCCGATGGCGGCCTGCCTCGTCGGCGCCGGCTTCCCGGTCCACGTGAACGATTCCCGCCGGGAAGTGGCGCTGAACTTCGCCCAGCAGGTCGGCGGTTCCGCCCCCGACACGCTGCGCCAGCTTGCCGAAGCCTCGGATGTGATCGTCACCATGCTGCCGACCAGCGCCATCGTGGAGCGGGTGCTGGCCGGTGGCGACGACAGCATCTTCGCCGGCATGAAGCCGGGCACCATCCTGATCGAGATGAGCTCCGGCGTCCCCTCCGTCACCCAGGAGCTCGCCGAGAAAGTCGCCGCGCTCGGCGCGGTGATGATCGACGGGCCTGTGTCGGGCGGCGTGCCGCGCGCCAAGACCGGGCAGTTGGCGATCATGGTCGGTGGGGATAGCGCGGCGATCGACCGTGCGATGCCGGTGCTGTCGGCGATGGGCAGCTCCGTCCTGCGTACCGGCGGGGTTGGCTCCGGCCAGGCGATGAAGGCGCTGAACAACCTCGTTAGCACCGGCGGCTTCCTGATCGGTATCGAGGCGCTGCTGATCGGCCAGCGCTTCGGCCTCGATCCCGCGGTCATGACCGACGTGCTGAACGCGGCAACCGGGATGAACAATTCGACGCAGAAGAAGTTCAAGCAGTTTGTCCTGTCACGCCGCTTCGACGCCGGCTTCACCATGGGGCTGCTGGCGAAGGATTTGTCCATCGCCTTGCAGGTCGGGCGGGAGACCGGAACACCTGCTCCGGTCAGCGCCCTGGTGAAGGAACTCGTCCTGGCGGCCGAGGCGATGTTCGGCTCCGGCGCGGACCACACGGAGATGGCGAAGCTGTGCGAGCAGTTGGCGAACGAGAAGCTGGGCGCGGGTTAGCAGGGCGGCCGCATCGCGCAGCCGGAACGGCGATTTCTGCGAATGAAACAAGGTCCGTCGGAGCTTTGCCCGACAGACCATTCCAGTTATGTTATAGTGGACCTTACGATGTCGCTCATGGGCACATCGATGATCCCTCAGCCAAGCACCCTGGTCGGCACTTGGCGGCTTCGGCGCAGCTGGGCCTGTTTATGAAATCATCGCCACTGGCAGGGCCCTGCCGGACGGTGATTGCATGATGCACATCCGCGTGGTCGAGTCAGGTGAGGAAGTCGACTATCGCTTCGCCGACATTCTTGACGATCCCAAGGAGCGTTGATGTTTGCTATCGCCTTTGACCTTGTGGTGGCTGACACCGCGCAGCACCACCCAAAAGGCGTGTCGCAAGCCTATGCCGACATCGGCAGCAGGCATGTCAGTTTCGGATTCACCCGGGTGTAGGGCAGTCTCTACACGAATGCTTCGGAAGACTTGGCCAATCTGTTCGCGGCAATCATGGCCCTGAAGGCGCTGCCGTGGTTGCCAGCCTCGGTGCGCAACATTCGTGCCTTCCGTGTCGAGCAGTGGTCCGATTTTACGAAGCTGGTGAAGCGGCTCTGATTGGATCAGATCCCTCGCTTTCAGTCCCCGCCGCATAGGGGCGGAACGGCCCGCGCCACGCCGTCGGGAGCCGTGGTGCCACCCAGCTTGCACCGACCAGCGTCAGCCGTTTCGCGCTGGGAGCAGCACGGACCGAGGCGGCAAGCCACCGTCGCCCGTCTGCTACACGCCCCTGGCGGATCATCTCCCGGCCGACGATCCACGCATTCTCGGCCTCCGCCCGCTGCCGCGCATGGCGCAACGCTGCCGGACCAACGCGTGCGCCGAGGGCCTTCCCGGTAAAGATCGCCCCCATGCAGGCGTCGAAGGAACGCGGATCGGCGGCCATTCGCCGGTAAGCTCCCTCGGGCCTGGAGCGGACAAGCAGCAAGGGGCGGTGCTCACGCACCGGGACGAACCGGCCCAACAGGGCCAGGCGGATCCAGTACTCCCAGTCCTCGCCGAAGCGGAGGTCCGTGCGGAATCCGCCGACCGACCGGATGGCGCTTTTCGCGATCAGCAGGTGGCCGCCGTTGACGAAGCGGTTGCAGGTAAGCAGCCGCCCGAGCATGTCAATTGGCGTGGGTCGCATAGGGCCGCCGAACCATCGGAACCTTGTCGCGCTGAAACCGTCAGCGTGCGCATCCCCAGAGTCGAAACACCAGCCCCCGAAGGACGCCACGGCCGCAGGGCATGGCTTCAGCGTTGCCGCCAGTGCCGCTATCGCGAACGGACTGAGCCGGTCGTCTGCATCCAGGAACAGGTAGGCGTCTGCATCCAGGAGCGCCATGCCGCGGTTGCGCGCGGCAGAGACGCCCGCGTTGGCCTGTCGGATCACCCGCAGCCGCGGGTCCCGAAAGGCGGATGCAGCCTGAGCCGTGTCGTCGGCGGAGCCGTCGTCCACGACGACCATCGACCAGTCATCATGTGTCTGCGCGAGAACCGAGCGGACTGCCGCGCCGACGAAAGCTGCGGCATTCCAGGCCGGGGTAATGACGCCAATATGCAAAGGGGCCCGCTTTCCCACGAAGGACCCGTCATGCTGCGCCAAAGGCGGTGAATCGCTCCTTAACGGCGCGGCCGTGCCGTCTAGCCGAATGATGTCCGCCGCGCGAGGGAGGGGTCATGCGCTTACGCAAGCGACCCTGGCCTTTCGGCGCGCGCTAGGGCAGGTTACGGAAGCCGGGTCTGGGAGCGGCACACCTCATAATAAGGCGCGACAGGGGTTGAACAGCCGAATGCATCGCCATGAAGTTTTGACGGCCACGGCCGGGGCGGCGTCACCCCCACCCGCGATGACGTGCCCTGCCAAACCCCCGGCATCTATGCGGCACCAAGCCGCCATCCGCCCAGGATCACCGACATGACGGGAGCGTCCCGCTGATGCTCGCCTACGTCACGCGCCGTGTCCTTGCGACGATCCCCGTCATTCTGCTGGTCGCGCTGTTCGTCTTCAGCCTGCTCTACCTCGCACCCGGCGATCCCGCGGCGATCATCGCCGGCGATCAGGCCACCCCGGCCGATGTCGCGCGCATCCGCGTTTCGCTCGGCCTCGACCGGCCCTTCGCGGTGCGCTTCGGGGAGTGGTTCTGGCGGGTGCTGCACGGCGACCTCGGCACCTCGATCTTCACCAACCTGCCGGTCACCCACATGATCGCCCAGCGGATCGAGCCGACCCTGTCGCTGATGGCGCTCACCCTGATCCTGTCGATCACCCTGGCGATCCCCATGGGCGTCATCGCCGCCTGGAAACAGGGCAAGCTGATCGACCGGCTGATAATGGTCCTTGCGGTGTTCGGGTTTTCGACGCCGGTCTTCGTGATCGGCTACCTGCTGGCGTACCTGTTCGCGCTGCGGCTGGATTGGCTGCCGGTCCAGGGATTCACCCCGATCAGCCAGGGGTTATGGCCGTTCCTGCGCAACCTCATTCTGCCCTCCGTAGCGCTCGGGTGGATCTACATGGCGCTGATCGCCCGCATCACCCGCGCAGCGATGCTGGATGTGCTGTCGCAGGATTATGTGCGCACCGCGAAGGCCAAGGGCGTGGGCCAGGGTGGATTGTTATTCGTTCACGCACTGAAGAACGCCGCGGTGCCGATCGTCACCATCATCGGCATCGGCTTCGCCGCCCTGATCGGCGGCGCCGTGGTGACGGAAAGTGTGTTCGCCATTCCCGGCCTGGGCCGGCTGACGGTGGATGCCATCCTGCGGCGGGACTACCCGGTGATCCAGGGCGTCGTCCTGCTGTTCAGCTTCTCCTACGTCCTGGTCAACCTGGCTGTTGACCTGCTTTACACCTTGTTCGATCCGAGGATCCGGTACTGATGCACCCCTTCCTGGCGCAATGCTCCTTATTCCGGCCTGAACCGATCCCATCGATCGTGGGACGACTCCCATGAGTTCCGCCGTCACCTCACCGGACCATGCCGCCGCACCCGTCCTTCCCGATGTGCTGCCTGCCCCGAAGGAGCGCGGGCGGATCATGGGGTTCATCTATCGCCATCCGACGATCGTTGTCGGCGGCGGCCTCGTCCTGCTGATGATCTTCATTGCCATCTTCGCGCCCTGGCTCGGGACCAGGGATCCCACCGCCCTGGCACCAGCAAAGCGCACCCGTGAGCCATCGGCGCTCTACTGGTTCGGCACCGACATGCTCGGCCGGGATGTCTATTCCCGCGTCATCTACGGGACCCGCGTTTCTCTGGAGGTCGGTTTCTCAGTGGCATTCCTGGCCTCCGCGCTCGGCACCCTGATCGGTCTTGTCTCCGGTTTCGTCCGTTCGCTCGACTCGATCCTGATGCGGGTCATGGATGGTTTGATGTCCATCCCGTCCATCCTTCTGGCGATCGCACTGATGGCGCTGACCCGGGCATCCGTCCAGAACGTCATCATCGCCATCAGCGTTTCCGAATTCCCGCGGGTGTCGCGTCTGGTGCGCGGCATCGTGCTGTCACTCAGGGAACAACCCTATGTGGAAGCCGCCATCGCCTCCGGCACGCGGACCCCGGTGATTATCTGGAAACACATCCTGCCCAATACTTACGCGGCGCTGATGGTGCAGGCGACCTTCATCTGCGCGTCGGCCATGATCATCGAGGCGGCCTTGTCGTTCCTCGGCGCCGGCACGCCGCCGATCGTGCCGAGCTGGGGCAACATCATGGCCGAAGGGCGCGCACTCTGGCAGGTCAAGCCGTATATCGTGTTCTTCCCGGCAATCTTCCTTTCGGTGACCGTGCTGGCCGTCAACCTGCTGGGCGACGGGCTGCGCGACGCGCTCGACCCGCGGCTCGCGAAGCGGCTCTAGGCGATGACATCCGTGCCGTCGAATGCATCGCCTTTGCTCGAGGTTGAAAGCCTGCAGACCCATTTCGCCACGTTGGACGGCGTGGTGCGCGCCGTCGAAGGCCTATCCTTTCACATCGACGCCGGTGAGACAGTGGCGATCGTGGGCGAGTCCGGTTGTGGAAAATCGGTCACGTCGATGTCGATCCTCCGCCTGATCGCCGAACCGCCCGGCAAGATCGCCGGACGCATCCGCTTTATGGGTCGCAATCTGCTCGACCTGACCGAAGCGGAGATGCGGACCATCCGCGGCAATTCCATCTCGATGATTTTCCAGGAGCCGATGACCAGCCTCAACCCCGTGCTGACAGTTGGCCGGCAGATCGGCGAGACCCTGCAACTGCATCAGGGCCTGGGGCCGCGCGAGGCGGAGAAGAAAGCCATCGACATGCTGACCCTCGTCGGCATTCCCGCACCGGTTCGGCGGGTCCGCGAGTATCCGCACCAATTGTCCGGCGGTATGCGCCAGCGGGTGATGATCGCCATGGCGCTGGCCTGCAACCCGAAACTGCTGATCGCCGATGAGCCGACCACAGCACTGGACGTTACCATCCAGGCGCAGATCCTCGACTTGATGCGTGATCTGAAAACCCGCATGGGATCGGCCATCATGCTGATCACGCACGACCTTGGCGTCGTCGCCGAAATGGCGGAGCGAGTGGTGGTGATGTACGCCGGACGCAAGGTGGAGGAAGCCTCGGTCGCCGACATCTTCGCGCACCCGCTGCATCCGTACACCCAGGGTCTGCTCGGTGCCGTGCCGAAACTCGGTTCCTCCCTGGTTGAGGGCGGACGCGGCAAGCTTGCGGAAATCCCGGGCGTGGTGCCCAGCCTGCGCAGGCGGATCGAGGGCTGCGCGTTCGCCGGCCGCTGCCCGATGGCCACCGATCTGTGCCGCCAAGTGACTCCGGCGATCGAGATCAAGGCGCCCGCGCACACGGCTGCCTGCCACTTTGCCGAACGCCGGATGGCAGCATGAGCGGGTCCCGTCCCCTGCTGGAGGTCCGCGGCCTCAAGAAGCACTTCCCCATCCATGGCGGTGTCCTTGGCCAGACGACCGGCAAGGTCTACGCTGTCGACGGTGTCAGTTTTGATGTTCGGCGCGGCGAGACCTTGTCGATCGTCGGTGAGTCGGGCTGCGGAAAATCCACCGTCGGCAAGGCGATCCTGCGGCTGTACGACGTTACGGACGGTGAAGTGTTCCTGGACGGCACGCGGATCGACAACATGCCGGCGCGCAAGTTACGGCCGATCCGCCAGCGCGTGCAGGTGGTGTTCCAGGATCCGTTCAGCAGCCTGAATCCGCGCATGAAGGTACGCGACATACTGGCGGAGCCGATCAACAATTTCGGCCTCGCGCGGGGACGGCGGGCGATGGACGAGCGGATCGCCACACTGATGGACAAGGTGCGTCTGCCGCGCGACTCGGTCGGCCGCTATCCGCACGAGTTTTCCGGCGGCCAGCGCCAGCGCATCGGGATTGCCCGCGCGCTTGCGCCGGGCGCGGATCTGATCATTTGCGATGAGGCGGTCTCCGCGCTGGATGTTTCGGTCAAGGCGCAGATCATCAACCTGCTCGCGGAGCTGCAAGATGAGCTTGGCCTGGCTTTGCTGTTCATCAGCCACGACCTGGCCACCGTGGAGCATCTGACACATCGGGTTGCGGTTATGTACCTCGGCAAGATCGTCGAGCTCGCAGACCGACGCACCCTGTTCGCGCAGCCGCACCATCCCTACACCAAGGCTCTGCTGTCCGCGGTACCGGTGCCGGACCCCACCGCGAAGCGCCAGCGCATCATCCTGAAGGGCGATGTGCCGAGCCCGATCAACCCGCCATCGGGCTGCCGCTTTCACACACGCTGCCCCTTCGTGTTCGATCGGTGCCGAACGGAGGAACCGGTGCTGCGTCCGGTCGGCAACGGTGGGGTGTCGGCATGCCACCTGGATGAGGTGCCGAGCGTACAGGTGGTGCCGGTGGCGGCGTGATGGACCAGAAAGCCGCAGAGTTTCGGATATCCTACACGTAGAACTGGCGCGATAGCTGCACGCCACGCGGGTCAGCCGGGTTCCGAAGAAAGTCGGGTCTGTTACGCGGACGTCGATCGGGCGGGCCGTGCTGCCGTCAGGCGTTGCAGGCTGGCACGCACGTCCTGCCAGGTGGTGCAGACACCGCCGATCTCTCGGATGAAGAAATCGAAGAACGCCTCCAACCAAGCCAGGAACCGTTGCAGGTCATCCTGGGTCCGCACATAGGGCGTGTTGCCGGGTTCCAGCGACGGGCTGTGATACGTCAGGACGAACACCTTGTGTCCGTCGGCCGCCATGTGGCGCACGAGACGCTTTGCCTCCTCGATCGCAATCCCCTCAGGCGTCAGCTTGATGCGTTCCGCAACGCCGAGGCGCGACAGCACGGACGGCAGGCCCACGCGCTCACTGGTGCGGCCGAACAGATGGGACGTGACACCAGCCGGCAGATGTGAGGCGCGCCCGACAATGGACGCGGAAACCGGAAGCTCCAGGATGCTGCGGTCAAGGTCGATCCAGTAAGGGCTGGCCGTCATCCGGCGGAAATCCGGCCCGCCTCCCTGGCTCGCGAAGTTCCAGCACGGCACCACGCTGCTGTCCGCTTCATAACCGAAATGGCGCAGGATGCCGCCGGTATTGGGGCCGACACCGTAACGGCCCGAGCGGAAGATGCGGGGTTTCACGCCGAACGCCGCTTCCAGTTCGTCCGTCAGCGTCTGGACCTTGGCGAATTCCAGCGCGGCCGGAAGATTGCCCGGATAGCTGTTGTGGGAAGACACGTTCTCCACGAACGGCGGCGTCACCCAGGGATGCAACTGGCTGCCGATGTCGCAGTGCCCGCCTTGCAAAAGCTCCCGCAACGGCGCGCGGCCACCGTCCTGGGAGGCCACGGGATGGTCCACCATGTAGGTCGGCACGACGCCATAGCGTTCGAAGATGCGATGCGCGATGTGCTGCGAACGCATCGATGTCACGTCGGTCGATGCCCGCGAGAACGGCCCGTGCCAGTCGAAACCTTCCTCGGCGTCGATCGTCGTCACCAGCATCGGGCGTTCGAGTGCGGTTTCGGCCGTCGCGGTATGAAAGCCGCGATCCACGATCGACGCCGATTGCGCATCCGACTCGCTGAACCAGTCCGGTCCGGTGGGCGTATCGGCCGCGCTTGTGTCCTGCCGAACGGGCGCTTTCGGTTTTTCCAGGCGGCGCAGGACGTTGCGCCTGATGTCCAGGACAGGCACCGGCATCAGCGAGATCAGCAGATGCGCGCCGTGGCGCAGAGTAGTCTCGTCGGTGAAGGTCTGACGCAGCAGCCGGCGGGCGGTCGACAAGTCGCGCTCATAGAGTGCCTTGCGGCCGAAGTCGAAGATGATCTCCGTGCGTTTCCGCCGGATCATTGTCTCGGGTAATGCCAGGCGCCGGCCGACGTCGTCCACATTGAACAGGGAGGCGCGCATGAAGCGCTCGGAATTGGAGGAGATGCCGATGCCGCGCGTGTAGTGCACCAGCACCTGCGGGCAGGTGACGATCCGCCATGCCGATGCCGCGACGCGAATCCACAGATTGTAATCCTCGACGCTGATCAGCTCCTTCGCTTCATTGAAGCCGCCCAGCGTGTCGAAGGTCGCGCGCCGGATCAGGACGGAAGAGTTGATGATCCGGTTGCGTTCCCAGAGATGGGCGAAGGTAAGCTGGTCCGGCACCCGCTCATTCCGGTGGTCGGGCAGGCAATGCACCATCCCGACAGTCGTATCGGCACCAAATGCCAGTTGTGAGGCCAGCTTTTCGGGAAACCACCAATCATCGGCATCGAGCAGTGCCAGCCAGTCGCCGCGCGCCTGGGCTGCGCCGAGGTTGCGCGCCGTTGCGGGACCGCCGTTCGGCTTGCGGATCAGGCGCACCGGCGCGGGCATCGCCGCCACCACCTCCGCGGTGCGATCCCTTGACCCATCATCGACAACGAGGATTTCCAACGGAGCACGGGTCTGCGCGAGCGCGCTGTCCACCGCTCGCCTGATATGGGTGGCCGCGTTGTAGGCGGGGACGATGACGCTGACCGTATCAGCCGTCATGGCGGCAGCCGAGGACGGTGTCGTACATGGCCTTGATCCGCGGCACGACGGCGTCGGCTGAGTAGGTCCGCTCGACATGGGTGCGCGCCGCGCACGAAATTCTGACACGGGTATCGTGATCGAATGCGGCGGCCAGTGCGGCGGCGAGGGCGCCGTCGCGCGTAAAGTCCCGGTAGAGGCCGCCCGGCCCGACGATGCCGCGAAAGCCAGGCTCATCGTGACAGAGAACCGGCAG
>DATNEJ010000084.1:0-13845 GCA_035606775.1 Acetobacteraceae bacterium | reverse complement strand
CACCGTCAAATCGCGCGCCTGTTTCATCAGCTTCACGAATGGAATGCCGACCTTGGAATAGTCGTATTTGAATGAGCCGGACCCGGCAGACAGATCGGCGCCGGCGCAGAAGGCGCGATTGCCGGCACCTGTCAGCACCACTGCGCGAACGCTGGAGTCCGCCGCTGCGCGAGCCAGCCCATCGGCGATGCCGCCGGTCACGGCATCGTTCATCGCGTTGCGGCGCTCCTCGCGATTGATGGTGATCCACAGCACCGCGCCGCGCTGCTCGATCAGAACCTCGTTCATGCTGCTGCTCCACCCCGCTGCGCCTGCCGGTATTTCGACAGGCTGCCGCCATGCATCACCTTGCCCGGCAAGGTGTGCCCGACGATCGACTCGGCCATCCGCGCGCACTCGATCAGTGCATCCAGGTCGATGCCTGTTTCGATGCCCATCTCCTCGCACATGAAGACCAGGTCCTCGGTGCAGATATTGCCTGCCGCGCCCTTGTGTCCGGCGAACGGACAGCCGCCCAGGCCGGCGCAGGAACTGTCGAAACTGTCGATGCCCATCTGCAGGCCCATCAGCGCATTCGGCAGCCCGGTGCCGCGCGTGTCGTGCAGATGCAGCGCCAGGCGAAGGTTCGGCCACTTCTCCCGCACCACGCCGACGACACGCTGCACCGAGGTCGGCGACGCCCAGCCCACGGTATCGGCCAGCCGCACCCGGTCCAGGGTGACGCCGAATTCGTCGGCCAGATCCAGCAGCCGCCCGACGCAATCCCGCACCGTCTCGGCCGCGATCGCGCCTTCGAAGTTGCAGCCGAACGCGGTCATCACGATCGCCGACTCCACGGGTATCGCGCGATCGCGGAAGAACGCGAGTTGCCGGCGCTGTTCGGCCAGTGTCTCCTCGGTATTGCGATTGGTGTTCTGGATGGAGAAGGTTTCCGACGTGCTCATTTGCAAGCCGCCGGTAATGTCCAGCGGCGTCTGGATCGCCCGCTCATAACCGCGCAGGTTCAGGGCGATTCCGGTGTAGCGCACGCCGGGCCGGCGGCGGATGGACTGCGCCACCTCGACCGCGTCGGCCATCCCCGGCACGCGGCGGGGATCGACGAACGACACGCACTGCACGTCGTGCAGGCCGGTTTCGGCCAGCGCCTCGCAGAACCGCACCTTGTCGACGGTGCCGATTGGCCCGGGCTCGATCTGGAAACCTTCGCGCGGCCCTTCCTCGTGGATTTCCACCCGCTTGGGCAAGTCGCTCATCTGCTGCTCCTCGGCAATCTCCCTCGGACCGCCGGACCGACGGGGCCACACCTCAAGAAGACCACGCCGGGACCACCCCCGGAAAGCCCTGCGCAGAGGCCCGCGTGCAATGGGGCTATGCGTTCAACTTGTATGGACCAGCCGCCCCGCCCAAGCCAAGCAAGGACAAGGTAATCGAACAGAGGCAACTGTGACCCCGCTGCTGCTCACGCCGGTCGCGCAGGAACAGGCCAAGGGCCAGGACGCCCGTCACCCACCAGGAACGAAAGTGGCGGATGCGTTCCAGGCCGCGGTGCACTGAAAGCCCGCGATGCTGAAACCGGTGCGTTTTCGGCCCGCTTGTGTCAGGCCGTCCTGAAAGGATTGAAAGTCTTCACGCCGAACGGCATGAAGTCGCGCAGGTTACGCGTGACGACCGTCAGGCGATGCACGATCGCAACGGCAGCGATCAAGGCGTCCTCATGCAGATCGTCCGGCTTGCCGTGCATCAGGCGCGCCCCGCTTCGCATCACCGCTGCGTCCATCGGCAGGATGTTCCAGGTCTGCATGACCTGATCGATCCAACCTTCGATTTCCGCCGCCTTGGCAGGATCTTGCGGGCGCGTGATTTCGACACCTGCCTGCAATTCGCCGATTGTCAGGGCGGCCAGATAGAGATCGCCGTCGGGGACGCCACGGATCCACTGGATCACCGCCTGGTGCGGGCGGCGCCTGCGCAGCTCCGAAACGACGTTGATATCCAGAAGATACAAGCGGCCGCGATCTCAGCGAAAGCTCGGCGGTGTCCGATGGCGGCGCCGGCCGCGCGGAGGGACCGGGATGTCCGCACGGGGTTCATCTGCCAGCAGCAGCTCCTTCAAGGTGGGTTTGCCGGCGGTCAGCCGGCGCCACTGATCGATGGGCACCAGAACGGCGGCCTCCTGCCCGCGGCGCGACACGGTCTGCGGTCCCTTTTCAAGGCAGGTATCCAGCAGCTCGCTGAACCGGGCCTTGGCATCCTGCACCGGCCAGATATGCATCTCACACTCCGCCGTTTTCTGACTAGTCATATAACTAGTCAGAAAAGCGGTTGCTAGCCGGCCAGAACCTCAGTTGCCGCCCAAGTGCCGTTGCACCGGCGTGATCTCTCTGCTTTCAGCGGCGATCCCGTTCCAGGAACTTGTCCGCCGTGATGGGCAGATCGCGGACACGGATCCCGGTCGCGTGCCAGGCGGCATTCGCGATCGCGGCGGCACCGCCGACGATACCGATCTCGCCGATGCCGCGCGAGCCCATCGGATTGGAATGGAAATCGGTCTCATCCAGCCAGACCGCGTCCATATCGACAACATCGGCATTGGCGGCAATATGGTAGTCGGCAAAATCGTGTGTCACGACGTGGCCGAACCGCGCATCCAGCACGCCATCCTCCAGCAGGGCCATCGACAGGCCCATCGTCATGCCGCCGATGAACTGCGAGCGCGCCGTGCGTGGATTAATGATCCGACCGGCAGAAAACACGCCCAGCATCCGTCCCACACGGACTTCACCGGTATCCTCGTGCACATGCACTTCCGCGAATTGCGCGCCGAAGGAATGCATCGCAAAGCGTTTCTCGTCTGGATTCTCCGGCATGCCGGCGGTTGTTTCCGCGCCCTGCGGCGGATCGACACCCTGTTCGGCGCGGAACGCGCGTGCGGCGGCAACGATCGCCGACCCCCAGGACGTGATGCCGCTTGACCCGCCTTCGACCGATGCGCTGGGAAAATCCGTATCGCCAATTTCCATGCGGATCGCCTCAACCGGGCAGCGCAGCGCGTCGGCGGCAATCTGCGTCAACGCCGTCCAGGTGCCGGTGCCGATATCAGCCGCCCCGATGCGCACGGCGTAGCGTCGATCCGCGCCAAAGCGGATGGTCGCGATAGAGCCGGGCAACGCGTAACGCGGGTAGGTGGAACTCGCCACCCCCATGCCAACCAGCCAGCCATCCCGGCGGCGCGTGCGCGGCTTGGGGTCGCGCTTGTCCCAGCCGAACCGGCGCGCGCCTTCCCGCAGGCAGCCAATCAGATTGCGGCCAGACCAGGGTTTGCCGGATTCCGGATCGGTCCCGGGCTCGTTGCGGATGCGTAGTTCGATCGGATCAATCCCGCAGGCGACAGCCAACTCGTCCATCGCCACCTCGCCTGCGTACATGCCCGGTGTCTCACCCGGCGCACGCATCCAGGACGGCACCGGTACATCCAGTGCGGCGAGCCGATGGGTGGTGCGGCGGTTGGGCGCGGCGTACATCATCCGCGTCGGCACCGCGGTCTGTTCGGCGAATTCCCTGATTCGCGCAGTCTGCTCGATCACGTCATGGACGATCGCAGTCAGGTGGCCCTCGCGATCCGCACCCAACCGGATGCGCTGAATAGTCGGCGTGCGATGACCGGCGACAGCGAACATCTGCTGGCGGGTCAGTGTGAACTTGACCGGCCGGCCGGGGACTGCCTGCGCGGCAAGACAGGCAAGCGCATCATGCGCGTGCGGCTCTCCCTTGGAGCCGAAGCCACCGCCGACATGCGGAGCAACGACACGGACCTTTCGCGTGTCCAGGCCGAGCAGCGGCGCCAACGTTGTGCGCACGGAATGGGCGCCCTGTGTCGAGTCGTACAGCGTCAATCCATCGCCCGTCCAGATGGCGACCGTGGTGTGCGGCTCCATCGGATTGTTGAATTCCATCGGCGTCGAATAGACATGGTCGGTGGTCACCGCCGCCGAACGCAGCGCCGCATCGGTATCGCCTTCCGCCGTATCAGTCGGATAGTTGGGATTCACCTGCTTCGGCGCATAAAGATCACTTCGGTCGGCGCGCAGACCGGCTTCATGCGGTTGTTTGGCATATTGCACCTGCACCAGCCCGGCGGCCTGCACGGCAATTTCCGGGCTTTCGGCGATCACCGCGGCGATAAACTGGCCACGAAAACCCACCTCATCCGATTGCAGGACCAACAGTTCCCTGTTCTCGCCGGAGGCAAGCCGCGAAGCATTTTCGTGCGTGATCACCGCAACCACGCCTTGCAACGCTTTTGCCGCGCCAGTGTCGATGGCGGCGATCCTGCCGCGTGCGATCGTCGCCTGCACCGGATGCAGATAGAGCGGATCGGCAAGCGGGTGCTCATAGGCATACGGGGCAGTGCCGGTGACCTTGGCGCGTCCCTCGATGCGCTCCAGCGGCAGGCCAATTGCGCGGATTTCCAGCGGTTCGTTCGCCAGCGATGCGCTCATGATCGCGCCTCCCTGCTCAAATCGCGCAGCACCGCCACCAGCGTGTTGCGAGTCATCGGGACTTTGTAGGCATTGCCGTCCTGGACGCGGGCCGCAGCCAATTCGGACTCCGCCGCTTGGCGGAAGTGCTCCACGGTCGCGGGCACGCCAAGCAGCGCCGCTTCTGCTCGCGTGGCCCGCCACGGCGTATGCGCTACGCCGCCCAGCGCAATGCGCGAAGCACGCACAACACCATCTTGAATCTCCAGCGCCGCCGCCACGGATACCAGCGCGAATGCATAGGAGGCGCGGTCGCGTACCTTCCGATAGAGTGAGCGGGAGGCGAAGGGCAGCGCCGGCAATTCAATCGCGGTGATCAGGTCACCGTGCTCCAGCACCGTATCCTTCTCCGGCGCGTCGCCCGGCAGGCGATGGAACGCGGTCATCGGAATCCGACGCTCCCCGGAGCGACCCAGCACGACGACGGTGGCGTCCAGCGCCACCATCGCCACCGCCATGTCGGACGGATGCACGGCAATGCAGTGGTCCGACGTGCCGAGGATCGCGTGATAGCGTGTGTAGCCGCCGATCGCCGAACAACCCGTGCCGGGTTCGCGCTTGTTGCAGGGCGTGGTGACGTCCTGGAAATAAACGCAGCGTGTCCGCTGCAACAAATTTCCGCCGGTGGTCGCGAGGTTGCGCAATTGCCCGGACGCACCCGCCAGCAGAGCCTGCGACAGCATTGGATAGCGTGCGCGGATCAGCCGGTTCGCAGCAAGGTCGCTGTTGCGCACATTCGCGCCGATCCGCACGCCTCCATCGGGCAACGCCTCCACTCGGTCGAGCGGCAGGTGGGTTACGTCGACCAGAAGCTCGGGGTTCGCCACGCCAAGTCGCATGTGATCGACAAGGTTGGTGCCGCCGCCCAGAAACATGGCAGCGGGATGGCCAGACACCGCCGCGACGGCGCTCGCGGTATTGCTGGCGCGTTGATAAACGAACGGGTTCATGACGACGCCCCGGCGGCTGTTGTGCCGACAACGTCTCGGATAGCCGCGACGATGTTCACATAGGCGCCACAGCGGCATAGATTGCCGCTCATTCGCTCACGGATTTCCGCATCGGTCAGTTCCACCGCGCCATTCAGATCGCGCGTGACATGGCTGGGATGCCCGGCTTTCGCTTCCTCCACCATACCGACGGCCGAACAGATCTGCCCTGGCGTGCAATAGCCGCACTGGAACCCATCGTGACGCAGGAACGCGTCCTGCATCGGGTGCAGCGCATCGCCGTTTGCCAGACCCTGGGCGGTGGTAATCACCGCGCCATCGTGGGCCACCGCAAAAGCGAGGCAGGTGGTCGCTCGTCGTCCATCGAGCAAGACGGTGCAGGCGCCGCACTGGCCATGGTCACAGCCCTTCTTCGGCGACATCACACCAAGCTGGTTGCGCAGCGCATCCAACAGAGTCGTTCGCGTATCGACGGTCAGCGTGCGCTCCACTCCGTCAATCCGGAGTGTGATCCGAGCATCCATGGAGTGGCTCCTGTCGCGCGAAGGTCACAGCGGAACCCCTGGAACTCAGTCCCGAAGAGACGAGCCAGTCAGGTTGACCGCCGGAACGCGGCACTTGCCTGCCGGTTTCAATAGCCGCAGATAAGCGCGCCAGCAGCGCGTTCGGAGGAGCCGCGCCAGACCGCGATCGCTTGCGGCGGATTCGCTGGAAAGCGCGTAGCGGGATGGCGAATCATAAGTTGGCGCGTGACCGTTTCGCTTGCCGGCAGCGATCAGGCTTCCATGGCCTAGCCCCCGCCGTCGATCGTCAGCACCGTGCCGGTGGTGTAGCCGGACACCGGACTCGCCAGGAATGCCACCGCAATACCGATCTCCGCGGGACTCGCCGCGCGGCCGAACGGCATGCTCTTGGTCAGTTCGCGCCAACGCTCGGGATCGCCGAACTTCTCCTGCGCCTCGGCCCGCCGCAGCATGATCAGCCGGTCGGTTTCCACCGGTCCCGGATTGATCGCCACCACGCGCAGCCCGTCCGCCGGCGCGCCCCTGCCGAGTGCCCGCGTGAACGCCATAAGCGAGGCGTTCCCCGCGGCGCCGGCGATGTAGTTGGTGGGGAACTTCTCACCCGCCGCGCCGATCACGTTGACGATCACACCCGCCCCGCGCGCCTTCATCCGCGCATAGACCGCGCGGCAGAAGGAGATATAGCCGAACACCTTCAGGTCCCACGCCTGCCGCCAGCGCGCATCGTCGATCGCCAGCACGCCGCCGGGTGGGATGGCGCCGGCATTGTTCACCAGGATATCCAGATCGCCGGCCTCCTGCGCGACCCGCTGCACCGCCGCGTCGCTCGACAGGTCCGCGGCGATCACCCGCACATTCACCTGATGGCGGGCGCGGAGTCCCGAGGCGGCCTCATCCAGCGCAGCCTTGTCACGTGCTACCAAAATCACGTTGCAGCCTTCGCCCGCCAGCACCTCAGCCGTGGCTCGGCCGATGCCCTTGGAGCCGCCGGTGATCAATGCGGTCTTGCCGCCGAGTTTCAGATCCATCCCTATGCCGCCTCTCTGATTGCCGATTGATACGTCCGGCACGCGTTGCCGAACGCGCGGAACAACGCGACGCTGGCTGGATTCTCCGCGTAGCGCCACTCCGGATGCCATTGCACCCCCAGCGCGAAGCCGCGCGCGTTCCCCACCCGCACGGCCTCGATTGTGCCGTCGAGTGCGACGGCCTCAATGACCAGCCCAGGCGCCAGCCGGTCGATCGCCTGGCCATGCAACGAGTTCACCTGGATCGTCGTCGCCGCAATGATGCGTGCCATGGAACCCGACAGACTCACCGCATGCTTCGGCCCATAGCGTTCCTCAATCGATCCCGGCCCACCGCGGTGATCCAGTCGGTTCGGCAGGGTATGGACCTGCTGATACAAAGTCCCGCCCAGAGCAACGTTCAGTTCCTGAATGCCGCGGCAGACCGCCAGCACGGGAATGCCGCGCGCGATGGCTTCCGGGATCAGCCGCAGGGTCGTCTCGTCCCGTTCGGGATCGTGCAAATTCGGCGTGGCGCTGGCCCCACCGTCGTAGCGGTCGGGATGAACGTTGCTGGGGCTGCCCGGTATCAGCAGGCCGTCAAGCCGGTCGAGCAAGCCCAGCATCGCTTCGCCCAGTGGTGGAATCATGATCGGCAGGGCATCGGCGCCGCCGAACACCGCGGCTGCATAACGCGCCGGCGTGTCGTGCCGCAGATGTCCATCGACCAGCTTGGCGCAGGCAGGGATGCCGACGACCGGTTGCATGGCAAATCGTCTTCTGTCCGTGTGAGGCCGCACTATGAGCGCGGCCGGCACAGATCGGCAATGGCCGCACCCAGGGAGCCGCAGAACATCAGCGCCGCCATGCCGCGCGGCGTGCCATCCGTCAGCAGGCCGACCAACAGTCCTGAACTGGCGCCCAAGGAGAACTGCGCCATGCCCATAAGCGCCGATGCGCTGCCGGCATGCGCCGAATGCCGCGACAGCGCCCCCACGGATGTGTTGCCGTTGCTGAACCCCTGGCAACTCAGGGCCACGAAAATCGGTGCCACGATCAGCGGCAGGTTATGAACCCCCGCGAACGACAGCACCACCAGCGTGGTCGTGGCGGCAAGCGAAACGCGGCAGATGAACCGCAGCATGAAGGACAGGCCCAGGCGCGGCAGCAGCCGCGCGTTGACCTGCGATCCGGCGATCAGCCCGCAGGAACAAAGGCCGAAGATCAGCGCGAACCCGGACGGGCTGAGGCCGAAGCCCTCGATGAAGACCGGCGACGATCCCGCCAGGTAGGCGAACATGCAGAAACTGCCGCAGCCCCCCATCGTGGCGTGGGTGAGAAATGTCCGTTCCCGTGCGATGGCGCGATAGCGACTCAGTTGCCCGGCGAGCCCCAGCCGGACGCGGCGGGACGGTGGCAAGGTTTCCGGCAGGAAGCGCAGCGCCAGCGCGCAGCAGGTGAAGCCGTAGACCGTCAGGACCCAGAAGATGACCTGCCAGTGGGCGAAGGCCAGGATCAGGCCACCGACCGACGGCGCCAGGATCGGCGCGACCCCCATTACCAGCACCAACCGCGACATCAGGATCGCCGCGGCGTGCCCGTCCGCCAGGTCGCGCACCATGGCGCGGGCGATGACCATGCCGGCGGAGGCGCCGATCGCCGATGTAGCGCGCGCGACGGAAAGCCAGCCGAGGCTGGGTGCCAGCGCACAGCCCAGGCTGCTGAAGGCAAACAGCAACGTCCCGAGGATCATCGGCCGGCGACGGCCGAAGCGGTCCGACAGGGTGCCCTGTGTGATCTGGCCGACCGCCAGCCCGGCGAACCAGGCGGCAAGCGTGAGCTGGGCGGTACCCGGCTCGGTGCCAAAGGATGCCTCCACCGCCGGGAAGGCGGGCAGGTACATGTCGGTCGCGGCCGGCCCGACGGCGATGAAGAACCCCAGCAGGGCGGGCAGCCAGCGCGGGATGGCAGGCGTATGGACTGGCGTGGTTGTGGTGCTCATGCGGGCGATCTGGCTGGGACAGGCGTCCGGCCGCTCTCCGGCATCGGCGCCGACGGGGACGTTCCGCTGCGGGGGGCGGTTGGTGCGGGGAAACCCGGCGCGGGTCAAGCCCCGTTCGCCCCGCGACCGTCCGGCCAGGCCTCCCTTACCCCTTCGTGCCGCCCATGGTCAGGCCGGCCACCATGTAGCGGCGCAGCGCGTAGTAGATGACGATCGGCGGTATCGAATACACGATGGCGACTGACATCATGTAGTTCCACGGCGCCTCATCGCTGTCGAAAAACTGGTCGAGCGCGACTGCCACCGTCATGCTCTTCGTGGAGGAGAGCAGAAGGAACTGGTACAGGTATTCGTTCCAGGCAAGCAGCAGCGCATAGACTCCGACCGCGACCAGCGCCGGCGCCATCAGCGGCAGGTAGATGCGCAGATAGATCTGACCGGGCGACGCACCGTCCACCCGTGCGGCTTCATCGAGTTCCAGCGGGATCAGCCTGCCGTATTGCTGGAAGATCAGGATGGCGTACGGCGTGGCGAACATCACCTGCGCAATGATGACCGCCCAGAGGCTGTCCGACAGGCCATATCGATGGGCGACGTGAACGAAGGGGATCGCCAGGAAAGACGCCGGCAGCACATAGGTCAGCAGCGAGGCATTGCTGAGCACCCAGCCGTTGCGCAACCGCATCCGGCCGAGTGCGAAGCTGGCGAGGGAGCCGATGACGACCGTCAGGACCATCGTCATGACGCCGATGAAGAAGCTGTTGCCGAACTGGTGCCAGAAATTCTCCAGGTACCAGTAGTCTTCTGTCCAGATCACGCGAAAACTGTCGAACGACGGGGCCGGCGGCCAGATATTGCCGGTATACTCGCGCGCGTCGTCGTCCAGCGCGATCAGCAGCATGTTGTAGACCGGCATGAGCGTCCAGATCGCCAGCACGACACCCAGGACCACCGCGCCGATGCGGGCCAGGGGCCGGCGCGGCCGTCGGCTCGGCCTGCGCGCAGGCCTGCCGGAAGCCAGCGCGAGGCTCACAACTGCACCGCGTTGGTATGGACCCGGCGCATCAGCACGATCACCAGCGGGATCAGCAGCGGCAAGGCCGACATCATCGTCGCGACACCAAGCGGCGGATCAGCGGTATCGAACGCCGCGTGCATGCCCATCGTGGCCAGCACCTCCGTCGTGAAGGACGGCGCGCCGCTGGACACGAAAAATACCGTGGTGAAATCGCCCAGGGTCCAGATGGTGGAGAGCAAGGTGCAGATCAGATACAGATTGGCAAGCAGCGGGAAGGTTACGTGCGCGAAGCGGCGCACGCCGGTCGCGCCATCGACGTCGGCCGCGTCATAGATGTCCTGCGGGATCGCCATCCGCCCGGCCAGGAAGATCAGCGTCCAGAACGGCATCCATTTCCAGATATAGGAGGCGATGTTCGAACCCAGCGCCAGCCAGTACGAATTGAACCAGATCGGTCCTTCGATGCCGAACAGCGCGTGCAGCAGGCTGTTGAGGAAACCCCACTGGCCAACCAGCATCCAATGCACCGAGAGAAAGGCAGGAATCGCCGGCAGTGCCCATGGCAGCATGTAGAGCGCGAGCAGCGCCTTGATCCACCGGCTCTTGCCCATGAAAAAGCCGGACAGCAGGAGCGCCAGGAACAGCTTCACGTTCACCGCCACGCCGACGAACAGCAAGGTCGTCACCAGCGTGTTCAGATACAGCGGATCCTCTGCCAGTTCGGCATAAAGGCGCGGCTGGCGGCCGAGCCAGAGGCTGTAGGCGACGGGGTAGGCGACGAAAGCGAGGAATACCGCCACGTAAGGCACGAGGAACGCAATGGCCCAGGCGCGTTCCGAGCCTTGCAGACCACCTGGCCAGACGGGTTGCCAGCGCGATCTCAGCGCAACCGTTCGGCCGGCGGCAAGTGCCTGCTGCGTACTGCTCATCGTGACACCGATGGCGGCAGGATGGGGCGGCTTATCCCTTCACGCCGCCCATCGTCAGGCCCGCAGCCATGTAGCGGCGGAATGCGTAATACATCACGATTGGCGGAATGGCATACACGATGGCCGTGGCCATCATGTAGTTCCACGGCGACTCGTCGCTGTTGAGGAACTGCGCCAGCGCCACCGGCACGGTCATACTGTCGGGCGAAGACAGCAGCAGGAACTGATACAGATACTCGTTCCACGCCAGCAGCAGCGCGTAAGTGCCGACCGCGACCAGGGCCGGCGCCATCAACGGTAGGTAGATGCGGAGATACACCTGCAACGGCGACGCTCCATCGATGCGCGCCGACTCGTCCAGTTCCATCGGGATCGACTTGCCGTACTGGGAGAAGATGAAGATCGCATAGGGGGTCGCGAAAGTCACTTCCGCGGCGATCACCGCCCAGATGTTATTTCCCAGGCCATAAAGCTGCATGATCCGATAGAACGGGATCGCCAGGAATGAGGCCGGAATGACATAGGTCAGCAGCGCGGCGTTGGTCAGCAGCCAGCCGTTGCGCAGGCGCATCCGTCCGACCGTGAAGGCGGCGAGCGAGCCGATGAGCAGGGTCAGGAACATGGTCGCCAGCCCGACATAGAAGCTGTTGCCGAACTGGTGCCAGAAATGCTCGAGGTACCAGAAACCCTCGGTCCAGACGATGCGGAAGCTTTCCAGCGTCGGATTCGGCGGCCAGACCGCACCGCTGAAAATGTCGTTGTGACTGTCAAGCGCGATCAGGATCATGTTGTAGATCGGTATGAGCGACCACACGATCAGCAGGAAACCCAGCGCCAGGCAGGCTGCTTCCACCATGTAGCGGCGCAGCCTGTAGCGGGGGCGGGACTTTGGCCGGCCAGCGGCGACCGAGGCGCTCACAGTTGCACCTCCGACATCCGCAGCTTGCGCATCAACAGGATCACGATCGGGATCAACACCGGAAGAGCCGACATCACCGCCGCCACGCCAAGCCGCGGATCGGCGATGGTGAAGGCGTACTGAATGCCGAGCGTGGCCAGAACCTCGGTGGACATCGCCGGTCCGCCGCCGGATACGAAGTAGACGGTACTGAAGTCGCCGAGTGTCCAGATCGTCGAGAGCAGCGTGCACACCAGATAGAGATTGGCGAGCAGCGGGAAGGTGACGTGCGCGAAGCGGCGCATGCCGGTCGCGCCGTCCACCTCAGCTGCTTCATAGAGTTCCTGCGGAATGGCCATCCGGCCGGCGAGGAAGATCACCGTCCAGAACGGCATCCATTTCCAGATGTAGGAGGCGATATTCGACCCGAGCGCGAGCCAGTGCGTGTTGAGCCAGATCGGACCGTCGATGCCGAACAGCTCATACAGCAGATTGTTGAACAGGCCCCACTGGCCGTTCAGCAGCCAGTGGATCGATATGAACGCCGGCAGCGCCGGCACGGCCCAGGGCAGGATGTAGATCACCAGCAGCGACTTCACCCACCAGCGCCGGCGCATGAAAAAGCCCGACAGCAGAAACGCCAGGAACATCTTCAGGTTGACGCCGATGCCGACGAACAGCAGCGTGTTGACAACCGTGCTCAGGTAGCGCGGATCGGAGTAAAGCTCCGCGTAGAGCGAAGGCTTTCCGCCCAGCCAGAGCCCGTAGGCCACTGGATAGGCGACGAAGGCAATGAACACCGCCGCATAAGGCACCGCGAAGGCGATTGCCCAGGCGAACTCCGAACCTTGCAGTCCGCCATGCCACGCACGCCTGGTCAGCCGGGATGCCCCGAGGGGCCGCCCGATCGCGAGAGCCTGTTGTGTGGTGCTCATGCCCGCCTCGCTGAAATCTACCCGAATGTAAACTTCGTGAAGATCGCCTCTGCGCGTTTGAACGCCTTGTCTACAGCCGCCTCCGGCGTCATCCCGTTCTTGACGACGTCGGCAACGGTTCTCGTCATGAGCTGTTCGGCCTGAACCTGGCCCCAAGCCGGATTGTATGCGTTGTAGCTGGGGATGGTCGGGCCCAGCACGGCTTCGGTCACGTAAGGCGGCCGGTGTGGGTCTTTCGGATCCAGCCAGAACGGATCCGATTTTACCAGTTCCGGTATGGCCGGTACCCAGCGTCCCAGGCCGTTCTTCAGGTTGTCGTTCATCACCTCCGGCTGCATGAAATACTTCATGAAATCCTTGGAGGTGGCGACGTTCTTCGCACCCTTCGGAATGAAGCCGCCGCCGGCCCCGACCAGGGCGGGGATCGGCTTGCCGTCGTTGCCGTTCGGCAGGCCGAGCGTCACCATCTCGTGGTAATAGGCCTGCGTGTCTTTGATCATCGCCAGTTCAGTCGAAATCGTGCCGTCGAAATCGACCACGAACAGCTTTTCGTGGAAGCCGTTGTTGTCGTCCGCGTCGGTCCAGCTCAGCGCCTCCGGCGGCACGTAGCCGTCCTTGTAGGCGGTCGACATGAAGACGCAGGACTTGATGGCGGATTCGCGCACATGCGGATCGTCGACGTGCAGTTTGCCATCGCTGGTGACGATATCCTTGCCGCCATTGGCGATCATGAAGGTGGAGAACAGGTTGTTGCCGTCGTTCGGCCCGACGGTGGTGACCTGCAGGCCCAGCGCGTAGACCCGCCGCATGCCCTTGCTGCGCAACGCTTTCTGCATGGGCTTAAAGAAGTCCCAGAACGCATCCCAGGTCTTCGGGGCGTCGGACAGTTTGTAACCGGCCTTCTCGATCAGGTCGCCCCAGGTATGGAACGGCACGCAGGCCTGCTTGACCGGCATTAGGTAGAAGCTGCGCGCTTTCTTCACCTTGTTGTAGTAGCTGGCGCATTGCAGCGCGGTCGGCGCGAGTTTCGACTTCTGCGTATCG
>DATNEJ010000053.1:0-16751 GCA_035606775.1 Acetobacteraceae bacterium | reverse complement strand
GGACGCCGGCGGGTGGTCGAAATAGCCCAGGCTGAGCCTGCGGCCGGCGGCGACCATGTAGCTTTCGTCCACGCCCAGACCGAGCGCGGCGGCAAAGGCGAGGCGGATGGTGGTGGTCGCGAGGATCAGCGGCAGGATCGGGACCTGCCGCGCCGGACTTACTTGAACGTTCATCACACTCCGTGCCGGCACCGGCGTTCAATCCGCCCCATGGGTAGGGATGATCGCCCGGTTTGGCGAGAGCGGTTATGCCTTCGTTCGGACCACGCGTCGCGCCCGCGGCGCCGTCTTCTGCACCTCCGCCGTCAGGCGGCGGAACCGCGTTCGGCGGCAAGTCCCGCAGCACACCCAAAATCGCTTCCATCCCCAAGTCGCTAAATACATCTAGACATCTAGACAAATACCCGACATTCTCCGTCTTCCCTCACCAGACCGACCGCCAGTATCAGACGGCTCGATCTGATGGATGCGGAGGCTCCCGATAGTGTCTCTCGTCGCGCCCGCTTCACCCGGCCAGTCCGGCACGGCCCAACCCCACGCTCGGCGCACGTTGGTTATGGCAGGCGTCGCGCATGCCCTGCACGATGGCTACACCGACCTGATCTATGTCCTGCTGCCCGTGTGGCAGGTGGAGTTCGGCTTGGGCTACGGCGTGCTGGCGCTGTTGCGCGGCCTCTACACGGGCTCGATGGCGGGGCTGCAGATCCCGGTGGGCCGGTTCGCCGGACGCATCGGCGGTGGCCTGACCCTCGCCCTCGGCACCGCGGTCGCTGCGCTTGGCTACGTCCTGGCCGGATTGTCCGGCGGCCTGCTGGGCCTTTGCGTCGCATTGGCGCTCTCGGGCGCCGGCTCCAGCACCCAGCATCCGGTCGCCTCGGCTGCGGTCTCGCGCGCCTATGGCGGAATCGCGCGTGGGCCCCTGGGCATCTACAATTTCACCGGCGATCTCGGGAAGGCCGCGGTTCCGGCTGCGACGTCGGTCCTGCTCACGATCATGCCCTGGCGCTCATCGCTCTTTGTGCTGGCCTCGGTCGGGATCGTCGTGGCCCTGCTGATCGCCTGGCTTATGCCGTCCGGCCGCTATGCCGTGGCCGAGGCGGACGGTAAGAAGCGGCAAGCGGGCGGCGGGCAGGGTGGGTTTTCGCTGCTGCTTGCCATCGGTATCCTCGACAGCGCCGTGCGCATGGGCTTCCTGACCTTTCTGCCGTTCCTGCTCAAGGCCAAGGGCGCGTCCTTGCCCGATATCGGCATGGCGCTCTCGCTGGTCTTCATCGGTGGCGCGGCCGGCAAGTTTGCCTGCGGCTGGCTCGGCGCCCGGCTGGGTGTGCTGTGGACCGTGATCGCGACGGAGGGCGGCACCGCCGCGGCAATCCTGTGCGTGTTGGTCTCGCCGCTGATCCCGGCCCTGGTGGTCCTGCCGCTGCTTGGCATCATGCTGAACGGCACCTCGTCCGTGCTTTATGGCACCGTGCCGGAACTGGCCCCCCCGGACCGGACAGAGCGTGCGTTTGCCCTGTTCTACACCGGAACGATCGGTTCGGGTGCCATCGCGCCCGTGCTGTTCGGCGTGATCGGCGACGCGACCGGTGCGAGCTATGCGGCGGCCGCCACCGCGCTGACGGCACTCGTAACGATCCCTCTTGTCATCGCTTTGGCGCCGCGGCTAGTCCCTGACCGGCCTTTACAGGCCGCGCTCCGCTGACCCGTGCGCGAGGGTTGCAGCGCGATCGCTTGAGGCCGCAGGCCGGAAAGCGTGAATCGCGCTGCCATGCAAGGGCCGAGGCCTGATCGCTTCACCAATTGGAAACGATCAGGCCTCGCGCACGCGCTACTTGCCTCAGACCACCTTCCCGGTGTCCGGTTCCATCAGGTGCATCTGGTTCAGGTCTGCCGTCAGCGGCAGCATTTCCCCTGGCGCCGCATGCGTTGCCGGATCGATGCGCGCGCAGACCGGGGCGCCATTGACGAAGAAATGCACCATGGTCTCCATGCCCATCGGCTCGACCACGTCGACCGGCAGATCGACCCGATTCCAACCGACGCGTCCCTGCTCGTGATGCTCGAACAGATGCTCGGGCCGCAGGCCGAACACCATTTCCCGGCCTTTGTATTTGCCGTACCGATCGTTGCGATCGGGCGGCACCGGAAGGAGGATCTGATCCGTCACGCGCAGGGCCAGACTGCCGTTCGGACCGTCCTGCACGTGGCACGGCAGGAAGTTCATCGCAGGGGAGCCGATGAACCCGGCCACGAAGCGGCTTGTCGGATTATGGTACAGCTCCTGCGGCGAGCCGACCTGTTCGATGACGCCATGGTTCATCACCACCACGCGATCGGCCAGCGTCATGGCCTCCACCTGGTCATGCGTCACGTAGACGGTCGTGGTCTTCACCGTCTGGTGCACCTTCTTGATCTCCGTGCGCATCTGCACGCGCAGCTTGGCGTCCAGGTTCGACAGTGGTTCATCGAACAGGAAGACCTTCGGGTTGCGCACGATCGCGCGCCCCATGGCCACGCGCTGCCGTTGCCCACCCGACAGGGCGCGCGGCTTGCGCTCCAGCAGCGGCCCGATATCGAGGATGCGGGCCGCTTCGTCCACCCGGCGCTTGATCTCGTCGCGAGGGAACTTCCGCAGCTTGAGCCCGAACGCCATGTTGTCGAACACACTCATGTGCGGATAGAGCGCGTAGTTTTGGAAGACCATGGCGATGTCGCGATCGCGTGGCGGCACGTCGTTGACGACATCGCCGCCGATCCAGATCTCACCGCCGGTGATTTCCTCCAGGCCGGCGATCATCCGCAGCGTGGTTGATTTGCCGCAGCCAGACGGGCCGACCAGCACGACGAATTCATGATCCGCGATGTCCAGGTCGATGCCTTTCACCGCTTGGACGCCACCGTCGTACTCTTTGACGACCTTGCGGCAGGAGACTTCAGCCATGGTGGTACGATTCCTCGGTTTGGGTTATTGCAGATCAGCCCTTGGTCGCACCGGCGGTCAAACCGGCCACGTAGTAGTCCATCAGGAACGCGTAGATGATGATCGGAGGCAGCGAGGCGAGCAGGTTGGCCGCCATGATCTTGCCCCACTGGAACACGTCGCCGCGGATCAGGTCGCTGACGATGCCGACGGTGAGCACCATCTGGTTGGACGTGTAGAGATACGCCAGTGGATACAGGAAGGATCCCCAGCTCACCGTGAAAGCGAAGATTGTCGCGGCGATCAGGCCGGGCATCGCGACCGGAATGAAGATCCTGAACAGCATCTGCATGTAGCCGGCGCCGTCGATCAATGCCGCCTCATCCAGCTCCTTCGGGATGGAGCTGAAATAGCCGATCATGATCCACGTGCAGAACGGCACCGCCAAGGTCGGATAAAGCAGGACCAGGCACCAGAAACTGTTAATCAGCCCGATCATGCCGATGATCTGGAACAGCGGGATGAACAGCAGGGAAGGCGGGATCAGATAGGTCAAGAACACGCCCGTCGAGAGCGTCTGACTGCCCTTGAACCCCATCCGCGCCAGGCTGAACGCGGCCAGCACCGAGATCACCATCGAGACGGCGACGGTCAGGACCGTAACGATGACCGAATTGAGGTAGTAGGTCTGGAAGTTCGGGTAGGTGATCAGGTACCAGAAATTCTCCAACGTCGGATGGTGAACGATCCAGGGGCTGCCGCTCTGCGCCGAGATTTCCGCCGACGACTTCAGGCTCGTCATCACCGTGTAGAACGGCGGCACGAGGAAGATGACGACGAAAATCGCGAGCGCGATGTAGCTGCCCCAGAGCGCCCAGGTACGCTGGCGATGCAGGCTCTTGTGCCGAACGGCGCGGCGGCCGGCCGCGCCGTTCATGGTTGTCGCACTCATGCCGCAATCTCCTTCGTCCGGCGTGTGACGCCACGCAGCACGAAGAACGCCGCGAAGGCCAGGATCGGGAACATGAACAGGCTGTCCGCCGCGCCCAGCGGGATATCGCCGGACTGGATGCCGACCTGGAACGCATAGGTCGCAAACACGTGCGTCATGTCCTGCGGTCCGCCCGAGGTCAGGATGCGGACGATATCGAAGTCCGCGAAGGTGACGATCAGGCTGAACAGCACGGTGATGGCGATGATGTTGCGCATCATCGGCAGGGTGACGAAGAACAGCTTCTGCACCGCGTTGGCGCCGTCGATCGCCGACGCCTCATACAGTTGCTCGGGCACCGACTTCAACGCCGCCAGGTACATGATCATGAAGAACGGCGTGCCGTACCAGACATTGACCGTGATCGTGCAGAACCGGGCGATCCAGCCAACGCCGAGCCAGGGGACGCTGGCAAAGCCGAAGCGGTTCAGAACCCAGTTGAAGGCGGAGTAGGAGGGGTCGAACATCCACCACCAGGTCAGGGTGGAAAGGGCAAGCGGGATCACCCACGGCACCAGCAGCAGGCCACGCCAGATACGCTGGTTCTTGCCGGGGATGTTGTGCATGAGGTGCGCTAGGACGAAGCCGATCAGCGCCTTCATCACAACCGCCGTCACCGCGAACAGACAGCTCTGGAAGATGACGAGCTGGAAGGTGTGGCGCTTGAGCAGGAAGGCGAAATTGCCCAGCCCGACGAACGCCGTCATCTTCTTGTTCAGCATGCTGAGGTAGATCGCGTAGAACGCCGGGTAGATCACAAACGCGATCACCAGCAGCATCAATGGCAGGCACAGCATGAAGGCGATCGTCGATCGCCGCTGCGCAAACCGTTTCATCGTGCTTCGCTTTCGCGTCGCGGCTGGCGTGGACGCAATCACGCCCACCGGAACGCTGGTGCCATCTGCCATATTCTATCCTCCCTTCCGCGGCCCGCTCGACTGGGTAGGCTTTCTGCCCGCCCGCGCCGACCAGGTCAGCGGGTGAAACCTTCGTGTTCGTCTGAGTCGTTCGCTGCGCCAGTCTATCGTCTGGCGATCTTTTGGCATTATCGGCATCGCGTCACATTCGCTAAGCCGAACCGTGCTTTTCCGGCGAGCCGGTGCCGCGCCGTGTGTGAGCGGACGGCTCGGAGCAGATGAATGGAACAAATGTACACGGTTCCGTCCGGCGGCTCCACAGCTTCCGCTCCAATTTCCGGCCAGCCACGGACACGCTGCCGGCAGTGCACGGCCGGTTGGCCGGGCACTATCGCCGGCAAATCGTGCCTGCGCAAAACTGAGGTGGGGACTGCGGGCTTCTGACCCGCGAACGCCGCAGCGGGCGGCCCGGCCCGAGCGGGGGCACCGGCGGCACGCACTGTCCCATGGCGCACGGCAGCACGGCCTCGGCGGATGGTCGTCCGCCGGGCTGCCGGTTCGTCTGGGGCGCGGTCTAGGGCCGCGGTCATGAAGCGATCCTCCCGCGCGGCCGGACAATCCCTGCGCGCGCTTTGAAGCCAAACCCTGCTGATCGCTTCGCCGTCTGTCAAACGCACAGGCGGCTGCGACCGTGACTTTTTTTCGAGGATAACGCTAACCTTAGCCGACACGGGACGCAACGGGCCGTGATGACCGCCGCCCGTCCGACACAATGTCGCGCCATCGGCAGCCGGACCGGGCCGGCAGCCGGTGGTGAAAATACAGTTCATCCGTCTCCTGTCCCCGGAATTGCGCCTTGCCCCTGGCAGCGCCGCGTTGTCCGGTGAAGTCTCCGTTAAGGACCCGATGACGAAGTCCCTCGAAGCGGGCATCGCCGCCTTGCCAAGCGGAAAATGCGCTGCTCCGGAAAACGCGTTGCTCGGCCGGACTCACGCGGCTGCGCTGGCCCGGCCGAACGTCGTCAGGCCCTCAGCGTGTGTAGCCTTGCAGTTCGTCCTGCGCCCAGGCGATGACCTGCGGGATGGTCTGTCCCTCACGCAGGCGCGCCATGATCTGGTTATGGACGCCGCGGTTGTAGACCTGCACCGCCACTTCCGGCGCGGCTTCGGATGCCGCCAGGCTGGGCTTCTGCCCGCTCCACGGACGGATCGGGTAGTTGTAGACGGTGCCCTTGGGTGGCTCGACCTCTTCCCAGATCTTGAAATCGGTCATGCCGGCATAGGGCGGCAGGTCGTAGCCGTTACTGGCGATACAGCGTGCTTCCACTTGCGGGCGCTGCATCAGGTACTCGACCAGTTCCTTGCCGGCCGTCTTGTTCTGGGAGAACTTGTAGACACCCCAGAAGAAGCTGAGCGTCGGCTCGAAGCGGCCCTTGGGACCTTTCGGCGCGGGGAAGGTCCAGCAGTCGGCAGCGATCTGCGGTGCATCGCGCTTGGCCACCGACCAGGCGGATGGCGGATTGCAGATCAGCGCGCTCTTGCCGGAGATCAATGCCCGGTTGTTCGAGGCATCGTCGAAGCTGACTGCATCCGGCGGATAGAACTTCACCAGCCTCTGCGCGAACTCCATCACCTGGCGCACGGCATCGGACTTGAGCTGGATCTGGCCCTCCTGGTCGATCAGCGTGGCGCCGTAGGCAGCAAACAGGGCGCCATGGAAGTCGGTCGCGTCGGTGTTCAGACCGCTGCCCATGCCGAGAGCGAAGGTCATGTTGTCCTTGGCGGCGAGCTCGGCATATTTCAGGAATGCGTCCCAGGTCCAGGCATCCTGCAGCGCATTCACATCCTTATGCGCGGGATACATGGCCTGCAAATCGAGGCCTTGCTTCTTGAACCAGCTTATCCGCGCGCAGGGCGGTTTCGTCTGCGTGCCGCTGGACGTGGGGACCGCCACCCAGTGGTCCTTCACCTTCGCGAGGTAGGAGCAGATCGAGTTTACGTCGCCGTTCTTGGCGACCAGTCCCTTCACCACCTCGTCGACAGGCTCAAGCGACGAGGCATAGTTCTGCACGTCCCATGTAAAGAAGGTCATCACGTCGTGGCCGGCCTTCGCCTGGGTTTCCGCCGCCGGTGTCAGTGCCAGCTTGCCGCCGGAGCTGGTGATGAAGTCGGCCTGCACCTCGACCTTGTTCTTGGCGGCCCAGGCATTCACCTGCTTCTGCATGACATCGTTGGCACCCGGCACCCAGTGATCCCAGAAGCCGATATTGAGTTTGCCGGCTGCGCCCGCCGTGCGGATATGCACGAGCGGCAGCGCGGTCGCGGCGGCTCCCATCTTGAGCGCGCCGCGGCGCGAAATCCTTCCAAGGCTTCCCATAACGATCGTGTCTCCCATTGCGGCTGCCCGCCGCGTTGCAACCCGTGCGCCTCACTGCACATTTACGGACGGCTGTATGCCGTCTCTGTTGACCGGCAGTGCGACCCCGCGGAATTGGCCCGAAGGGTCGCCTGCTTCTTGGACCGGACGGTGATCCGGCCTGGGGTCGGAAAGGACGTCACCCGGCCGGTTAAAGGCCCCGGCCAGGCTCCTTGCCGATCGATATCGTCTACGATACCGCGATCTCCAGGGATTGTATGCCCCTCAAAACCGCTTACCGCACAAAACCTTCCAGCTCATCCTGCGCCCAATCCTGCACCTGCTTGATCGACTGGCCACCCTGCAATTTGGCCAGCATGGTCGGCAGCGTGCCACGGTTGTAGACCTGCACGGCGATCTCCGGCGGTGCCGGTGCAACCGCGATCCAGTTCTGCTGGTGATGCGATTTCCGGATCGGGTAGTGGTACACGGTGCCTCTCGGCGGCGCGACCTCATCCCACACCTTGAAGTCCGTCATGCTGGCAAAGGGCGGCACGTCGTAACCCACCGTTGCGGCGCAGCGCGCCTCGACATTCTCCCGCTGCGACAGGTACTCGATCAGTTCCTTCGCCGCCGTCTTGTTGGCGCTGAAGTTCCAGACGCCCCAGGAGAACGCACCCAGCGGCAGGAAGCGGCCCTTCGGCCCCTTTGGCGCCGGGAAGGTCCAGCAATCGGCAGCAATCTTCGGCGCGTCGCGGGCGGCGACCGCCCAGGCCGAAGGCGGGTTCCAGATCAGCGCGCTCTTGCCCGAGATCAGCGCCCGGTTGTTCGAGGCATCGTCAAAGCTCACCGCATCGGCGGGCAGGTACTTGACCCATTGCTGCGCGTATTCCAGCACCTGCCTGACATTGTCGGAATGGACGTTGACCTCGCCCTTGGCGGTGATGACCTCGGCACCGAAGGCCGCGAACATGGCACCTGCGGTATCGACGCAGTCGGCCGTGGTGCCCAGGCCGATGGCGAACGTCATCTTTGCCTTATGGCAAGCCTCGGCCGCCTTCAGCATGGTGTCGTAGGTCCAGTTCTCCGCCTCCGGTGCCGCCGGCGCGGAAGGCGGATACATCTTCACCACGTCGATGCCGGCTACTTCCTTCAGCACCGAAATGCGGCCACACGGTCCCTTGTTCTGGTTCCCCGCGCTGGCGGGCACAGCCAGCCAATGGCCTTTCGCTTTGAACAGATACTCGCTGGCGGCGGCCACCGGGCCGTATTTCCCCGTCAGCCGCTGCATCACATCGTCGATCGGCTCAAGCTGATCGGCGTGGTTCTGCACCTCCCATCCCGGGAACTGCTGCACGTCGTGGCCGGTCTTGGCCTGCGCTTCGGCGGCAATCGTCAGCAGGTTCTTGGAACCGACCGAGGTGATGAAATCCGCCTGGACCTCCACTTGGTGCTGCTTGCCGAAAGCTTCGCACTGCTGCTTCATCACTTCGTTGCCTTTGGCGACCCAATGGTCCCAAAAGCCGATCGAAACCTTGCCGGCGGCCCGTCCGGTCCGGATATGGACCAGCGGCAGAACGGCTGCCGCTGCACCAATCTTCAGCGTGGACCGGCGCGAAACCCTTTGTCGTGACTTCATGACTTCCTCCGTAACCCACGCATCATGCGTTGGATCGACGGGGGGCGACAACCGGCGCAGGCCAAGCCTGCGGTCCCGGACAGGGGGGCCTGACTGGTAGCCGGGCCTTTCGGACTTTCATGGCATTAAGCAAGTTCATTTCATGACGACGGGGGCAGGAAATCTCGTATCGGTAGACAACAGACCTGGCCGCGGTTCTATCCGGATTGATTTCGCGCCGGTTTCATCTGTGCCGGGGTGTACAGAAAACAAAACATCTCCCTGAGATCGTTGGCCGACGAGCGGGCGCGCGATGCGTATCCACTGGTCACCCAAAGCGTTCGCGCGGCCATATCGTTAATTGGATGAAACTGGATTGGCCACTGATATTTCTTTCATAAAATAGGGCGTATTTTTAGACTAATGGAGGAAATCATACGTAACCATTCATGGATAGAACATCGTCTTTCCCCGTGGGATGGTCCTTGCACGCGAATGACGCCTGCCTGCCAACCGAAAAAAACGGGGAAGAAAGCACATGGCCTCGTCCGTCACTGTCCTGGGGGCGCACTCCCAGACCATCACCCTGCACCTGGATTCCAGTGCGAACGTGGCGCTCGCCAGCCAGCTTGCCGGCCTGATCACGGCAGGCGTCGAAGACGGATCGATCATTCCCGCATCCGATGCCAATGGTCCGCCGCCACCAGTGCCGCACGGCAAGTCAGGCGAGTACACGCAGGCGCATAGCGGCCTCGTGTTCCTCCCGCACGGCTACGTCGCGGATGTGGTCACCGCACCGAATGCCGTCGTCTTCGGCTCCGGCGACGCGAATGAGATGGTGCTGTCCGACAAGCACACCAACCTGACCTTCATCGCCACCGGAGGCTCCGGTACTGTCGTTGCCGGCGGCGGGGACAACCGGTTCCTCATTCCCGGCTGGGACAATGGCAACTGGTCGCTGAATACCGGCAATGGCAACGATGTCATCCTGACCCTGGGCCACGGCAATGACACGATCAGTGCGGGCGGCGGCCGCAACGCCATCCTGCTGGGCGGCGGCAGGGACGTGGTGGCGTCGGCCGGCGACGATACGATCAGCGCCGGCTCAGGCGCGGAGACCGTGGATGCGAGCGCCGCGTCGAAGGACGTCGTCTACGGCAACGACAGCAAGCTGCTGTTCCTCGGCGGCACCGGTGGCGCGACTATTTTCGGTGGCAGCGGCTCGGATACCTATATCGGCGGTACTGCCGGGAAACAGGGATCGCAGGTTGTCCATGGCGGCACGGACGGCAACAATTTCCTGTTCGCCGGCGACGGCGCGGCCACGCTGTTCGGCGGCGGGTCGGGCGATCAGCTCTTTGCCTATGGCGGGCACCATCAATCGCTGGTCGCCGGCGCGGGCAACGAAACCCTGAACGGCGCCTTCGGCTGGGGCAACAACACCTTCGTCGCGGGCTCAGGTCACGACACGATAATCGGAGGGTCGGGTCACGATACCTTCGTGGGCGGCCACGGCCATGCCGACGTGCTGGCAACCAACCCGGGGCACGATGTCTTCGAGTTCATCAAGGGCGAGGCCGGCGGCAGCATGGTGGTGGACGGCCTCACCAATTCCGCCGACGTGCATATCGACCTGGATGGCTATGGCCGGCACGAGGTTGCTCGCGCACTGAGCACGCAAACCTCGACCGGCCATTCCGTGACGGTCAGCCTGTCGGACGGAACGAAGATCACCTTCGACAACATCACCCACCTGAACGGGTCGAACTTCTCCTGAGGACGGGTCAAATCACACCAACGGTCATGAAAAGGACCGTTGGTCGTGCGTCTAGAGTCTGTTCGGTGCAGATAGAGGCACCGAACAGACTCTATGTCTTTGTTTGATCGCGTGATTCACGTCTCCGGCGATTCCGCCTGCGACGATCACGCTCTAAAGACCAACAGGAACGGCGGGCCTATCGCGGTTGACGTCCCCGGCCGGGCATCCTTAGGCACCACCGAGACCGAATGCGGCCGGCAGGAACACCGTGAACCAAGGCACGAAGGCGACGATCAGCAGGCCGACCACCAGGACAAGGAGGTACGGCACCATCTTCCGCGTGGCGCCCTCGATATCCGTGCGGATGATCGCGCAGGCGACATAGAAGCCCACCCCGACCGGCGGCAGGAACGCCCCGATCCCCATCGCGATCAGCAGCACGATGCCATAGTGCAATTCGCTGAGCCCGATCTGTCCGGCGATCGGCAGCAGGAGCGGCGCCAGGATGATCAGCGCCGGCAGCCCTTCCAGCAGGGAACCGACAGCGATCAGCAGGACCATGGAGCCGAGCAGGAAAACGGTGGTGCTGTTGTGCGCGCCGTTGAGCAGCTCGACCAACCGCTGCGGCAGGTAGGCAACCGTCAGCGCCCAGGAAAATCCCGACGCCGCCGCAAGGATGAACAGCACCATGCCGGCCAATGTCGCACTGTCGATCACCGTGCGCAGGAAGATCCGTGAATCGAAGGCACGGTACACGAGAAACGCCAGCAGCAATCCGTAGATCACCGCGAAGGAGGACACTTCGGTCGGCGTCGCGATGCCCAGCAGGATGCCGGCAAACAGGATCACCGGCATCGCCAGCGGCAGGATGGCGCCGGCGCCGGTGCGTAGCCGTTCCCGCGCGCCGGCGCGCGGCGAGCGTGGCATGTTGAAGCGGCGCGCGCGCAGATAGATCAGGACCATCAGGCAGACGGCAATCACCGCCGCCGGCACCAGCCCGCCGATGAACAGGGCGCCCATCGAGATCGTCGTGATCGACCCCAACACCAGCATGGCGATGCTCGGCGGCACGGTCTCGCCCATCGCCGCGGAGGCCGCCAGCACCGCCGCGCCCTCATCGATCGCATAGCCCTCGCGGTCGAGCATGTCGCGCATTACGGAACCCACGGCGGCCACGTCGGCGGTCTTCGATCCCGACAGGCCGGAGACGAGATACATGCTCAGCACCATGACCTGCAGCAGACCGCCGCGCAGATGGCCGACCAGCGCATGGACGAAGCGTACCAGGCGGAAGCTGATGCCGCCGCGCTCCATGATGAGGCCGGCGAAGATGAAGAACGGCAACGCCAGCAGCACGAAATTGCCGCTGCCGTCGACCATGTTCTGCGACAGCGCGATCAGCGGCACCGTGTCCGACGTCCACAGATAGGCGGTGGTGCTGAGCAGCAGCGCGAATCCGACCGGCAGCCCGATCAAGATGGTGAACAGGAACAGCAGCAGGGCGGAAAGGATCGCCGTGTCGCCGGCGAACCATGCGAGCCACGACTCCCGAGTCAAGAAAGCGAGGCCCACCAGAACGGCAAGCGGCACGGCGACGGCGACGAGGCTGGACCGGTCATGCCGCGTCAATCGGTCGATCGCGTAAATCGCCAGGAACACCATGCCGACCGTGAGCGGCACCTCGATCCAGGTATGGCGCATGTTGAGGATCGGCGTTCGCTCAACCCAGCCCGCCTGCAGCAACGAGAGGGAGGTCACGCCGATCACGACGGCGAGGACCAGGATGAGACACTCGGAAAGCGCTTCGCAGACGCCACGTGTCCTGGGTGGCAGCAGATTCAGGACGCTGCGCACGCTGGTGTGCTGGCCGTCGCCGTACGCGGCGGCGCCGCCGATGAAGGCCAGGACCGACAGGGCCAGCTTGGCGATCTCGTCGGTCCACAGGAAGGCGGTGTCGAAGCAGCTCCGTGCGACGACATTGGCGAACACCGCGCCAAGCTCGCCAAGCAGCGCGACGCACAGCACGGTATGGGCGGTGGCGTTGACAGCGCGCATGACAGCGCCGGCTGCCGTCGCGGGCTCAACCGGAAACACGGCGGCGGCCGGTTCGGCGCTCATGGCCGGTTCGGCGCTGTCGTTCTCAGGCCTGCACCGCCTTCTGCACCTTGTCCACCAGATCGGCACCGATCTTGTCGCGGAACTCGGCGTAGACCGGGTTCATGGCGGCATGGAAGGCGGCATAGTCGGTCGCGTCGATCTCCAGGCCCTTCGCCTTGCAGAACGTCTCGGCTTCCGTCGACTTCTCCGCGATGAGACTGCGCCATTGCGGCTGGATCTCGACCGCGGCTTCGCGGATGGCCTTCTGAAAGGCCGGGTCGAGCGAGTCGAACTTGCGCTTGCTCGCCATCAGCGCGCCCGCGTTATAGACGTGGTGGGTCAGCCCGACATACTTGGTGACCTCGTACATCTTGGACGACTGGACGGCGACCAGGGGCAGTTCCAGACCGGAAACGGTCTTCTGCGAAATGCCGAGATAGACCTCGGAGATATCCATCACCACCGGGATCGCGCCGACCGCCTTGAATGCAGCGGCGAAGACGGCGCCGGGCTGGATGCGGATCTTCAGCCCCTTGAGGTCGGCGGGTTTACGGATCGGCTGGCTGGCGGTCTCGGTGTCGCGCCAGCCGTAATGGCCCCAGACGAAGCCATAGATGCCCTTTGTCGGCATGTCGGCCAGCAGGTTCTGGCCGATCGGGCCATCGAGCAGGGTTTCCGCGCTCTTGGCGTCCTTGAACAGGAACGGCAGGTCGAGGACCTGCACCTTCGGGAAGAAGGACTCCAGGAACCCGGTGGTATGGAACGCCATGTCGACGATGCCGGTCTGCATGCCCGCGACAAGGTTTGTTTCACTGCCGAGTTGCCCGCCGGAGAACACCCGGATTTTCACCGCACCGTCAGTCTTCTTGGAGACGATGTCGGAGAGCTTCAGCGCCATAGTCTGCACCGGATGCAGCGTGGTGTCCGGGTGGCCCAGCTTGAGCGTGACGGAGGCACCCGCGGCCCAGGCGCGGTCGCCGCGCCAGACAGAGGGTGCGGCGAGACCGGTCGCGACCAGGGTCGCCGTACGTCGGATCAATTGTCTGCGTGTATGCCAAGCCATCAGCGTCTCCTCCAATGCCGGGCGTCGCGTTCCGATGCGCGACGCCTCCGATTTCCCCGTGGCGAATCCCCCGGTTATCACCATCCGGCCGGAGGCTGTCCAGAGCCTGAGCGAAACGATGGGTGCGGCGATCCCCGCCGCCGCGCATCACGCCTGCCGCGTCAGCGGCTCCGGCTCCACCTGCGCTGCGGGCAGTTGCAGCAGCACGACGCAGAGTGCGGCGATGAGGGAGGTGAGGGAGGCGCACAGAAGGATGTGCGGCGCCTGCCAGCCTTGCGCCAGCAGGAAGCCTCCCAGGCCAGGTCCGAATATGCCGCCGAGACGGCCAATGCCCAGTGCCCAGCCCACGCCCGTGGTGCGCATCCGCGCTGGATAGCGCGCAGCCGACAGGCCGTTGATCCCCAACTGGCCGCCCACCACACAGACCCCCATGATGAAGATCGCTGCCAGCAGAACCAGGTATGGCAAGTGCCCCAGCGCAACCGCGGCGATCACGACGATGCCGCACGCCAGGCACGTGGTCAGCACGCGTTCGATGCTGAAACGGCCGAGGAGCGGTCCCAGCGCCAGCACGCTCAGCGCACCGCCCGCGCTGTAGAGGCTGGCGGCGAACACCGCGGTGGCGGGTGTCAGTCCCTCCAGGTGCAGCACCGTGGGCAGCCAGAAGCCGATCAGGTACAGGCTGAGCAGGCTGGCGAAGAACATGATCCAGAACAGGATCGTGCGCAGGGCGTAGCCGTCGGAGAACAGTGCCGCCACCGGGTTGCCGCGCGCCACATCCACCGCCTGCGCCGGTCCAGCGGACGCGGCGCCGGGATCGATGCCCATGGTGGCGTAGATGCGCAAGGCCGAAGCCGAACGGTCCCCGCGCGCCAGCAGAAACCGTGGCGATTCCGGCATCATGAACCACAGCACCGGAAACAGCAGCAGGGGGAGCGCGCCGCCAACATGAAAGATCACCTGCCAGCCGAAGATCGGCAGGAGAGCCGCGATAAGCTGGCCGCCGAGGAAGCCGCCCAGCGGGTTGCCGGCGAAGACCCACATGGTGACGCTGGCGCGCAGTCGGTCCGGCACATAGTCGGATACCAACGCGACCGTGGACGGCATCAGCGCACCGATGCCGACGCCCGTCATGAAGCGCAGGAAGGCGAGCATCGGGATCGATCCGGCATAGGCGGTGGCGAATGAAAACACGCCGAGGAACAGCAGGCTGGTAAGGATCACCGGTTTGCGTCCTAGCCGATCGCCGGTGGGGCCGGATGCCAGCGCGCCGACCATGACGCCGACATTGGACATGACGAACGCGGTTGCAAAGGCTGCCGGCGGGGCGCTCCAGGCGTGCGACAGCGAAGGCGCGGCCATGCCGATCGCGCTGATGTCGTAGCCGTCGAATGCCTGGGCCAGCGCGCACAGAATGGCGACGCGAACCTGCAGCGCACCGATCCGCTGGGTTTCCAGTGCTGCTTCGGCGGTGGAACCGTAAGCGCCTGCCATTGGCTTTCCTCCCCGTCGTTGTGCGCCCCGTCGTTCGCAGGCCGTTATCCTGTCACGCGACAATCTCCTTCGCCGCCGGCACTTGCGTTACCTGGTGTGCCTGCAGCACCGGCAGGACATCGCGGGCGAAGCGGCGGATCTGTTCAAGGAACATTTCCTGCGGCATCGCGCCGCGATTGAAGTTGATCTGCACCGTGTTGGCACCGGTGTGGTTTGCCAGTGCGATGATCCGCTCTGCCACCTCCTGCGCTGTGCCCCAGGGCAGGCGTTCGGCCAGCCGCGCCACATCCTCCATCGTGGTGTTGCGAAAATCCTCTCGCGCGTGCTGCGCGGCGTGCAGGTTTTCCGGGCGGACGTAATCGGTCGACGAACTGGACGTATAGCCGAACTGCCGCTGCAGGCTGGTTTCCGTGAAGTTGCCGTGGCTGAACAGCGTCCGGTTGAAATAGAGCAGGTAGGGGCCGCACTCCTTGATGGCTTGCGCCTTGCTGTCGGCGACATAGGCGGACACGCCGAGGGAGAGATGGTCCGGCGTGATCGTGTGCCCGTTCCCGGCCAGGCATTTCGCGTAGTAGCGGATGATGTCGTCCTGCAGCCCGCCCGGTGCCAGGCCGGGCGTGATGCGGATATTGTGCTTCGCGGCGAACTCGATGGATTCCTTGCTGCCGACCACCGGCATCCAGATTTCCGGATGCGGCCGCTGCACCGGGCGCGGCCATAGCGCGACATCGCGATATGACCAGAACTTGCCTTGGTAGGAGAAGACGTCGTCGGTCCAGGCGCGCGTGACGATTTCGTAGGCTTCCTCGAACCGCGCACGCGATTCCGACAGGGCGACATTGTGCACCTGGTATTCGCGCGGGATGCCACGGGCGAAACCGGAAATCAGCCGGCCATTGGACAGGCAATCCAGCATGGCGAGCTCTTCCGCCAGGCGGAGCGGTTCATGCAGCGGCAGCAGGTTGCCGTAGATCAGCAGCTTTACCCGTTTGGTACGCTGGGCAGCGGACGCCGCCATCAGGTTGGGAGAGTTCATCAGGCCGTAGGGAGAACAATGATGCTCATTGAACCCGAGGCCGTCATAGCCGAGCCGGTCGATTTCTTCCCAGGCGTCGAGATGTTCGGCGTAGGTGCGCACTGCCACGCTGGAGTCGAAGTGACGTGACGACAGCGGATAGGGCAGTTCGGCGCCGACCTTCAGATGATCGAGATGTTCGCCATAGGCGAGCAAGTCGAAGACAAAGACCCGCATGGCCATTCCTGCATGGCTGTGTGGGGGGAGTATGATGACGTGACGGCTGAGGGGTCAATGCGCGCGGTCTGGCTGCGACCTTCGCATCCGGCGTGGTCTGGCTGCGCGCCAGGGTATGTCTCTCCGATGCCTGACGGAAGGCGGTCTTATCGATTGCTTGTCGTCCGGTGCCGTCCGGTCCAGGATGGCTGCCCAGAGCGTGATCGCCGGAGACGGCAATGCCGGAGACGTGAATCACGCGATCAAATAAAGACGTAGCGGGCAACACGACGATGCGGATCGGCTTTGTCGGCACCGGAACGATGGGAACGCCGATCGCGGGCTGCCTGATCAAGGCCGGCCACA
>DATNEJ010000015.1:0-12185 GCA_035606775.1 Acetobacteraceae bacterium | reverse complement strand
GAACAGCAAGCTGTGAGGCATCATATTTGTGCACTGTTTGTTCTGTATCACAGCCGCCCCGCCGTGTCCAGGATTTCGTGACCGGTGCCGGTCTCTTGCCGCTCAACCAACCGCCGACAGCACCGACTCGCAGATATGCGCGAGCTCCGCCTTGCTGAGATCGGGATGAATCGGCAGTGCCAGGATGCGCTCCGCCAGATCCTCGGACACCGGCAACGCCGACCCATCATGGTGCGCCCGGTACGCCGGCTGCCGATGCAGCGGGCGCGGATAGTAGATCGCCGTCGGCACCCCTGCCCCACGAAGCGTCGCCTGCACCCGCTCGCGCTCCGACCCGTCGCGCAGCAGGACGGCGTAGATCGCCCATGCGCTCGTGCTGTCGGGCACCCGCGCCGGCGTCACCACCGCATTGCCCAGACGCGAGTCGTAATAGCGCGCGATGCGTTCGCGGACCGCCAACTCCTCCGGGAACACCGCCAGCTTCGCCAGCAGCACCGCGGCCTGGATGGAATCGAGCCGTCCGTTCATGCCGGTGCGCAGCACCTCGTAGCGCGTCTTCCCCTCCCCGTGCGTGCGCAGGCTGCGGTACAGCTCCGCCCGTTCGGCGCTTTCGGTGAACAACGCACCGCCATCGCCATAGGCGCCAAACGGCTTGGAGGGAAAGAAGCTGGTGGCGGTCGCATCCGCCTGGCTGCCCAGCATCCGGCCGTGCAGGGACCCGCCGAAGCTCTGCGCGAGGTCATCTAGGGTGAACAGGTGCTCCCGTTCGGCAATCGCGGTCAGCGCCGGCCAGTCTGCCGCCTGCCCGAACAGGTCCACGCCGATCAACGCCCGCGGGCGTAGCGTGCCGGCGGCGCGCACCTGCGCGATGCGCGCTTCGAGATGCGCCGGATCGATCTGAAAGGTGCGTGGATCGACATCGACGAACACCGGTGTCGCGCCGAGCACCAGCGGCACCTCGGCGGTCGCGGTGTAGGTGAAGGCGGGCAGGAAGACCGCGTCCCCTCGCCCGATGCCTTCCGCCATCAGCGCGATCTGCAACGCGTCGGTGCCCGAGCTGACGCCGACGCATTGGCTCGCACCGCAGAACGCGGCGAGCGCCGCCTCCAGCTCCGCCACTTCCGGTCCCATGATGAACTGGCAATGCGCCAGCACACGGTCCAGCCGCGCGCGCAGGTCGGCAGCGATACGGGCCTGCTGCGCCTTGAGGTCGAGGAACGGGATGGACGGAACGGGCGTGTCAGTCATGTAACCTCATAGCGTCAGGCGCGAACGTATCGATCGGGCGTGCGGGATGCAGGCAGGTCAGGCGCGCGCCTCGCCGACCGAACCGTCGGCGTTGTGTTCGAACTCGGGGATCAGACGGCCCAGCAGTGTCAGCGCCAGCCGCGCCTGGCCGCCACGGCAGGCGGTGGCGATCTCCTCGATCGCGCGGCCGACGATCGCGGGATCGGCGGTGCGCGGCGTCGCCATGAGCAGCCCGGCATAGCCGGTCGGCACCGGCGGCTCCTTGCCATGAAACAGCTCCTCATACAGCTTCTCGCCGGGCCGCAGGCCGGTGAAGCGTATCTCCACATCCCGCTCGGGATGCAGGCCGGCAAGCCGGATCATCTGGCGCGCGAGATCGACGATCTTCACCGGCGCCCCCATATCCAGCACGAAGATGCCGCCTTCACGGGCCGACGGCAGATCGGCGTCGCCGACGCCCAGCACGCTCGCCTGCAGCACAAGGCCGACCGCTTCGCGCACCGTCATGAAGTAGCGCTGCATGTCGGGGTGGGTGACTGTCAGCGGTCCGCCGCGCGCGAGCTGGCGCTGGAACAGCGGCACGACGGAACCGGTGCTGCCCAGCACATTGCCGAAACGTACGGTGATGCAGCGCATGACATCGGCGGTGCCCGTGCGATGACCCGCGGCGCGGGCGGAAATGTCCAGGGCCTGGCAGTACATCTCCGCCAGCCGCTTGGAGGCACCCATGACGCTGGTCGGGTTCACCGCCTTGTCGGTGGAGATCAGCACCATCGCCAGCGCACCCACGGCACGCGCGGCATCGGCGACATGGCGCGTGCCGGCGGCGTTGGTGGCCAAACCCTCCAGCGGATTGGCCTCCACCATCGGCACGTGCTTCAGCGCGGCGGCATGGAAGACGAGTTCCGGCCGGCATTCGTCGAAGATGGCGCGAACGCGTGCCTCATCACGGATATCGGCGATCAGGGCGAGGCGGTCCACCCGGGGATGGGTTTCCGCCAGCTCCAGATCGATCTGCCACAGCGCGAACTCCCCATTATCCAGGAGCACCAGCCTGCTCGGCCCGAACGCCGCAACCTGCCGGGCAAGCTCGCTGCCGATCGTGCCGCCGGCACCGGTGACGACCACCCGCCGACCCTGGATCAGCCGCGCCATGCCGTCGCGGTCCAGCGGCACCTGGGGGCGGTTCAGCAGGTCCTCAATCGCCACCGGCCGCAGCTCCAGCGGCCGATCGGCGGCGGACGCGCCGGAGTCGAGTGAGGTCGGGCGCGGCGCACGGCGCACCTGAAGGCCGAAGCGGTCCGCCTGCTCGACCACCAGCGACAGGCGCGGGCCGGAGAGGTCCGGCGTGACGATCACCAGGATGCCGGGCAAGGAGCCGTCCGCGCGCAGGCGGGCCAGCACGGCAGCGGCATCGTCCAGGGCCCCCAGGATCGGCCGTCCCTGGATGCGCCGCCCGGTCTGGCGGGTGCTCAGGGCCAGCAGGCCCTCCACCTGGAAGGCGCGCCGCCGGTCCCGGTTCAGCGCCCGCAGGAACAGATCCGCGTCTTCGGTTTCGCCGACCAGCAGGACCGAGGTGGAGTCGGCTTCCGGCGCCCGTGGCCCGGACCGTCCGCGCAGCCAGCGATAGGCGACGCGGGGCGCGCCGAGCAAGACGAGCAGGGTGAGGGCGTGGATGACAGGAAAGGCGGGGTTGGCAGAGACCTGATCCAGCAGCGCCGCAAGGAGGGAGAACACCACCGCACCGCCGGCGGCGCTGGCCGCGACGGTCAGCAGGTCGTCCAGCCCGGCGAAGCGCCAGTATTGCAGGGACAGGCGGAACGGCAGGCCGGCGAGCAGCAGGGCGGCCGTGCCAAGCGGGATGAGCCAGAGCGGGTGCAGAGAGGTGGCCGCGGGGGCGGCGATCCAGCGGGCCAGGGGCACCGACGCAGCGGCAAGGCCGCCATCGAGGGCGACGTTGACGGCTATCCGAATCAGCGAGCGCGCCGCGGCCATGGCCGCCCCTATAGACCAGCCGCTCCGCCGGTCATACCCGGCTCGGGTGACAGGCTTCGGCGCGGTGCGTGCGGTATCCCGGTACCGTCTCTGCAACAGTCAGCGGCGGTGCATGACGCTGTGTTCGCCCGGCGAAAGGACGGCTGCGGGGAGCGGCTCTCTTGTGTAATCGGCTGTAACGCTGGATACTACAATGCATAGCTGGAATGACGGTTTTTTCCTCAGTCCAGCTATATTGGACATAGGGCCGGGATTGCCCGGTTCCGCAGGGAGTCGACGCAGCATGAAGATCAAGACGTCCGGCGCAAACGGGGGTGCCTCGCGCTCCCGTCAGCCGGGAAGTGTGACCCGACGGCAAGCGATGAAGACAGCCGCAGCCGCGGCGGCACTGCCGTTGGTGCATATCCGCTCCGCCGGTGCGGCGGGGAAGCTCAGCCTGGCACTGTGGGATCACTGGGTCCCCGCCGGCAACGCCGCCATGAAGAAGCTGGTGGATGCCTGGGCCGAGAAGAACAAGGTGGAAGTCCAGCTCGACTTCCTGACGGCGGTTGGCAGCAAGATCAATATCACCATGGCAGCCGAGGCGCAGGCGCGCACCGGGCACGATGTCTACGCGTTCGATATGTGGACAGTGCACGAGTTCGCCGAAAAGCTCGATCCGGTCGATGACGTGGTGAAGGGGCTCACCGACAAGTACGGCAAGATCTCCCAGGCCAATGAATACCTCGGCAAGGTGAACAATCACTGGATGGCCGTGCCGGTCGCGTGGGGCGCGGCGCCGCTCACGTCCTGCGCGCGAATCAGCATGTTCAAGCAGTACGGCGGCGTCGACGTGACCAAATGGTACCCGGCGCACGAGGCCAAGCCGGCGGACGGAGCACCCTGGACCTACGACGAGCAGCTCCGCATTGCGGAGGCTTGCTTCAAGGCTGGGCACGGGTTCGGCCTCGGCACGGGGGCGACGACCGACTCCTGCCAGACCTGGGGCGCCACCTTCGGCGCATTCGGCGCCGATCTGATCGATGCCAAGGGCAACCCGACCGTCGATTCCGACAACGTCCGCAAAGTGCTGGAATACGCCAAGAAGCTGATCCCGTTCCTGCCGGCGGACACGGTCAGCTACGACGATGCGTCCAACAACCGCGCGCTGATCTCCGGCAAGGCGGCGATGATCTGGAACCCGCCTTCGGCCTGGGCGGTCGCCAAACGTGACGCCCCGCAGGTGGCCGGCGATTGCTGGATCTTCCCCAACCCGCGCGGCGCCAAGGGACGGATGGTGCCGCATCGGCCGTATTTCTGGGGTATCTGGCAATTCGCGCAGAACAAGAGCGCCGCGAAGGAATTGATCACCCACCTGTCCCAGCGCGAGCAGGTCGCAACGCTGGAACAGGCAACGGTCGGCTACGACATTCCGCCGTTCCTTTCCATGGCCGACCTCAAGATCTGGAGCGAAGTCGAGCCGCCGAAAGGAGTCGTCTACAACTATCCGGTCCGGCCGTGGCACGATGCGGAGTACTACATCACCGGGTCATCCGGCCCGCCGGAGGTTGCGGTGCAGATGTGGAACCGCGGCACCGTCCCGACGATGGTCGCAAAAATATTCTCCGGCGACACAATCGATCAGGCGATCGCCTGGGCGAAAGACGAACTGGAAGGCTTCATCCGGTAAAGCCCGAGCGTTTGAGGCGGGATCGCCGGAAGGCGTAAGTCTCGCCTCAAACGAAAACCTCGTGGAATGCTGAACCGGCGCGCCGCGTTGCTTGCGGCGCGCCAGAGCCTGTCCGGCGCAGATAGAACATCGGACAGGCTCTGGCTCTTTGTCTGTTCGCGTGACTCACGTCTTCGGCGTGCCGCCTCCGACGATCACGCTTTGGCCTGTTTTCAGGCGAAGCGCGGCATGACCCGCGTCCAGAACTTCTCGATCGAGGACATCAGCGCCGCGTGCGGGATCAGGCCGTTGTAGGTGTAGCAGAACACCCAATCGACGTTCTGGCGCTTCATGTTCGCCTCCACCCCGCGGATCACCGTGTCCACCGTGCCGGCCAGGATGTAGCCCTCCCGCACCGCTTCTTCCGGGGAGAGGAAGCTGCCGGTCTTCGGGTCCTGCATGCCGCGGCGGAAGCCGAACGGCTCGAACCAGGCCCGCCCGCTGAACTGGCCGCTGTTGCGCCACAGCGCCAACGCTTCCTCATCCGTGTCGGCGATGATCACGTCCCGCAGCAGGCCGGTGCCCTGGCCGCGCGGCCGGCCCGACACATCCCGGTAAACGTCGTAGAGCCGTTCCTCATAGACCGGCAGCATTGCCGGCAGGATCGCGGTCACGCCCTCCTTCGCCGCCCAGCGGATCGAGTTCTCCGACGAAGCGAAGGGCAGGAACAGCGGCGGATGCGGCTTCTGCAAGGGTTTCGGCACGACACCGACGGCTTTCAGAATGCCGTTCTCCACGCCTTTGCCGTATTTGGCCGTGGTATCCAGCGTCCAGGGCGTTTCGCCGGCCGGCACGCGCCAGTACTTCCCTTCATGGGTCAGCATCTCCTGCGTCCAGGCCTTCTTGATGATCTGGAAGTTCTCCTCGAACGCGGCACGGTTGGCGGCGTCGATCGCGTCGTGCTGGTGCGGCAGGGCGCCGTGAATGTCGTGCGTCTGCTGCGCCATGATGTCCACCCAGCGCCGCTGATACCCGCGCGCGAACCCGGCCACCGCTCGGCCGCCGGTCATGTGGTCCAGCATGGCGATGTCCTCGGCCACCCGGATAGGGTTGGCGGCGGGCAGCACGATGCCCAACTGGCCGACCCGGATCCGCTTGGTCTGCATGGCGAAATACAGATCGAGCAGCACCGGGTTGTTGGAGACCTCGAACCCTTCGATGTGGAAGTGATGCTCGGTGAAGCTGACGGAGTCGTAGCCGAGGTCGTCGGCCAGCCTGATCTGCTCGCTCAGTTCCCGCAGCATCCGCTGGTAAAGTTCGGGCCGCGTCGCGGCCATGCCCTGCTCGATCTCCGACCGGCTGCCGATACTGGGCAGATAGAACAACGATGCTTTCACGGATCCCTTCCTTTCCGAGCGGGGACTTTGTTTGATCGCATGATTCACGCGCTGCCGACGTTCCGCCCAGCGCGATCATGCTCTGGCAAGTACAACAGGATTCTGGCGCTTTTCCATGCCGGGGACTAGGCTCCGGCCCGGCCGCGCGGGTGGCGCGGCATCAACAACAAGGGGATGACGCTCAATGCTCAGACGAGTCCTGCTGGGGGCGGCCGCGACGTTCGGCATCGCGCTGACAATCGCTGCCACGCCGGCCAGCGCGCAGGTTCATATCGCCGTCGTCGGCCCCTTGACCGGCGAGTATGCCGCTTTCGGCCAGCAGATGAAGGCAGGCGCCGAACAGGCCGTGGCCGATATCAACAAGGCGGGCGGCGTGCTGGGGCAGAAGATCGTTCTGGACGTTGGAGATGACGCCTGCGACCCCAAGCAGGCCGTCTCGGTCGCCAACCAGATGGCGGAGAAGAAAGTGAAGCTGGTGGCCGGTCATTTCTGTTCCGGCAGTTCCATCCCCGCCAGCAAGGTCTACCAGGAGGAAGGCATCCTGCAGATCTCGCCTGCCTCGACCAACCCGTCCTACACCGACAATGGCGGCTGGAACACCTTCCGCGTCTGCGGGCGTGACGACCAGCAGGGCAAGGTCGCCGGCGACTACCTGGCCAAGCACTTCAAGGACCAGAAGATCGCGATCCTCAACGACAACTCCGCCTACGGCAAAGGCCTGGCGGACGAGACGCAGAAGGCGCTGCTCGCCGCCGGCGGGAAGGTGGCCCTGGCGGCGGCCTATACACCGGGCGAGAAGGACTACTCCTCCCTCGTCAGCCGGCTGAAGCAGGCGGGCATCACCGTGATCTATGTCGGCGGCTACCACACCGAGTCCGGCCTGATCATCCGCCAGGCCAAGGAACAGGGCATGAAGGCCACCTTGGTGGGCGGCGATGCGCTGGTGACCAATGAGTTCTGGCAGATCGCCGGCGACGCGGGGAACGGCACGATGATGACCTTCCCGGCCGATCCGCGCCTGCTAAAGACCGCGGCGGATGTGGTGAAGGAGTTCAAGGCCAAGAGCATCGACCCTGAGGGGTACGTGCTTTACACTTATGCCGCCGTGCAGGTCTGGGTGGAAGCCGCGAAGAAGGCGAAGACCCTGGAGCCGAAGAAGGTGGCCGCTGAACTGAAGGCGAGCGGCAACTGGCCGACGGTGCTGGGCCCGATCAGCTTCGACAAGAAGGGCGATCCCACCACCTCCGGCTATGTCTTCTACGTCTGGAAGAACGGCAGCTACGCGCAGATGTAGTGCCCGCTGCCGGCCGTCGGCCGGTTGCGTGCCTATGGGTGACAAAATCGCCGGCTGGGGTTCAGCCGGCGGTTTTGCGTTTGGAGTCCCGCCGGGTGGCATCGCGCCTGCCGGCGCCCACTGTCGCGGCGATCTCGTGCCTCGGGTTCGTCTGTCACGATCGCGTTGGGGGCTGGCGCCTGTCTTGGTGCCGGCCCCTTGCGGCATCGGCAACCACCCCCACGTCGTGCGGCGCCGACGAAACGGCGCACGGTTGATCTAGGAGAAGCGACAATGACCGCTGCTCGTCTGACCCGCGGAAGCGTGCTGGCCCTTATGACGGTTCTGCTTCTGGCGGCCTGCAATCCTGCCGGTACCGGCAGCGGGTCGTCCTCCACCACCAGCGACGACGTCAAATACGGGCGCGCGCCCGGCAGCGCCTACTGACGTTTTGGACGAATCGGGGGTCGGCTCGCGGCCATGGACAATGCGCCGCGCTGGTGTGGCTGCGCCCCTACGACTTGGTCACGGTAACGCGGTGATAGCCGCGGCCGTAATAGATCAGCCCTTCCTGGCTCTTGCCGGTACGCACCGCCTCTACGGTGCAGAAGAAGACGTCGTGCGTGCCGACTTCGACGATCTGCGAGATCGTGCAATCGAACACCACCACGGCTTCGTCCAGCACCGGTGCGCCGGTCTTCAGCCGCTGCCAAGTGTAGCCGTCGAAGCGCTGGTCCATCGTGTGCTCGGTCATGCCGGCGAAGACCGGGGAGAGGCCTTCCTGCGCCGGCGTCAGCGTGTTCACGCACAATACGCCGTTCTGTTTCATCGCCGGATAGGAATCGTTCGTCCGGTTGGCGCAGACCAGCAGCGTGGGCGGCGTGTCGGTGACGCTGGTGACCGCCGAGGCGGTGAAGCCCGCGCGTCCGCCAGGCCCGTCGGTGGTGATGACGTTCACCGCGGCCCCGAGGCGGGCCATCGCCTCCCGATAGGCTTGCTTGTCGACAGGCACGGTTGCTCGACCTCCGGAAACTACCAGCCAGTATGGCGCAGGCGACGCTGGCTGGCCAGAACGCGCCCGCCGCTTCGCCTGCCGCGCGATAGCCCGCGGTGTCGGAAGACAGGCTGGTATCCCGGCCGCTGAGGGCGGCGGGCACGGATCGGGATAGGCGGAAGACGACCGCGGAGAAGTTGCTCTGTCCCCAGATCAGCCCCAGGTGGCCTTGCCGCCCGCCAGGGTGATGGTGATGTGACCCATCGTGGTGTCGGCCTTGGCACCGTGCCAGTGGCGCTCACCTGCCTTGACGTGAGCGACGTCGCCAACCTTGATCTCTCGCCGCTCGCTTTCCGTGGCAACCCAGCCGGTGCCCGAGGTGACGATCAGGATCTGATCGCAGTCGTGGACATGCCAGCCCGTGTTGCATCCCTGGCTGAAGTTCACGATGCTGCAGTTGAAATTCGCCGAGTCTCCCGGCTCGATGATGGTCTGGCGGGTACGATGCACGGGGCCGGCATATCCATCCGTCGGTTCGGCCGCGCCCGGCGCGGGGACTTCGGGGATCGTCTTCAGCGTGACGACTTTCATGGCATTATCTCCCTTGTTGCCGCGTTTCCTGCTGTTCAGTCGCGCGGGCCTTTCGTCGCCAAGCCATAGCCCAACGGGTCCTGTGTGCGAATATCTGGCGTTCTCTGCCGGAACGCCGGTTACCAGTTTGGCCCATAGGTGTTCCTGATGAAATCGGCGGTCGGAACCAGACTTCGTACTCTCGCCCCTAGCTTCGCGGATTGTTGGTTCGAGTGTCCACCTTCCGGACTGACTTACACGAGACGGCGCCGCTGCGCCGGGGTCAGCAGTGCGCAATAGTCCACTTTGCCGAACCGGCGATAGCGGTTACGGGCAATGAGGGCGTAGAGCCGGTCGCGCAGACGTTCAGGGATGATGACCGCGACACGCGGAATATGCACCAACCGCCCAGTACCCGGCACAGTTCGAGATAACCCCGAGAAGCGGTGAAGGCACGGCCACCCGCAATCAGCAGGTAGCTCTCGTTCATCTCAACCCCATAATGGGCGTAGAGCGCCTGACCGATTGCCCCTTGTGCGGGCGTGAAATTGACACGCGTGATCTTGTCGTACCGCATGATCCAGCTTACCGCACCGGAACAGAGAACGCAGACGCCATCAAACACAAACAATGGGCGACCGTCGTCGAATGCGGGGACTGCCGGGTCATCGTGGTAGCTGGCGGGGCACGCCAAAATTTCAGGCATCGGGCAGGTCCCTGATGACGCTGATGTCCAATCCTTCGAGTGCAGCGAGATAAGCGTCGAGATCGATCAGGTCGACGCAAGGTGTCGCACCACGATGTCGGACTTCTCCCTTCACCAACCGGCGGGCCAACACGATCGCGGGAATGCAGGGAATATAGGGGCGTGTCCCGACCGCGCGATGATCATGAAGCGCTGCTGCTTCGATTTCCCATCGCGGGCCGGTGCCCGTGAGGATCATATGAAACCCACTACGTCCGGAGCCGAAGCGATCGAACAGGAATGCGAGGTGCAACAGCCATGCCGCATGATCGCTGAGCGAGCCGATAAGCCCCAGCCGAACAAGCGCGCCCAGGAGGCGCGTGCCAATATGCAAATCTTCAATTCAAGCCCGGCAGCAAAGCGCATCGACTTCAATGTCGGGTAGCGTCGCGGGAACAGCGCGAGGTCGGGAGTATCGCAATTGCCGAACAGGCGCCAGCCGAGACCAGGATAGCGCTCGACGTGGCTGTCCTCCCAGCCATGCACGGTGTTCATCACCCCGTCGCGCAACATCGTCATCGGCTTTCCGACATAGCTCAGCACCGCCGACGTGGTCGCAAGGCCGCGACTGGTTTGCTGAGCCGTGCTGATACCGTAGTCGACCACTTCCAGCCGCGCGAAAGCCGGAAGGTAGGCATCGATCACCGCCGCGGTGAGGCAAGGCACCGAACTTGCGCCACTGACCACCAACACGTCCTTCGCCTTGGCTTCGGTGTTGAGCCAATCGATGGTCGCGACAAACTCCCGCGCATCGGCAAGATCAAGATAATGACACCCTGCAACGATGCATGCATGCGCGACACGGTGATCCTGCGTCTGGAATGGGCCAGTGGTGTGGATAACGATATCGGGTCGAATACGCGCCAGCGCCTCGGCAAGGTCGCCATCGATATCGAGCGCATGGCCTTCGGCTGGATGGGCGGTATCCAGCGACGCGGCAAAGGCTTGCGCCTTCTCCGCCGACCGTCCACCGATGAGCAGGCGGATATCAACGTCCTTCGCAAGACTGCCGGCGATGTAACTGCCGAAATTGCCATAGCCGCCAATGATGAGAACGCGCGTCACCATGTCGGCTTGGCGACCATCAGCCAGAAGACGACAAGGAGGCCGCCAAAGGCCGGCCAGCCAGAACGAACCAGATGCGAAATAGGCGATTGTAGGTTGCCTCGTTGAGATCTTCCCCGCGCTGTTGCGCCTCCAGCATCGTCTTCATCCGCATCTGGATGATGACGACGGGCACCCAGCAGGCCCCTGCCAGCAGGTAGAGGCCATAGGTCAGGACCAGCCAATAATCATTCCAGGGAAAACCCGCGCGCCAGACGAGCCATGCTCCGCTTATCGGCTGGACGATTACTGGCGGAAGCGTAAAGAGGAAATCAGCCTTCGCTGTCATGCGTGCGGCAAAGATACACTCTGGGACCGAACCGCTACGATGACCGAAGAACATGAAATTGGCGATGCCGATCCCCGTCCCGAATAAAATCGTCGCGCTGACGATGTGCGGCGTCTTGACGAGCACGTAGAGGTCCACGTCGACCCTCTACAGGGTCGCGTCACAAGCTGCCAGTCTCTCTCCTATGCGGCTCGGCTGCCGGCGCCGGCCGGAAACGGATCGTTTGCTTTGTCGTCAGCCTGCGTCCATTTGAGCCAGGAGTTTCTCCGCGCGCGCCCGCTTCTCGGGCAGCGGGTCACGCTGGATGATTCGCAGGATCGCGTCCCTCGCCGCGCGATCGCCGGCTTCGGCCATCTCGAACGCCATCGCGTCACGCCGCTCGTAATGTGACCGGTCCAGCGGCACGATCGTGATCGGCAGATCCTCCCAGTAATACTGGCCCGCACGGCTCGGCCAACCGGCATAGACCTCCTCCCAGGACCCGCAGCCGGCGTATGGCACCAGGTTCACATCGGCCATCGGCTCGCTGAGCTTTTGATACCGCGCATCAAACGACATCCGGATGGACCGGGTCCGGTTCGGCAACGCCTTGTGCACCGTCACGTCCTGGAAGATCAGGGCATCGCCCGCCGCGAAGTCGCCGGTGACCCAGGTGCCGGGGATCGGCACGGCGATATCCATGCCTCCCGCGCCCGATCCCACCTTGGTCGGCAGAATGCCCGTCGTGTGCGACCCCGCCGCAACCGCCAGCGTGCCCATCTCACGTGGGCAATCCCCCAGAGGCATCCACATCGCGTAGCTGGTCGCGCCACCGATGTGCACGCGATCCTGATGAACGCCGGTGGTGAAGTCGAAGCCATCCGACTGAGGAAAGATATTGCGTTGAACAAACATCGGATGCGCCAGAGTGCGCTGGCCGAAA
>DATNEJ010000184.1:0-13871 GCA_035606775.1 Acetobacteraceae bacterium | reverse complement strand
TACGAAACGGCGGTATAGTTGTACAGATTGAACAGCCACAGTCCCGTACCGATGCGGCTGATCGCATAGAAAATCGCGATGATCATCAGGCTGGGATACAGATAGATGACGACCCAGCACACCGCGAACAGGGCCCCGGAGAAGAACAGCACATCGCGCCTCTCGACGCGTTCCCCAAGCGCGGCGTTGACCTGGAACCCCACGAACAGCATGCCGTAGGCGGCCGCGATGGTCAGGAAGACGAAATGCGGCGACGCGCCGTGATCGACCATGTAGACGGCGGTGAATGCGCCGACGCCGTAAATCAGGCCCGCGTAGCCCAGTACCCAGCAGACGATCAGCAGCCAGGTGCGTCCGCTGTAGACGGGGTTGGTGAAAATCTCCTTCCAACCGCCCCTGTCGCTCAACACGACCGGATGCATGCCTTCATCGGGCGGCGGCAACGCACCACCGAATGCCTGTTGCACACGCGCCTCATAAATCTCCATCACGCGTTCGGCTTCGGCGGCGCGTCCCTTCGCCTCCAGCCAGCGCGGTGACTCCGGCAGCCGGTAATACAGCCACGGCAACAGCACCACGATCTCGATCACGGCGCTGATCCACAGAAATATCTTCCAGTGCGCGGGGATCAGCCAGAACGCCAGAAGATTGACCCCCACCGCCACGAGCGCGGTGATCCCCTGAGTCGCCAGCAGCGCGCGGTTGCGAACCGCGGGGGAGACCATTTCCGACATGTACACCGAATGCGTGGCGACGATGCTGCCGACACCAAGCGTGCTGAGCACTGACAGCGCCACCATGCCCCAAAAATCCGTGACATAGGCAAACGGCCAGATGCACAGCCCGCCCAACAAGGTTGCCAGCAGGATTGCAGGGCGCCGTCCAAAGCGATCCGATACCCAGCTCATGAGATAGACACCCAGCATGACGCCGATGCCCACCTGCAAGGCCTGGATCACCGCGTACTGGTCCACCGTCACATAGTGATTCGGGCGCCACACGAACGGATACAGGCGCGCGCCGATACCATCCGTGTCGAAGATGATGAAACCCCAGGTGATTTGCACCAGAAGGAAAAGGCGCCATTGAACGCCAGTCATCGGCAGGCGGTCGACACGCGCCGCGATGTGGCCATGCACCGCGCCGTCCAGTCCACGGGCCGTGTCTGCCATCTTGTCTTCTCCCCTGCGTACGCAGTCTGCTGCTGACGATTCCGCAGCATCCAGCGTGAGCAACAACACGCGCCGAGTCAATCAGCTTCGCTGGTTTCGTGTTACGATTATGCAGATAGCGATAACATCCACCGCCGGTCGCGATGATCAGCGGTCCTGATCTGCTTCGAACAATGCTGTCAATTCTTCGGACGCCTGCCTGACATTCTGAATCAGTTGCTTCTCGTCGCGATAAATCAGACGTGTATCGCGAAGGTTCTTCTCGTCATGTTCCTTGAACAGCTCGACCGAGCGAGACGCCGTCTCGGGCTCGATGCCAAGCGATTCAAGTGCAAGCTCCGCCATGCGAAGGCTGGAGTAGAAGGTGTCACGCACCACATTCTCCACCCCGCGAGCCATCAGCACATGGGCGTGGCGGCGGTTGCGGGCGCGCGCAACGATGGCAAGATCTGGAAAGTGCCGCTTGGCGACTTCAATCGTGCGCAGCGTATCTTCCACATGGTCCAACGCCACTACCAGCAGCTTCGCCTGTTCCGCGCCGGCGGCACGCAGCACACCCTCACGCGTCGGATCGCCGAAATACACCTTGTTGCCGAAGCGCCGCACGACATCGACCTGGCCGGGGTCGCGTTCCAGCGCGGTGAACGGGATGTTATGCATCCGCAGGATCCGCCCGACGATCTGACCCACACGGCCGAACCCGCACACGATGGCCGGGGTGGGCGTTGCATCGATCACGTCGTAGTCGGGTTCCTCCCGCCTGTTCAGCAGCGGCATCACCATCCGCTCGGATGCGGCGAACAGGATCGGCGTCGCCAGCATCGAAACGGCCGCGACCAGGGTAGCGAGCGCGGCGTGATCGGAGGCCAATGCACCGGCCGCGACCGCGGCGGCGAACAGCACGAAGCTGAACTCGCTCGCCTGCGGCAGCGCAAGTCCGAAGCGAATCGCGTTCTGCGTGTCGCGGCCGGCAATCCTGGCCAGCACGAACGCGACCAATGCCTTGGCGCCCAGCACCGCGACCGTCGCCGCAATCAGCGATCCGGGATGCACCACGGCAAGCGAAAGATCGGCGGACATGCCGACCGAAATGAAAAAGAAGCCAAGCAGCAGGCCTTCAAAAGGGGCTATGTCGGCCTGCAGTTCGTGACGATATTCGGAACCCGACAGCAGCACGCCGGCCATGAACGCGCCGAGTGACGGCGACAGGCCGGCGGCGCTGGCGATCAGCGCGGCGCCGACGACGATCAGCAGCGATGTAACGGTGAATACCTCCGGCGTGCGTGCGCCGCCGATGGCGCGAAACAGCGGCGGCAGGGCGAAACGGCCGCCGATCAGGATCACCGCAATCGCACCCGCGGCCTCGGCCACTTCGTGCCAAGGAACGCGATCCGGCACCACCGCACCGCTGGACAGCAGGGGCACCAGTGCCACCAGCGGAATGAAGGCCAGGTCCTGGAACAGCAGCACCGCGAAAGCGTCACGCCCCGCTCGGCTGTTCAGCAACTCTCGTTCGGCGAGCATCGGCAGGACGATGGCGGTGGATGACATTGCAAGGCCAAAGCCGAGCACGACGGCCGACGTCCAGCCGATCCCCGCGATATGCGCGAGCACGCCCAGCGCGGCCGCTGTAAGGAGGACCTGTGCCGTGCCCAGGCCGAACACGGCACGCCGCATGACCCAAAGGCGCTGGGGGCGAACTTCCAGGCCGATCAGGAACAGCAGCATCACGACACCCAGGGAGGCGATGCTGGCGATCTGCTCGACATCGGTCACCAGCCGCAGTCCCGCGGGGCCAATAACGATGCCAGCCAGCAGATAGCCCAGCACGCTGCCGAATCCCGCTCGGCGTGTCAGTGGAACGGCAATGGTGGCAGCGGCCAGCAAGGCCGCCAGGGTGATCAGCATGTGGCCATCCAGGTCATGATCGGCCGACGATAGGCCATGCACCGCATGCACCGGAACCAGTGTCGCGCAGCGCGTGCAATGGCGATTCATTCTTGTATGACAACTTTCTGGCCTACCTCCGTCAGGCAGGCGAAGACGGCCAGAAATTGCCCGCCGTTCCCGGACCCCCTACCGTGCCCGGGGGAAAAGGAGCGTTCGGCAATGGACGACACTGGCGCCTATAACTGCCTTGAAGGCATTCGCGTTCTTGACCTGACTCAGTTCGAGGCTGGTCCGTCCTGCACGGAGGCGCTCGCGTTTCTTGGTGCCGATGTGGTGAAGGTCGAGAATCCGAAAGGCGATCCGGGCCGCTACTCCGGCGGCGCCCCTGGCGCCGATGCGTGGTACTTTCTGCAATACAACGCCAACAAGCGCTCGCTCACCGTCAACCTCAAGGACCCGCAGGGCCTGGCCCTGGTGAAGGAAATGGTGAAGCAGGCGGATGTCTTCGTGGAGAACTACGCGCCCGGCGCAATCGAACGACTTGGCCTGGGCGCGGATGTCGTGCGCGCGATCAATCCGGCGATCATCTACGCGCAGGTGAAAGGGTTCGGCACCGGCAGCCCGTATCAGAACAACCTGGCCTTCGATATGATCGCCCAGGCCTGCGGCGGCACCATGAGCATCACAGGTCCGAAGGACGGGCCGCCGATGAAGCCCGGCCCATCACTGGGCGACACCGGCACCGGCATGCTGCTGGCGGTCTCGGTCCTGGGCGCGCTGTTCCGGCGCACGCGCACCGGCAAGGGCGAGCATCTGCAGGTCGCCATGCAGGACGCGATGCTGCATTACATCCGCGGCGCCTTCGCTGCCCAGGCGCGCACCGGCCGGCCTGCCCCGCGCGCCGGATCCGCCAGCCTGGGTGCCAACAACCCGCCCTGCGGCATCTATCCCTGCAAACCCGGTGGCCCGAACGACTACGTGTTCGTCTACACCAGCCGCGGCAATCCCGAACACTGGCCGCGCCTGCTCAAGACGATCGGCCGCGAGGACCTGATCGGTGATCCCCGCTATGCGACGCGCGAAGCGCGGCTTGAGCATGAGAAGGAGATCGACGAAATCATCGCCGCCTGGACCCGCCTGCACACGAAGCGGGAAGCGATGGACATCATCGGCGCCGCGGTGCCGGCCGGTGCGGTGCTGGATTCCAGTGAGCTTCTGGCCGATCCGTCCTTCGAGCAGCGCGGCATCATGCAAGTGATCCAGCACCCCAAGGCCGGTCCGTACAAGATGCCGGCATGGCCGGTCCGTTTCTCCGGCAGCCCGCCGCCAGTCAGGCCCGCGCCGCTGCTCGGTCAGCACAATGCGGATGTATTGACGGAATGGCTGGGTATGAGCGGTGACGCGATCGGGAAACTGCGGGAAGCCAAGGTGATCTGATCGGAGCTTACTCGCTTCGGTCGGCAAGCGCCTTTCTGGCAGTGGTTACCTGGCTTGCGGATACGGCGGCCGCTGCGTTGCCCCAGGTGTTGCGGACATAGGTCAGAACGGCGGCGATCTGGCTGTCCGACAGCTTCCAGCCGAACGCCGGCATTGCCGGGCCCGTCGGCGCGCGATCGGTCGCGACCGCCCGCGTGCCTTCGAGCACGACGCGCAAAAGTGACGTCGCATCGTCCGATTGCACCGATGCGCTGTGCTTCAGAGTCGGAAACAATCGAGCGACGCCGTCTCCCGTCATCGCGTGGCAGGCAGCGCATTGATCGGCATAGATCGCCGCACCTGCCTGCATCACCGGGTCCGCCGCCTGAAGCGGCTGTTCCGGCTGCCGAGACCCGGCCTGCTGATCCTTCAGATAAACCGCTGCCGCCCGCAAATCCTGCTCGGTCCAATGTTGCGTCGAATCGACAATCTCTTCGGCCATCGGACCTGATGCCGTCTGGAAGCGGTTCGCACCAGTCTTCAGGTATTCGACGATCTCATCAACCGACCACCCGCCGATCCCGGTCCGCGGGTCACCCGTGATATCCGGCGCCAGCCATCCCTGCAGCACATAGCCTTGCAGAGAACGACCGGTCTTGTCGCCGCCAAAGACGTTCTTCGGTGTATGGCACGCGCCGCAATGGCCCAGGCCTTCCACCAGATACGCGCCTCGGTTCCATTCCGCGGATTTGCCCGGGTCGGGCTTCCACTCACCCTTGCTGAAAAACAGTGCATTCCAGGCCCGCATGCTGGCGCGAACACTGAATGGGAACGGTAGCTGGTCGGACCGGACGGGGTTTTCGACCGGTTCAACAGTATTGAGATACGCGCGAATGGCCTTGATATCCGCGCGCGTAACCTTTGTGTAATAGGGATACGGCATGGCCGGATACAGCGGCTTATCGCTGAACCCCTCATGCATCGCATTGTAGAAAGTGTCATCATCCCAGCCGCCGATCCCCGTTTTTCGATCAGGTGTGATATTGGCGGCCAGCACATCACCGAATGGCGTTTCGATCGGCCGGCCACCGGCGAATGGTTTCCCTTCCGCGCTCGTGTGGCACGCGGTGCAATCGCCCACTGTGGCGAGATAGCGCCCGCGTTCTATCAGGGTGAAGTCCTGCGGATCGCTCCCGCGCGCAATGACGCTGATTGGGCGCGCACCAGCCGCCAGAACGATCAGTGTCACAGCAGCGACCGCGATGCGTCTCATGCCGGCACCAGGGGCCCTGGGCTTTTCAGATACCGGGTCCGAATGGCGTCCGCGGCCCAGTATGCCAGCGCGCCGACCGTGCCCGTCGGGTTATAGCCGGCATTTTGCGGAAATGCCGTCGCCCCGGTGACGAACAGATTCGGTACGTCCCAGCTCTGCAGATAACGGTTCAGTGCGCTTGTCTTGGGGTCCGTCCCCATCACCGCGCCGCCGCACGTGTGAGTCGTCTGATATTTCGTGATGTCGTAAGGCCCTGTGCGCGGATGCTTCTCCAGCGAACGGGGCTGCATCTTCTGCACGATGTCCGCCAACCGATCGGTCAGGTAGGCCGACATCTTCAGTTCGTTCTCATGAAAATCGAAGGTGATCCGCAGCAACTTCCGGCCATAGGCGTCCGTATAGGTCGGATCGAGATCCAGAAACACATCCCGATAGCTGTAGCAACTGCCATGCGTCGCGGTGCCGTAGTTGCTCAGATAGTTGTCGGCGACCGCCTTCTTCCACGCGGCACCCCATTTCGGCGTACCTTTCGGCACGCGCGTGCCGAGGATCGGCCGCCCGTTTGTCTGCACGGCCCCGATATAGCCGCCACCGACAAAACCCAGTTGCGCATGGTCGAAATTGTCGCCATTGAAATTATCCACGCACATGCCGATCGCACCGGATGCAATGAACGGATTGAAGTTCTGGTTATCGAAATACGCATCGACGGAGGAGGTCGTCTGGTAAGAGTAGTTCCTGCCGATCACGCCTTGCCCGGTGCCAGGATCGTACGGCGTCCCGATGCCAGACAGCAGCAACAGATGCACATTGAAAAGCTGAAATGCGCACAACAGCACCAGCTCAGCCGGCTGCTCCCATTCCTGGCCGCTGGTATCCACATATGTCACGCCCGTCGCTCGCTTCCGCGCGCTGTCCAGATTGATCTTCTGCACCACGCATTCGGTGCGCGCCTGGAAATTCGAACGCCGAACCAAGACCGGCAGAATCGTGGTTTGCGGGCTGGCCTTGGAGTAGTTGCCGCAGCCGAACCACTCGCAGAACCCGCAATAGGTGCAGGGTCCCAGGGTGACGCCCAACGAATTGGTGTAGGCCTGTGAAAGATTGCCGGATGGCTGCGGAAACGGCTTGTAGCCGCTGTCGATGGCGGCCTTTGCCCAGAGTGTCGGCCCGTAAGGCTGTTTCTGCGGGGGCGTCGGGTAGTCCCGCGACCGCGGTCCCTCGAACGGATTGCCGCCGTCCCGCTTTGTACCCTTCAGGTTGCCCGCGAAGCCGGAGGTGCCGCACAGATGTTCGAACTTGTCGTAATACGGCTCCAGGTCGGCATAGGTCACACCCCAGTCCTGGATCGTCATGTCATCCGGCAGGAATTTCTCACCGTAGCGCTGCGTCAGATGTGACTTCAGCACGAAATCGGATTCGAGAAACCGCCAGGTCTCGGCGTTCCAATGCACACCACCGCCACCCACGCCATTGGGCGGCATGAACGAGCCCCACGTGCGAATCGGTAATGCCGTCTGACGCGTGTTGTGCCGGAACGTCATTGTTTCTTGCGCCGGCCGCAAGAACAGGTCGTGACGGATGTGATACCGCAACTCATCCTGCGCATACGTCGGCGGGAAATCCGTCGCGGTATCGCGCCAGGGGCCACGCTCGATCGCCACGACATTCAACCCTGCTTCGGTCAGCTCCTGTGCCAGGATCGATCCCGTCCAGCCGAGGCCCACAATGACGACATCGGTGGCAGGGAGCTTGCGGGCCATGTGACTTCCTCAGGCGTGTTTCGGGTTCCAGTCGGGGCGTCCGCCGATGGCAACGGGAGGCAGGGGGAATTTCTGGTTATGCTGCTCCAGCCAGGGCCGATAATCGTAACGGGCGCCCGGGAAGCCGATCATCTTCCAGCCGGCCATGTTCCGATTGCCGCCATACAGGGGATCGGCAAAGAACCCTTCCTGGGTGTTCTGGATCAGAATGTCGAAGAAGCCGCGCCCGCTCACGCGGTCCAACTGCACATGGCCGTTTTCCAGACCGGCAATGATCCGATCCTGTTGATCGGCGGGAATCTGCGCGAACGGCTTCCCGGCGAATGCCCGCTTGCAATAGTTGTCCAGTGCCGCCAGCGAGAGCCGGTAGCGCATCGACGGCGTCAGGGGCGATTGCGGGCCGCGATCGGTCGCGTGCTCGTCGAAAGGCGGACGCATATACAAACCGCGCGATGCACCGTACGGGCCGGCCAACTGGCGATCAATGAACACCGCACAGCCCGCATCCTTGCCGCCCGGCCATTGCGGGTCAGGTGGGATCAGCCGATCCACCAAAGCCTCGACAGCGGCGCCTTCCTCGGGCGTAAAGAACTGCCAGGGGCCGGCGACAACCGGCACCGGCGGCGTACCCGCATGCGGATCCCAGGGCGGAACGCCTTTGATCTCTGTCGCTCGCCCCTTGGTCATCGGGATAACCATGCAGGCAGCGGCCACCCCCGCCAGCAGCTCCCGCCGCCCTGCTCCCACTCCGCCGGACATCATCTCGGCCGCTTTCGTGCTCACTTGGGGGGGAACGCAGAGCGAGCCGGCAAAGTTGCGTTGCGGCATGCCTCACGCCACCGCGATTCCCTCGGTGAGGCTGAGAGTCAAGTGAACCTCATGAGTGTTGCAGCGACGCACAGCATGATCAGCGGCCCGATCAGCCAGGGAAATCCTCCGAGCTTGTAGCCGATTGCACCGCAACCGCACCCGATCACGAAGCCGATGACCTCAGCGACGGCGCCGTGAGGGGCGGTTTCCCGCTTCCCGGCGCGGTGCCCATCTTGCATCCGGCGCATCAGCCTGCGGGCCAATTCGACTGCCAGCCGAGACACGTTCGTGGTCATCGCCGTCGTCGCGGGCGATTTCGGGAACGCGAGCTGACCCAGTGCACTTTGCACACCCATCGCCGCGACCAGCAGCATGCCCAGGGCCATGGCGCGCAGAGAATCGGCATCGACCGGGGCGTGGAGGGAGTAGCCCACCGCCAGCGAAGCGCACATCAACAATACCTCGGTCAGCAGCAGAGAACACAGCGTGGACCGCGGCCACGGCCACGCTTGCGCGAACAGAGCGGACAGCCAGGCGGCAACCAGGAACACCGGCAGGGCGAGCAGCTTGGCCGCCGCGCCGTGCCCCTGGAACGAGACAAGGCCCACCGCCAGGACAACAAAATTGCCGGTGACGTGAGCGGCAAACATCCCGGACAGCGCCAAGAACGTGGTGCTGTCGACCGCGCCGGCGACAAAGCTGAGAATGACTTGAAGGGCGCGAACGGCGAGCGTCCCTTCCCGGACGTGCGCGCTTGCTCGCGTCGGCTCATCGACGGACAGCAACGGCATGGCCACTCCCACGGCGCCGTGCCCGCGGCGTCAGGGAGACGCGGATCGGCTGGCGCAATGGGACCGCAACCAGCTTCAGTCCCGGCGGTTGGCGTTCCGCCGGTTCAGATGCGCGTGTGGGCCGGGGGCCGGATCTGGCGCCGGCATCCGGATGTAGAAGCTACGGAGGTGCGGATAGAAGCACCGACCAGGCTCCATCTCTTGTCTGATCGCGCGATTCACGCCTCCGGCGAGTCCGCCTCCGACGATCGCGCTCCAGCGTCAGGGAGGAGCGCTGTCCGCCTCAACCTCCTCGCGGATCGATTCGGCTGCACGCTGCAGCCCGCGGAAGCTGCGGAGGCTGAACGGCAGCATGATCATGTAGATCAGGCCGCCCGCCGCCATCGCCGCCCAGGGGTCCACCACCAGCACGGCAACAAATATTCCGGTGCCGAGCAGAAGGGGGAGGACGTATTCGGCAGGGACTTTGAAGTTTTTGAAGCTCCAGACTGGCAAGGTCGAGACCAGCAGCAGCGCGACACCGATCAGCACGAGCGCGCCGAACAGCGGATACTGCACGACCGCAAGCAGCCAGTCCCAGCCAAGTGATTTTGCCTCCAGCCCGACAAACAGCGGGAACAAGGCGAGTCCGGCACCGGCCGGCGCGGGGACGCCGGTAAAGAAATTGTAGGCGTAGGCAGGCCGGGGCGCGCTGTCGAGCGATGCATTGAACCGCGCCAGGCGAAGCGCCATGCAGACCGCGAACATCAGGCACGGCGCGTAGCCGTAGCCGCCTGCCCGCTCCAGTGACCAGACATAGAGCGTGAAGGCCGGGGCCACGCCGAAGCACAGGAAATCCGACAGGCTGTCGAACTCCGCGCCGAAGCGGGAGGTTGCCTTCAGCAGCCGCGCCAGCCTGCCGTCCAGCCCGTCGATCGCACCGGCCACGGTGATGGCGACGGCGGCGGCACCGAAGCGGCCTTCCAGCGCGAAGCGCATGGCGGTCAGGCCGGCGCACAGCCCGATCATCGTCAACAGGTTCGGAATGATGCGGTTGAATGATGGCCCCTTGAACCGGGGCCGCTGCCGCCGCCGGTAGCGGTGCAGCCGCCGTATCCGCGAAACGCGTGCCGGCTCGCTCATTCCGTCAGGTCGGCGATGACCGTCTCGCCGCCGATCATGGTCTGGCCTTCGGCAACCAGGGGCCGCACGCCCTCCGGCAGGTAAAGATCGGTGCGGCTGCCGAAGCGGATGATGCCGAACCGGTCCCCGGCGCGCACCGCGTCCCCTTCGCGCAGCGCGCAAAGGATGCGGCGCGCGATCAGCCCGGCGATCTGCACCACCGCGATCTCCCGCCCATCCGGCAGGCGTATGGCAATGGCGTTGCGTTCATTCGACTCGCTGGCCTTGTCGAGGCTCGCACTGACGAAGGCGCCGTGACGGTAGGCGATCCGGGTGACCGTTCCGTCCACCGGGACCCGGTTCACGTGGACATTCAGCACCGACAGAAAGATCGAAACCCGCCAGCGCGGCGCACTGCCCAGGCCGAGTTCGGGCGGCGGTGCCACCGGTCCGACCGAAACGATCCTGCCATCCGCGGGGGCCAGGACCGCGCTGGGCCGGCCTGGCGCCACACGTTCAGGATCGCGGAAGAAATACAGGCAGAACAGGGTGAAGATGGCGCCCAGCCAGCCGAGGAAGCCCCACAGCAGCACGCCCAAAAGCGCAACCGCCACCCCGGCGACGATGAATGGTCGCCCGGCCGGATGAGGAGGCGCGAACACGTGGCGCATGTCGTCGGCGAGAGACATTCAGGGGGCGTTTATGTCTGGTTCACTTTCCCGCGGCAAGCATTCGATTCCCATCCGGAGTCCGCCCATGCCGCTCGGCCGTTTGCCGCTTCTTGGTCCCTTCGCCGTCCATCCCGACGGGCGCCTGACGCCACGCGATGCGGATACGTCGCCCTGTTTCACCGTGCGCTGGCGCGGACGGCTGGTGCGGGCGCGTCTGGTGCAGACCGGGCCGGGAGGCGGCCGCCTGGCGATGCGGGCGATTCTTGGGCGCGTGCCCAGTTCGGCGGCGCATGGCGAGGATGCGGCGCGCCCGCGGAGCTTCGCGCTGCTGCGTGCCCTGGCCGGTTCGCTGCCAGAGTCATGGCGGGTGGGGCTAACGCCCGATCACCGCGCACTGCTTCAGACGGAGGTGCAGCTGCCGCTTCCGGTGACGGCGGCGGATCTTATCACCGCCGCGACGGTGTTCCTGCTCACGTTGGGGCCATACCTGGATTTCCTGGATGAGGATCGCATTCTGCCGAGGGGGCATGAGAGGATGTTGTGATGTGTGGCTGGTTTATCGCCTCTGGCGGCGTTACGCATTTGGCACCTCCAGCGCTTTCCCGTCTAAAGCTGCCGTTGCCGTTTCCCGTGTTACGCAATTGGTTTACGGCAAGTCATCTCCGCACGACTGACGGGTAGGACCCAGCCCCCTATTCCGGAGGCAAGTTCGTATGGTCTTGTCGTGCCTGGCAAATCTCCTGCGCCACGCCACCAAATGAAAAACGCTGTTACGTCATCAAAAGTGAAGGTGGAGCATAGCAAGAGTTTGTGATGCCCACCGCAGTCAACCGAGTCCGTTCAGGAATTCCATTACGTGCGGCAGCACGAGATTACTGCTCACCATCGCCTGAAGATGTGAAAGGCCCGCTAGTGGAAAGAAGCGCGCATGCGGTATTCGTGCACTTGCGGATTTTGTCAGAGCGAATATTGGATCTGCGTCGCCGGCGTAGATACAGCACGGCATCGTCATGGCCTCCAAACCGTCCTCGATGCTCTCGCGATCAGCAACCGCGGCGAGCCATGCTTTGAGGTCTGCGGCCCGCAGGCGTGCTGCATAAGCATCCGAAATCGGCCCCGCCATCTTCTCGAAAGCAGCGATCAGGGCGTCAGGGCCATCTTCGATGCCGGTACGAAGCCATTGCCGGAAACCGGATTGGTCGCGCGCAAAAGGATGCTGTCCACCAATCACCAATCGGTCCAGGCGTTCCGGCTGCTGCATGCCGAGACCGAAACCGATCCATCCGCCCATCGAGTAGCCCCAAAAGTTTGCCTTCTCGATGCCAAGTGCGTCGAGCACAGCGGTCACGTCCGTTACCCGCAGATCGAGCGCATAGTCCGTCGCATCGTGCGGCTTGTCACTCTCGCCATGACCCCGTGCGTCGATCAGGATCGCCTTGTAGCAGTCACGAAGCGCGGCGATGTAGCCATATTCCCGCCAGGACGTAAGCGAGTCTGTGAAGCCGTGCTGCAGCACAAGCGGCTTCCCGCTGCCTTCAACCGTGTAGTGTATCCGAACGCCAGCATTACTAGCATAAGGCATCTGCATCCTCCCCCGTTCTATTGGTGGAATCGACGCCACAAATCATTGCGGCCGGGAGCGCCCCATTGAGATTATCACTACATCGAGATGACGATGGCATCGCCGCCGAGGCTGAGTATCAAACCTTCCCGGTTTGTCGTTAAGTGCAAGATAACACCGGCCTGGTTGTGCAACACAGGTCGCCTCCGCTCATATTGCCGATCGCAAGGCCATAGCTGGCCTGAGCATGGAGGCCAGGGAACATAGCCAGCAACACCAGCGCGCTGGAGGATTATGCCGCGCGGTCCATGCGCTGGAGGGGCGGCAAACTGCCCAGGCCATCGAGCGTCCCGACGCCATCGAAATGGCATCATACAGAGAGTAGGGCGCCACCCTGGTCGGGCTGCAAGATGTTCTTGTCCGGTTCACCTGCATGCTGGCTGCCTTGCGCACTGCAGCCAATACGTCAGGGCTGCGGTTGCATTGTTAGACCAACCGCCGTTGACGGTTGGTTTTGGTGGGCCGAGCTCGGCCAATAGCGTGACGCGATGCCCATGCTTCCGCCACGCTTACCGTTGTCAAGTTGTCCAGAGATATGCCGGTCCCTAATTTGAGGGGGCGCGCGATTGGCTGGAGCCCTCGTGGCCGCGTTGTCGACCCAACCACCCGTCGCCCCTCACCCCCGCCCCGGCGCGATGAACTCCCACGGCGCGTATTCCTTGCTAATATCCGTCACCACCTCGATCAGCGTCGGCGCGCTCGTTGCCAGCGCTTCTTTCAGCGCGCCGCGCAGCCCGTCCGCATCCGCCACTCGCCACGACGGCACGCCGAACGCCTTGGCGTACGTCTGGAAATCCGGATTGCGCAGCACCGATCCCGAATCGCGCCCCTCGAACAGCCGCCGCTGATCGCGCAACACGTTGCCGTACGATGCATTGTTGAACAGCACCGTCACCAGGTTGATGCCGTGCTGCACGGCGGTCGCCAGCTCCGCGCCGCCGAACAGGAACCCGCCATCCCCGGTCAGCGCAACCACCGGCCGGTCGGGCTGACCCACCTTCACCCCAAGCGCCGTCGGAAACCCCGCGCCGAGCGTGCCGGAAAAGCCGGAGGTGATCAGCGTCCGCGGCGCATGGAACGGAAAGCCGAACCAGGATGCATAGCCCGCCTGCGTCATCTCATCGCACAGGATACCGTTCTCCGGCAGCACGTCGCGGATCGCCTGCAGGAACGACATCTGCGGCTGCACTTTCTGGATCGCCGCCTGCGTATCGGACTTGGCCTTGGCAATTGCCGTAGCCCGTGCCGGATCCGCGCGACGAGCCACCGCGGCAGCCAGCGCCCGCGCGGCATCGGCCGAATCCGCAACGATCCCCAGATCCACCTTGAGCCGGCGCATCTCCACCGGGTCGATATCGACGCG
>DATNEJ010000557.1:0-5432 GCA_035606775.1 Acetobacteraceae bacterium | reverse complement strand
CCGCTGTCAGGCGCTGGCCATCGTCGGCGACGCGGCAGCGACCGATCCGAGCTGCGAGCTTTCTCCGCACCATGCACGTATGGCCGCGCTTGCCGAGGAGTCGGCGGCACGGACGGATGCGCGGTATGCCTATCGCGGCCGAGGCGAACGCGAGGCGGTTTTCGGGTCCAGGCGCCCTACTCCCATTCCAGTTCGCTGAACGCAGCGGTGGCGTTACGCGGATTATAGGCGTCGAACAGCTTCCATTTGCCGCGCTCCGACCGCGCGATCTGCGGCACGGCACGGGCCATTGGCACGCCGGCGGCAATCAGGCGGCGCGTATCGCCGGCCAGGACGGTCAGGTAGCGGCGCTCGTCGTCGAGTGCCTGCGGCCACGGCGCCACCCTGGCCCCATGTCCCGATACGACAAGCCGGGCAGGCAGCTTTTCCAGGCGCGAGAGGACCGAGAGCCACCCCCTCACGCTGCCGTCCAGCACCGGAACATGATCCAGGAAGACGAGATCGCCTGCGAACAATACGCCGGTTGCTTCATCCATCACCGTCAGGTCGCAGTCGGTGTGCGCGGCCGGAGACCATGCAATCAGGTCCAGGCGCCGGTTGCCGAGGTCAAGCGACTGGGTGTTCTGCACCAGGAGGGTTGGCGGAATGATGCGAACCTGGCGGATGGCCGTTCCACCCAGCGCATCGCGATAGGATTGCAGGTAGTAGTCGCCCCTTTTCGCCAGTTCGGCCGGCAGGTTGTGATGCCCGACAAACGTGACGCCGGGTGCGTCGAAAGCGGCATTGCCGAAGACATGATCGGGATGCTCGTGCGTGTTGATCACGTAGCGCACGGGTTTGTCGGTGATCGTCCGTATGGCTGCCAGCAGGCCGCGCCCTACCTGCACGCTGCCGCCGGTGTCGATAACGGCCACCGCGTCACGCCCGACAACAACTCCGAGATTGGCGATATCGCCAGCATTCGCGGGCGTGGTGAGGGCCACCTGTCCAAAATGCACATAGTCGCCGTCCGCCACCGCCTTCATGGCGAGCGGCGAAACCGGCTGCGCGCGCGCCACCTGCCATGAAACAAGGACGAGCACGAACAGAAGCAGCGACACAAATCGTCGCATCCGCCACTTGATCAAGATTGTACCGAAGCATTTCATAGAAGAATCTACTGGCCTGATTACCCACTGCAATCGGACATTGCCGTGCGACAGAAACTGACTCAACACTTCGTGATGCCGCGACTTTCGCTGGGTGGCATGCTTGACGGGGCGCCGGTTATGTCAAGGATCGCGTTATCACCCGCGCTGCCGCGGGGACTCCTGCGATACAAAAAGAAAGCCTCGCGTCCTCGCGGCACGTTGGAAATAGCGCCTTGATCTGATCCGTCCGGGCGAAAGCGGCTGTTGTACTGGGCTGGTCGAATCCTCGCGCAAACAAATAACAAACCGCCCGCAGGAGGAGAATGATGAAACGCCGATTCTCAACTCAGCTTTGGGCAGCGACGATTCTCACGCCATTTCTTTTGCTGGGCACTGCGCGCGCGCAAAACGCGAGCGGCGACGATCTCCTGAAAATGGAGAAGAACGCCAAGAACATGGTGATGCCGACCGTCACCTATGACAATCAGCGCTATTCGACGCTGGAGCAGATCACCCCGCAGAATGTCGGCAAATTGCAGGTCGCCTGGACATTCTCAACGGGCGTGCTGCGCGGACATGAAGGTGCGCCGCTGGTGATCGGCGACGTGATGTATGTACATACGCCGTTCCCGAACATCGTCTACGCGCTCGATCTGAATCATGACGGCGCGATTCTGTGGAAATACGAGCCGAAGCAGGACCCCAACGTCATTCCCGTCATGTGCTGCGACACGGTGAACCGGGGTGTCGCCTACGGTGACGGCAAGATTTTCCTGCATCAGGCGGACACGACTCTGGTCGCGCTGGACGCCAAGACCGGCAAGGTCGTGTGGTCGGTGAAGACCGATGATCCGGGCAAAGGCGCGACCGGCACCGAAGCGCCGATGGTCGTCAAGGACAAGGTCTATGTCGGCGTATCCGGCGGTGAGTTCGGTGTGCGCGGCTGGATTGCCGCCTATTCGGTGAAGGACGGCAAGCAGGTCTGGCGCGCCTATTCCGAAGGCCCTGACACCGACCTGCTTGTAGACCCCCAGAAAACCACGTCGCTCGGCAAGCCGATCGGCGCCGATTCCAGCCTGAAGACCTGGCAGGGCGATCAGTGGAAGATCGGCGGCGGCGATACGTGGGGATGGTATTCGTACGATCCGCAGCTCGATCTCATCTACTACGGCTCCGGCAACCCCTCCACTTGGAATCCGAAGCAGCGGCCCGGCGACAACAAATGGTCGATGACCATCTTCGCGCGCAATCCCGACACCGGAATGGCGAAGTGGGTCTATCAGATGACGCCGCACGACGAATGGGACTATGACGGCGTCAATGAGATGATCCTGGCCGATCAGCAGATGGGCGGACGGCTGCGCCATCTTCTGGTGCATTTCGACCGCAACGGATTCGGCTACACGCTTGACCGGGCAACCGGAGAACTGCTGGTCGCCAACAAATACGATCCGGCGGTGAACTGGGCGACCAAGGTCGACATGGACAAGAACAGCCCGAACTACGGTCGTCCGGAGGTCGTGCCGAAATACTCCACCGAGCACAACGGGGAGGACACCAACTCCCAGGGCATCTGCCCGGCGGCCCTTGGCAGCAAGGACCAGCAGCCCGCGGCCTTCTCACCGGTGACCGGGCTGTTCTACGTGCCAACCAACCATGTGTGCATGGATTATGAGCCGTTCCGGGTGTCCTACACCGCCGGTCAGCCCTATGTCGGTGCAACCTTGTCCATGTATCCTGCGCCCGGCGGCACCAACATGGGCAACTTCATCGCCTGGGATGCGCGCACCGGAAAGATCGTATGGTCGGATCCGGAACAGTTCTCCGTCTGGTCGGGCGCGCTCGCGACCAAGAGCGGCGTCGTGTTCTACGGCACGCTGGAAGGCTATTTGAAGGCGGTCGATGCGAAGACCGGCAAGGAACTCTACAAGTTCAAGACCCCGTCCGGCATCATCGGCAACGTCATGACGTATGAGCATAACGGCGTGCAATACGTCGCGGTCCTGTCCGGCGTCGGCGGGTGGGCCGGTATCGGACTTGCCGCCGGCCTGACCGATCCGCACGCTGGCCTGGGCGCGGTCGGCGGCTATGCGGCGCTGAATAACTTCACTGCCCTCGGCGGCACACTGACAGTCTTCAAGCTTTCGGGGTCTTGATCCAAAGACCCGACTGCGTCGACCACCTGGCCGGCGCCGGAGCGGTCGCTCCGGGGTCGGCCCTTCTTTTCACAGCCGGGAATACCGTCGTGCAACGTTCCTTGAGCATGACCGCTGCCGCCGCAGCCGCACTGATCGCCCTGTCTGTCTCGGGCAACGCCATCGCCGACGGTGCCGGAAATCCGGCCGCCGTTTCGTCGGATGACGGAAAGTGGGCGGACAAGGATGGCAATCCGACCTTCAAAGTCGAGCCGGATGGCACCGTCGACTGGTACACCTATGTCGGGTTCACCCGCTATTCGGCGGAGTGCCTGCGGTGCCACGGCCCTGACGGCATGGGCTCCACCTACGCCCCGGCGTTGGTCGATTCAATGAAGACGCTGAGCTACACCGATTTCTATGCCACTGTGGCAGGCGGCAAGAAAAATGTGTCGTCGGCACAGGACCTTGTCATGCCCGCGGAGGGCGAAAACAAGAACGTCATGTGCTATATCGATGCCATCTACACCTATCTGCGGGCACGGGCGGATGGCGTAGTCGGCCGTGGACGTCCCGGCAAGCACGCGGCGAAACCCGCTTCGTTCGTCAAGGCCGAGGATGAATGCATGGGATGACCGAGGCGTGACGTCGTGACAGGCTTGGTGGACATTTTTTCATCGTCTGAAAAGCGCTGGCTGCGGATCTTGCTGCTTGCGGCGATCGCGGCGCTTGCGCTGACGCCTCGCGTCATGGCCCAGGCCCCCGGACTTGGGGCTTCGATCGAGCTGGTCGATCCCAAGATATTCCGTGTGTGCGCCGATCCGCACAACCTGCCGTATTCCAATGAGCAGGGCGAGGGATTTGAGAACAAGCTCGCCGCGTTGTTCGCGAAGAAACTGAACGAACCGACCAGCTACACCTATGAGCCGCAGGTCATCGGATTTTTGCGCAACACGCTGTTTGCTTTGCGCTGCGACGTCATCATCGGCGTCGCGGTCGGCGACACACTCGTGCAGACGACAAACCCGTACTACCACTCGACCTATTCCCTGATCTTCAAACCGGGCACCGGCCTGGACGGGATCGAGTCGCTGGAAGACCCGCGGCTCAAAGGCAAACATATCGGCGTGGTCGCGGGCACGCCGCCGGCGACAGTGCTGACAGAAGACGGCCTGATGGCGCTGTCCAAGCCGTATCCGTTGACTGTGGACACGCGCGTTTCCTCACCCGCTCGTGCGATGGCGGATGACGTCGCAGCGGGCCGCATCGATGCCGGCGTCTTGTGGGGGCCGATGGCGGGTTACCATGCGAAGCACGAAACGCCGCCGCTGACCGTCGTGCCTCTGCTGAAGGAAAAGGAGCGGATGGATTTCCGCGTGGCGATGGGCGTGCGGCGGTCGGATCAGGAGTGGAAGAGGAAGCTCAACCGGCTGATCACCGAAAGCAAACCGGAAATCGACCAGATTCTAGCCGATTACGGCGTCCCGTTGCTGGATGAGCAGGGCAAGCTGATCCCGCAATGAAGCGTCTGGCTTCCTGCATTCTGGTTGCCGTGAGCGCCGCATCCCTTGCTGCCGCAGCACCGGCGCCACCGGAGCCACAAGGCTATCGTATGGAGGCGTTCCGCGGTCCGACGCCCGAAACGCTGCACGGCGCCACGGTGCTTTCCACCGCCCAGGCGCATGATTTATGGCAGAAGCATGAGGCGGTATTTATTGACGTGCTGCCTCAACCACCTCGCCCGGTTGGTCTTCCCGCCTCGACGATCTGGCGGCCGAAATCGCGCTTTGACATACCGGGCAGCGTGTGGCTGCCGGACACTGGCTATGGCGCCCTGGCACCTTCCATGGAGGATTACTTCAGGCACGGCCTGCGCGACGCGAGCGGAGGCAATCCGGCCCGCACGATGGTGTTCTATTGCCTGGCCGAGTGCTGGATGTCGTGGAATGCCGCCAAGCGCGCCCTGACAATGGGGTATACACATGTCGCCTGGTATCCGGAGGGAACGGACGGTTGGAAGGCGCACGGCTTCCCCGAGGAAGAGCGCCAGCCGATGCCGCGGCCATCGGAGAGTGAATGACCGCGGTCAGTGCTGTGCCTGCAACTCCTGCTGAATCTGCTGCGCGAACGCGAACAGGCGCTGCTCGATCTTGCTCGGCACATCGCA
>DATNEJ010000021.1:0-5553 GCA_035606775.1 Acetobacteraceae bacterium | reverse complement strand
GGCGGGCGCGGTGACCGGCTCATCCAGCAATCCCAGGATGCCGGCTGCCGCCGCCTGGCCGTTCAGTCCCTGGTGCAGCACGGCACGCAGGTCGCGCAGCGGGCGAAAGATTTCCGTGCCGGCCATCAGCACGATGACCAGCGCCTCCAGGCTCATCAGGTCGTGGTTCACGCGCCATGCGCCCAGCGCCAGGGCCGCCGCCGCACCGAACGCCGTCCCCAGATCCGTCAGCCCGCGGGTCGCGACATTCAGCGACAGCACCCAGAACGTGCTGTCGGACAGGGCGCGCGCCTTGGTGGCCAGCATCTGGCCATAGGCCCTGCTCTGGCCGAACGCCTTCAGCGTCGGCAATCCCTGCACGGCGTCAAGGAATTCCTCACCGAACGATTTGAAGGCGCTCTGGCGTTCCCGGGACGCGGTGCCGGTGCGGCGATGAACGGTCGCCGGCAGCACCAGCGTAAACAGCGCGCCCGCCAGCATGACGCCGGCAACGGGCACATCCCACCAGGCGATGAACGCGAAGATCGCGACCGGCGCGCAGATGGCGATGGCGACCTGCGGCAGGTACTGGCCGAAGAATGTCTGGAGCTGTTCGACGCCATCCACCAGGGACAGCATGACGCCGCCGGTGCGCTCCGCCCCGAACCATGCCGGACCCAGGGCAACGATCTTATCGAACAGCCGGTGGCGCAGGCACTCCTGCACCCGCGCGGCGGTGCGGTGGGCGATCATGGTGCGGCCATGGTCGAGCACGGCACGCAGCAGGATGGCGCCGGCCGCCCCCAGCAACGACGGGATCAGCGTGACGAGCGTCTCCTGGTGGAGGATGCCGGCGAGGAACCGCCCGAGAAACGCGAAGCGGGCGATACCGACGGCCAGCGCCAGCAAGCCGAGCAGCACCGAGACGGTCATGCGTCCCCGGAGCCCCTCGGTCATCTGCCAGAGCTTCAGATCGAAATGCACCCGCGCGCTCCTGCCTTGCCGCGTATAGTCTGAACGCCTGCGGCCGAACTGTGCAAATGGACGCGGTGCGGCTCAGGCAGGTCCTGTCAGGCGAAACGGCTGAAGTCAGGCTTGCGCTTTTCCATGAAGGCAGCGAAGGCTTCCGCGGCTTCGGGGGACCGGAGGCGGTCACGGAACAGCGCCAGTTCCTGTTCGATCCGGCCCGGCAGGTCGGCGTTGCCGAACTTGATGAGGTCCCTGGTCTGCTGCACTGCCTGGGGCGGCAGCGCGGCCAGCCGCCGTGCGATGTCTCGGGCGGTGGCGAGCAGGTCTGCGTCGGGCACCACCTGGTTGACGAAACCCCATGCATGGGCGGTGGCGGCATCCATCGGTTCGCCCAGCAGAAGCAGGGCGCTCGCCCGCTGGTGGCCGAGCAGGCGCGGGAACAGGAGTGAGCTGCCTGCTTCCGGCACGAGACCCAGGCTGGTGAACGGCATCACGAAGCGCGCGGATTGCGCGGCGACGATCAGGTCGCAATGGGCGAGCATGGTGGTGCCGACGCCGATCGCCGCACCGTTGACGGCTGCAATCAGCGGCTTCTTGAGGGACGAGAGCGCGGTCAGGAAGGGTGATGCGTGACTGGCCTCATTGGTCGCGGCGCGCTGCTGAAAGTCCTTGATGTCGTTGCCGGAGGTGAAGGTATCGCCGGCGCCGGTCAGCAGGACGACGCGGATTTTCGGTTCCGTATTGGCGGTCTGAAAGGCGTCGACCACCGCCGCATACATCGCGCGCGTGAGGGCGTTTTTCTTTTCCGGCCGGTTGAAGGTGATTTCAAGGATACCGTCGGCCTGCGTGATGATGGTGTCCGCCACGAAAGCCTCCTTCACTGTCGGCGCATCGCCGCTTCAGACCCTGTTCGGTGCGGATAAGCGGCACTGACCAGAATCTACGCCTTTGTCTGATCGCATGATCCACGTCTTCGGCGGTTCCGCCTGCGACGATCACGCCCTGGTTCTTCTCTGCCGTCGAAGGATCGGCGGGTCAATTCGGGTGGCGGCTTTGCGGGGGCTCAGCCGGCGGATGCCCGGGCGTTGTTGCCTCACGAACAGGGACAATGTCGGAGCGCGAATCGCCTGAAGCCGATGTAAGGCGACCGGTGTGCTGCGGGAACCCGGCTTTGCAGCAGCCTTTTTCCGGAGAGTTCAGTTTTGCCTGGTGCGAGGCATGATCCTGCCCAGCGCGCGATAGGCGCGTGTCAGGCGCCATGACCTGGAATTGCGCATCATGGAAAGCGTGTCTTCCAGTTCGCGGGCACGCTCCGTTGCCTCCTGCGCCCGTTCTGTCTGCCGGCCAGCGGCTTGCCGAAGCCGGGCAACTTCCTTGGTAAGCTCCTGTGCCTGCTGGCGGTGGAGCCGGGCTTCGTCGCCAAGCGTCCGCTCCGCGGCAGCCTTGTCGATGACAGCCTGCTCGCCACGCTCGCGCGCCTCCGCCAGCCTCTCTTCGGCTGATGAAAGTTGTTCCCGCAACGTGCCGGCGTCCTGTTGTGTCTTGCGGGTTTCCGCCTCTGCCTGGGCGAGCGCGGCGGAGGAATCGGCAAGTTGCCTGCGCAGGCGGCTTAGCTCCCGACGGATTGCGATCGAATCGAGTGCTTCGGGCGACCCGTGGCGCATGATGGGGGAAACGGCTGCTTCCGGCTGGCGCGCCGCATCGAGTTCGCTGCCAACCCTGACCTTCGCCAAGTCCGCAATACGCCGGTGCGCGTCCCGGGCTGCCTGCCGGTCGATATTGTCAGGCAACACGGGGCGGAGCCTGTCGAACAGGTAATCGCTGTCTTCTGCCAAGCGCGGGAAAGCCAGGAAAATAATTGGGATATCGGCCGCGATCAGGCGCTGGACGAGGTGATGAAATCCGACAGCCAGAAGACGGCCCTGATCGATCGGGTTCAATGAGTAGATGGCGCCGCCCGGCACCTGACCCCACTGTTCCCAACTCTGGTCCAGCTCAGTCATCCACGGGACACTTCTGTGCATCGCATGCCACTCGGTTACGCTGCGGCTGGCGGCGGCCTCAGCCAGGTCCCGGACGGGAATGATCACAGCATCCGGGGCGATCGTCGCGTCGGCCAGGACATGATCGATGACCTGATGCAGCCAGGGCGTCTTGATGACGTAGGGCAGATCGGCGTTCCAGCTCAGGATGGGTGAATCCTCCAGGCCGGCATTGGCATCTTCATGCCATGCCGCCTGGTCGCCGTTCCGTCCGAGATGCGTATCAAGCCCGAGCCGATCCAGATAGCGAACCAGAAAGCTCGTTCCCGCTCGGCCTGTACCCGCGATCAGCAGGTGCCTCTGCGTTTGAAGCGTCTGATCGTCCATAACCCTACCTTCTGTCATTTCGGCTCGTGCTTCTGCCGCGGGCGGAACATCAGCGGAAGCGGCAATAATTGGATCGCTGGCACGCGTGTTGGTGACCAGCGGTCCGGCGCCTGCGGCCGGGAATGCTGCCCGGAAAGGATCGCCCCCCAACCATTCCAGGATGCCATCTTATGCCTCCTGCTTCGGGGAAATCGTCCATCTCGTTTTCCGAGTCGCCATCCTATCGGGCCGGCCGATGTGCGGCCACGGTGAAAATGTAACCGGGCGTGACCGGCTGACCGCTGCCGGACGCATCGGGCTATCAATGTCGATACAGAACAATCGGTTGCGTGATGATTGTCAATTGAGCGGGGCGCAGCATCGTCGTATCGCCGGCCCCGGGGCGCGGTCTGGCAGGTCAATGGCGCCTGCATCGGCCCACCGGAGCGAAAACCGCCGCGGTTCTGGTGCGGGTATACGCGATCAAGTATCTCGGCGGCCGAGGCAGGGTCGATCTCTCCAGTCTGCATCCTTTCCGCGTGTGGCGGCCCTGCCAATACCGCGGCCGCTTGCCGTGGCCGCGTACCCCGCCGCCCATGCCGCTGCATCGTTAGATCCATCGCAAGTGAACGACTCTGACGAGCGGCGGTTGAGGTTATTCCGCACCGTCCCCTGAGCAATCCATCGTGCTCCGACCATTTCGTGGCAAATTCCGCAACCTGCACTCGCAGCGGGAAAGGCTGAATGCCTGGCGGTATGCATGGATTGCGGTTGCCGGAGGCGGCATTGCGGAGACTTCAATTGCGCGATCAAACCTGAGCGTGGTCGTTGGAGGCGGACTCGCCGGAGACGTCGATCGCGCAAGCGCCGTGTCGGTGTGTCTGTCCGCACCAAACAGGCTCCGGGCACGCGCAGACGCACCTCCACGCGACCGGGCACGAGGCATGATGGTTGGCCTGTTGTATCACGCGCAGCCGATCACCCACCCGTCGCTCGATACCAGACCGGCGCAAAGTATCGATGGAAAGAGGCGGCACCGTCCGTCCGGCGCGAATACGATGCGTTCAGACCTCGATCGCGTCAGCCGCGCCGCGGGACTGCCGGTCCGCAATCCTCCGCCGATTCATTCCGGCAAATGCTGGCTGATATACGGCGGGAGGTTGAACGCGCCGACATGAATCTCCGGCGTCCAGTAGCGGGTCGCGTCGGATAATCCCGTAGTCTCGGCACGGCGGCGAATTTCCGCCAGCGGAACCGCCGTCATGGTGCTGTCCTTCGCGGCCCAGCCCAGAGTCATGAAACCGCCGACGTAGGTGGGCACCGCGGCAACATAGGCGGTCACGTGCGGAAAGAAGCGGCGGCGGCGCTGACTCGTCTCCCGCAATTCGTCCGCCTGCATGAACGGCACGCCGCACTGGTTCACCACCACGCCCCGCGCGGTGAGGATGCGGGCACAATTCTCGTAGAACGCGTCGGTGAACAGCACCTCACCCACGCCGATCGGATCGGTGGAGTCGACGATGATGACGTCGAACGCCGCGTCGGACGCACGCTTCACATAGTCGATGCCGTCACCCACGATCACCTCGGCACGCGGATCGGTCCACGCATCCCCGGCGATCGCGGGTAGAAACGCCTTCGACAGCCGGATCACCTCGCCATCGATCTCCACCATTACCGCTCGGCGTACGCCCCGATGCTGCAGCACACGGCGCAGCACACCGCCGTCACCGGCGCCGATGATCAGCACGCTCTCCGCCGAACCGTGCGCCAGCAGGGGCACGTGGGCGAGCATTTCCTGATAGACGAACTCGTCGGCCTCGGTGATCTGGATCACGCCGTCCAGCACCATGACGCGGCCGTGGGAGAAGCTGTCGAAAATGACAATGTCCTGAAACGGGCTTTGGACGCGCGCCAGTTCGCGCCTGACCATGAAGCGCTGGCCCCAGTGCGGGTAGAGCGTTTCGTTGATCCAGCTATCGGTCGCCATTATCGGTCTCCATGCAACGCAACGGCCCGGAAGAGTGACCGGGCCGCGTCGTCTTCGAACCTTGCAGCAACGCTTTGTTTACGAGTGTGATTCACACGTTCCGGCGCTTCTGCCTGAAGCGGTCGTGCGTTAAGCGATCAGGCCGCGCCGCTGCTCACTCAGCGTCAGGGTTGCCGGCTGGAACGCTGCCTTCAGGGCCGGTAAGCCGAGATAAGGGTTGCACGCGCCGCACATGAAGATATCGATGGCGGCGAAGTCGCGCTCCGG
>DATNEJ010000518.1:0-2332 GCA_035606775.1 Acetobacteraceae bacterium | reverse complement strand
GCGCGCCAACCACCCGACCTGCAGGATCGCCAGCTCGCGCAGCCGCCCGTCCAGCTTGCTGCCGAAGCGGATGAAACTGCCGACACCCGAGAAAGCGCGCGCCGCGTTCGGCGAATTCACCAGCGCGCGATGCAGCGAGATCGGGCGCTTCAGCAGATCCTGATTCTCCGGCGCCAGATCGGCGACATCCAGATACGGCACGCGGGCCATGCGATGCTCCTGTCGGTTGTTGCGCGGCATCCTGCGAGCGTTGCGGTCGGCGGTCCAGCGTGTGGGCCATGGCCGGGATGTGCCCTACCATCGCGCCGGCAGGAGAACACAGGTGGCTAAGGATCCGACGGGAAATAATCGAATCAAGCTGGGCCGAAGAACGCAGGAAAAGAATCGAGATATTGTTAGGCTCGACGCGGTGACATGCCGCTAGGCTCGGCGTGTGATCGACGTTGAAGACATCCGGTCGCGGTACCGGTTGCTGAGAGAGTTCCTCGACGAACGCGGCCGACGTCTGTTCGCGGCGAATGAAGCGCTTGCCCAGGGCTATGGCGGGGTCAGCGCCACGGCCCTGGCAACCGGGCTGGCCCGCAGCACGATCAACCGCGGAATTGCTGAGCTGCAGGCTGGGAGCCACACGCACGGCACCGCGGTTCGCCGTCCTGGGGGCGGACGCAAGCCGGCGGTGGTGCACCAGCCGGGCCTGCCGGCGGCGCTCGAGGCGCTGATCGAGGATGCCATCCGCGGCGACCCGGGATCGCCGCTACGCTGGGTGAGCCGCAGTCAGCGCCATTTGGTCAAGGCCTTGATCGCCCAGGGCTTCAACGTCAGCCAACGGCTGGTGGGGCAGTTGCTGCGCACGCTGAAATACAGTTGCCAGGGCAATCGCAAAACCCGCGAGGGGAGCAACCACCCGGACCGGGATGCGCAGTTCGCACACATCAACGCGGCGGTGAAGGCGGCGATTGCGGACGCTCAGCCGGTCATCTCGGTGGACACGAAGAAGAAGGAGTTGGTGGGTGATTTCAAAAACCCAGGCCGGGAGCTGCGCCGCCAGCACGATCCCGAGCCGGTGCGGGTGCACGACTTCAAACTGGCGGAACTCGGCAAGGTGGCTCCATATGGGGTGTACGACATCGCGGCCAATCACGGCTGGGTCAGTGTCGGGATCGATGCCGATACGGCAGCCTTCGCGGTGGAAAGCATTCGACGCTGGTGGCGGAACCTCGGCAAGGCGCGCTACCCGGGCGCACACAGCCTGACCATCACCGCGGATTGCGGCGGATCCAATGGCGTGCGGGTCCGGCTGTGGAAGCGCGAGCTGCAACGCTTCGCCAATGAGACCGGCCTGACGGTGAGCGTGACCCATCTGCCGCCTGGCACCTCCAAATGGAACCGCATCGAGCACCGGCTGTTCGCCTACATCGCGCAGAACTGGCGCGGCAAGCCGCTGGTCAGCCATCAGGTTATTGTCCAACTGATCGGCAGCACCACGACCGAGACCGGGCTGAAGGTGTGCTGTGAGATCGACGGCAATCTGTATCCGAAGGGTGTGCAGGTCTCCGATAAGGAGATGGCCGAAATTGACATCAAGGGCGACGAATTCCACCCCGAGTGGAACTACACTATATCGCCTAAGCAACAATCGCCTTGAAGCGGTTATTCCGCGTCAGGTCCTAAGCAGCGGGCCTCGGTTGCGCAACGGCTCGACCGGCCGCCATCAGCGGCGTGGGGTGCGCGGCATGCGTCCTCCCGGTTGCGGCCGTCCCGAGCAGCGCGACGAATGCCCAAGCAGCGCGACGAATGCCGGGGGCGTCGGCGCCGGCGCAACCAATCGCACGTCAGGCGTTCCTGACCTGCCACGGCGCGAGCGCTCACGCGCCCGTTTCAGGGTGCTGTCCAGGCGAACCCGCCCAGTTGAAATTGGTCGTAGACATCCAGGTAGCCTTTCGCCGTGGCCTTCCATGCGGCGGCGTTCTGCGGTCCGAAGCCGACCTTCGGCAGCTTCGCGCAGAAGTCGCGCGGCGAATGGCGGGCGGCCAGCACTTCATTGCGATGACCTTCGTGCGGGTAGTTCAGGATCCACGTGCACCACAGCCCCACCGAATCCGCCCAGGTGTCGGCGGCGCAGAAGTCCACCCACACCAGGGTGCCGAGGCCTTGCCCATCCGTCTTGAGTTTGACCGTCCGGCATTTCATCCAGGTGTACCATGACGGTTTCTGCAGGTTGAAATGGCAGCCGGTGGCCTGGAAGATCGCATTCTTCGGCGAGCCCCATCCGCTTTCCGCGGCGGCGCAGGCGAGCATGGCTGGTACCGGCAGGTCATTGTCGTACGCCACC
>DATNEJ010000166.1:0-12465 GCA_035606775.1 Acetobacteraceae bacterium | reverse complement strand
GCTGGTGTTCCCGAACGGGCCGAACGCATGGCACGGGCACCGGCAGTTCGTCGGGCAGCGCTACAGCGTGCAGTTGAACTATATGACGACGGACGAAAAGGCGCGCAGCGAGTTGCGGCGCCACCGCTGGTCCGCGTTCGTGAAGCGGCTGACCAAGGCGGCGTGAATCGCCTGTTCCAAGGAACTTCACCGGCTAGCTGGGGCTAACCGACAGGACTGATCTCGTATTGAAGCCCTGATTCAACTCGTCCGTGCCAGATGCACCTCCTGGCCATCACACGGAACACGTTGATAGATATCGGGAGAGGGGAGGCGATCCTTAAGTGGCGTTGAGAGGCCCCATGCGTTCAGGAGGATTCCACACCGACTCCCTGCATGCTGCTGTTGAGTACGGCCAGCGATGAATACTCATTCCGACTTTTCCGCGAAATCTTGTATCGAAGGAAGTAGGTTATGAGCGTAACGGTGGACGAGGTTCAGCGCCGGGAGCGTGATGGACTGCTTGGCGAATACCTCATCCCGGTAGGCATTCTTCAGATCCCTCCCTACGTTGCTATTTCCGCAATCGTGGACCTGACCACCACGCCCAGCAATCTGCGCGCAATGTATCCGCTTGCGATAGAGCCATTCCCGGGGAATGAAACGACGAAGGGATTTGTGCAACATTGCCCGAGTTTGAATTATAAGTTTCTGTGGCTGCGGCCAGAGGATGATGACTATAAGGCGAAATATGAGGCATTTCTCGAGCGACACCACGGCATAAACACGATGCCGAGCGGTTACGACGTCGACCATTTGTTCAACCGTGCTCGGGCAATCAATCTTGGCCTATCGTACGTGCGCATGGTTCTGCTTGGCCCTGGCGAGAACCGCTCACATGGCGCGGGGTACGAAAAATCACGAACTGCGGGACACATTGGTACACCAGGTAACCAGCGTGGCATCGACGAAATCATGCTGCTGAAGCTCTGCGGAATTCGCAGCCCTCGCAAAAATCGGCCATTATCCCCCGAGACGCTGACGCATATCCGAAGAATTGCTGCACTATTCAGCATCCCTCCGCTCGAAATCGAGAGAAACATCCGGGAGCTGATGGAGGTTGCCGCGTTCCGTCCACACGATGGTGACTGATCGGGCTGCAATGAAGGAACGAGAGTTACGCCAGCTTGGCGTTTTGATCAGAACGGCACATGAGGCTCTCCGGACGGGTGCTGGCAGACAAGACCGGCGCCGCCGCGCCCGCGATCTGGCGATCTCAAACTCACCAAAAGAAAGGCCGGCGACTCGCGTCGCCGGCCTTTGCCTTGCCCGTGGCAGGCGGCGTTATTCGGCCGCCTTGACCTCGGTGATCTGCGGCGTCGCCAAGCCGCCGAGGTTGCGCTGGTCGCGGCCGGCGGCGATCGAGCGCATCCGGTTCATGACGGCGCCCGTGCCCGCCGGGATCAGACGCCCGACGATCACGTTCTCCTTCAATCCCATCAGGTTGTCGGTCTTGCCGGCGGTTGCCGCCTCGGTCAGCACGCGGGTGGTCTCCTGGAACGAGGCCGCGCTGATGAAGCTGGAGGTCTGCAAGGACGCCTTGGTGATGCCCTGCAGCACCGGCATCGCCATCGCCGGCCTTTCGTCCTTTGTCAACTTCGTGTTCACCGCGTCGAACTCCGTGCGGTCCACCTGCTCCCCGGTCAGGAACGTGGTGTCGCCCGGGTCCAGGATCTCCACCTTCTGCAGCATCTGGCGGACGATCACCTCGATATGCTTGTCGTTGATCTTCACGCCCTGCAGCCGGTAAACGTCCTGGATCTCGTTCACCAGGTAGTCGGACAGCGCCTCCACGCCCAGCACCTTCAGGATGTCGTGCGGGACGCGCGGCCCATCCACCAGCGGGTCGCCGCGGCGCACGAAGTCGCCTTCCTGCACCGAAACGTGCTTGCCCTTCTGGATCAGGTACTCGGTCTCCTCGCCGGTCTCGTCATTCTTCACGATGACGCGGCGCTTCGCCTTGTAGTCCTTGCCGAACTCGACGCGGCCGTCGATCTCCGCGATCACCGCGTGGTCCTTCGGCCGGCGCGCCTCGAACAGTTCGGCCACGCGCGGCAGACCGCCGGTGATGTCGCGGGTCTTGCTGCCTTCGCGCGGGATGCGTGCCAGCACGTCGCCCGCCGCGACTTGCGCGCCCGCATCCACCGAAAGGATGGAGTCCGGTGCCAGGAAGTAGCGTGCATCGGTGCCGTTCGGCAGCCGCACGACCTCCCCGTTCTCGTCCTTCAATTGCAGGCGCGGGCGCAGATCGACGGTCTTCGCGCCCTGCTTGTAATCGACGACGACCTTGGAGGTCAGGCCGGTGACCTCGTCCATCCGTTCCACCAGGGTGATGCTGTCGATCAGGTCAATGTATTCGACCTTGCCGGCACGCTCCGTGATGATGGGCAGGGTGTACGGGTCCCATTCCGCGAGCTTCTGACCGCGCGCCACCTGCTGGCCTTCGTCCACCAGAAGACGCGCGCCATAGGGCACGCGGAACCGCGCACGCTCGCGCTGCTTGTCGTCCACCAGGAGGATTTCGCAGTTGCGGCTCATGACCACCGGCGTGCCCATGCTGTTCATGACCACGTTGCGGTTCTTGACCGTCACGGTGCCTTCGTGGCTGGCCTCCACGCTCGACTGTTCGGCGCCACGCTGCGCCGCACCGCCGATGTGGAACGTCCGCATGGTCAACTGCGTGCCTGGCTCGCCGATCGACTGCGCGGCGATCACGCCGACAGCCTCACCGATGTTGACCGGCGTGCCACGCGCCAGGTCGCGCCCGTAGCAATGCCCGCAAACACCGATATGCGACTCGCAGGTCAGCACGGAGCGGATTTTCATAGCCTCCACGCCGGATTTCTCGATCAGTTCGGCTTCGGCTTCCTCAATCAGCGTATTGGCCGGGACCAGGATGCCGTTGCCTGACGGATCGAGCACGTCCTCGGCCGAGGTACGACCCAGGATGCGCTCCGACAGGCTGGACACCACCTCACCGCCATCCATGACCGCACGCACGGTCAGGCCGCGATCGGTCCCGCAGTCCTCCTCCACGATAATGCAGTCCTGCGCCACGTCGACCAGCCGACGGGTCAGGTAGCCGGAGTTCGCGGTCTTCAACGCCGTATCCGCAAGACCCTTGCGGGCACCGTGCGTGGAGTTGAAATATTCGAGGACGGACAAGCCTTCCTTAAAGTTGGCGATAATCGGCTGCTCGATGATTTCACCGGACGGCTTGGCCATCAGCCCGCGCATGCCGGCAAGCTGACGCATCTGCGCCGGCGAACCACGCGCGCCCGAGTGCGACATCATCCACACCGAGTTGGTGGGCACCCCCGCTTCCTCCTTGCTGATCTCCTTCATCATCGCGCGCGCGACTTCGTCGGTGCAGCGTGACCACGCATCGACCACCTTGTTGTAGCGTTCGCCGGCGGTGATCAGGCCGTCCTGGTACTGCTGCTCGAAGTCCTTCACCTCGGTCTGCGTGGTGTGGATCAGCGCTTCCTTTTCCACCGGGATGATCAGGTCGTCCTTGCCGAAGGAAATGCCCGCCTTGCAGGCCTGGGTGAAGCCCAGGCCCATCAGCCGGTCCGCGAAGATCACGCATTCCTTCTGGCCGCAGTGGCGGTACACCATGTCGATCACGTCGGAGACGCTCTTCTTCGTCAACTGCTTGTTGATCATCTCGAACGGCACGTTCGGATGCTTGGGCAGGATCTGCGCGATCATCATGCGGCCCGGTGTCGTCACCATGACGCGGCGGACCAGGTTGCCGCCGGCATCGATGGTCTCGAACCGCGCCTTGATCTTGTCGTGCAGGCTGATCGCCTTGGCGAACAGTGCATGCTCGATCTCACCGATGCGGCCGAACGCCGGCGCCTTGTCGTCCGGCATGTCGCGGTATGCCGGCGTCTCCAGCGACAGGTAATACAGACCCAGAACAATATCCTGGCTCGGCACGATGATCGGCTTGCCGTTGGCCGGACTCAGGATGTTGTTGGTGGACATCATCAGCACGCGGCCTTCGAGCTGCGCTTCCAGCGACAGCGGCACGTGCACCGCCATCTGGTCGCCGTCGAAGTCAGCGTTGAACGCCGTGCAGACCAGCGGGTGAAGCTGGATCGCCTTGCCCTCGATCAGCACCGGCTCGAACGCCTGGATGCCCAGCCGGTGCAAGGTGGGGGCACGGTTGAGCATGACCGGGTGTTCGCGGATCACCTCTTCCAGGATATCCCACACTTCCGGCCGTTCTTTCTCCACCATCCGCTTGGCGGCCTTGATGGTGGTGGCGTGGCCATACTTCTCCAGCTTCGAGTAGATGAAGGGCTTGAACAGCTCCAGCGCCATCTTCTTGGGCAGGCCGCACTGGTGCAGCTTCAGTTCCGGCCCGACCACGATGACCGAGCGGCCGGAGTAGTCGACGCGCTTGCCCAGCAGGTTCTGCCGGAAGCGGCCCTGCTTGCCCTTCAGCATGTCGGACAGCGACTTCAGCGGGCGTTTGTTGGCGCCGGTAATCGCCCGGCCCCGGCGGCCGTTGTCGAACAGCGCGTCCACGCTTTCCTGCAGCATGCGCTTTTCATTGCGCACGATGATGTCCGGCGCACGCAGCTCGATGAGCCGCTTCAGGCGGTTGTTGCGATTGATCACCCGGCGGTACAGGTCGTTCAGGTCCGACGTCGCGAAGCGCCCGCCGTCCAGCGGCACCAGAGGCCGCAGCTCGGGCGGGATCACCGGCACGACATCGAGGATCATCCAGCCGGGCTGAGAGCCGGATTCGGCGAACGACTCGATCAGCTTGAGCCGCTTCACCAGCTTCTTGCGCTTGGCCTCGCTGCTGGTTTCCTTCAGGTCGGCGCGCAGCTTCACCTTCTCCGCATCGGTGTCGATGCGGTTCAGCACCTTCTTGATGGCCTCCGCGCCGATGCCGACTTCGAACTGGTCTTCGCCGAACTCGTCCTGCTTCGCCAGAAGCTGGTCCTCGGTCAGAAGCTGCAGCATCTTGAGGTCAGTCGTGCCGGGTTCCAGCACGACATAGCTTTCGAAGTAGAGGATCTTCTCAAGCTCTTTCAGCGTCAGATCGACCATCAGGCCAATCCGGCTGGGCAGCGACTTCAGGAACCAGATATGTGCGACCGGCGAGGCAAGCTCGATATGGCCCATCCGCTCGCGCCGCACCTTGGCCAGGGTGACCTCGACGCCGCACTTCTCGCAGATGATGCCGCGGAATTTCATCCGCTTGTACTTGCCGCACAGGCACTCGTAGTCCTTGATCGGCCCGAAGATGCGCGCGCAGAACAGGCCGTCACGTTCCGGCTTGAACGTGCGGTAGTTGATGGTCTCGGGCTTCTTGATCTCGCCATAGGACCAGGAGCGGATCTGCTCGGGGCTGGCGATCTGGATCTTGATCTGATCGAACGTCATGGCCTGGCCGGTCTGGCCAAGAATCTTCATCAGCTCGTTCATGCGTCTGATACCTCAGTAGGTACATAAAACGTTTCGGCACAGGGTTGGCAGCGCACCGCACGCAGCGAGGCCGGCGATAACCGGCCTCCATACCGTGAGGCACGCGGCCGCACGGGCCGCATCCGGGATCCGCGTTTCCGCATCAAGCCGCGCGGTTATCGAGATCGACGTTCAGGCCCAGTGACTTCAGCTCCTTCACCAGCACGTTGAAGCTTTCGGGAATGCCGGCCTCGAAGTTGTCCTGCTCGCGCACGATTGCTTCGTAGACCTTGGTGCGGCCGGACACGTCGTCCGACTTCACCGTCAGCATTTCCTGCAGCGTGTAGGCGGCGCCATAGGCTTCCAGCGCCCAGACCTCCATTTCGCCGAAGCGCTGGCCGCCGAACTGCGCCTTGCCGCCCAGCGGCTGCTGGGTCACGAGGCTGTAGGGGCCGATCGAGCGGGCGTGGATCTTGTCGTCCACCAGATGGTGCAGCTTCAGCATGTAGATGTAGCCGACCGTCACCTTCCGTTCGAAATGCTCTCCCGTGCGCCCGTCCGTCAGCGTGACCTGGCCCGACGTGTCGAGACCGGCGCGGGTCAGCATGCCCTCGATATCCGACATGCGCGCGCCGTCGAACACCGGCGTGGCAATGGGAATGCCTTTGCGCAGGTTCTCGCACAGCTCGATCAGTTGCTCGGTGTCGAGGTTGGCGATCTGCTGGGCGAACACGTCCTGCCCATAGACCTCCCGCAACTGTTCGAGCAGCGCATCCCGCTGCGCGCCGGTACGGCGGTATTCCTCGACCAGATCGCCGATCTGCTTGCCCAGTGCCGCGCAGGCCCATCCCAGATGGGTTTCCAGGATCTGCCCGACATTCATCCGGCTTGGCACGCCCAGCGGATTCAGCACGAGATCGACCGAGGTGCCGTCGTCCAGGAACGGCATGTCCTCCACCGGCACGACACGGGACACCACGCCCTTGTTGCCGTGGCGGCCAGCCATCTTGTCGCCGGGCTGCAGCTTGCGCTTCACCGCGATGAAGACCTTCACCATCTTCATCACGCCGGGCGGCAGCTCATCGCCGCGCTGCAGCTTCTCCACCTTGCTGTCAAACCGGGCCTGCAGCCGGCCGACGGCGGCATCGAATTCGCGCTTCAGCGTCTCGATCTCCGCCATGATGGCATCGTCCTGCACGCCGATATGGCGCCAAGCGCCACGCGGATGTTCGGCCAGCATCGCCTCGTCGATCACCGTGCCCGACTTGATACCCTTGAATCCGCCGGACGCCTTGTTGCCCAGCAGCTTCTCCCGCAGGCGGTTCAGGAACGACCGCTCCTGGATCGCCTTCTCGTCGTCGCGGTCCTTGGCCAGCCGCTCGATCTCCGCGCGCTCGATCGCCATAGCGCGCTCATCCTTGTCGACGCCGCGGCGGCTGAACACGCGCACATCCACGATCGTGCCGGTCACGCCGGGCGGCAGCTTGAGCGAGGTATCGCGCACGTCGGAGGCTTTCTCCCCGAAGATCGCGCGCAGCAGCTTCTCCTCCGGCGTCATCGGGCTTTCGCCCTTCGGTGTCACCTTGCCGACCAGGATGTCGCCCGGATTCACCTCGGCACCGATATAGACGATGCCGGCTTCGTCCAGGTTCTTCAGCGCCTCCTCACCCACGTTAGGAATGTCGCGGGTGATCTCCTCCTGGCCCAGCTTGGTGTCGCGCGCCATCACCTCGAATTCCTCGATATGGATCGAGGTGAACACGTCGTCGCGGGCGATACGCTCACTGATGAGGATGGAGTCCTCGAAGTTGTAGCCGTTCCAGGGCATGAACGCACACAGCACGTTGCGCCCCAGCGCCAGCTCGCCAAGCTCCGTGGAGGGGCCGTCGGCGATGATGTCGCCTTCCGACACCCGGTCCCCCACCTTCACCAGCGGGCGCTGGTTGATGCAGGTGGACTGGTTGGAGCGCATGAACTTGCGCAGCCGGTAGATATCGACGCCCTTGGTCGTGCCGTCGTCGTTCGTGGCGCGCACGACGATGCGCGCGCCGTCGATCTGATCGACGATGCCGGGCCGGCGGGTGACGATGGTGGCCCCAGAGTCCCGCGCCACCGCTGCTTCCATTCCGGTGCCGACCAAAGGCGCGTCCGCACGGATCAGTGGCACCGCCTGGCGCTGCATGTTCGATCCCATCAGCGCGCGGTTGGCGTCGTCGTTCTCAAGGAACGGGATCAGCGCCGCGGCGACGGAGACGAGCTGCCTCGGCGAGACGTCGATCGCCATCACGTCCTCCGGCTTCACCAGTCGGAATTCACCCTGGCGGCGCACGGAGACCAGTTCCTCGGTGAACTTGCCGCCCTGGTCCATCGGCGCGTCGGCCTGTGCGACGACCAGCCGCTCCTCCTCCATCGCGGAGAGATAGCGCGGCTCCTTCTGCACCACGCCGTCCTTCACCAGCATGTACGGGGTCTCGATGAAGCCGTACTTGTTGACCTTCGCGTAGGTCGCCAGCGAATTGATCAGGCCGATATTCGGGCCTTCCGGCGTCTCGATCGGGCAGATGCGGCCGTAATGCGTCGGGTGCACGTCGCGCACCTCGAACCCGGCGCGTTCGCGCGTCAGCCCGCCCGGACCAAGCGCGGACAGGCGGCGCTTATGCGTCACCTCGGACAGCGGATTGGTCTGGTCCATGAACTGCGAAAGCTGCGAGGACCCGAAGAATTCCCGCACCGCCGCGGCCGCCGGCTTCGCGTTGATCAGGTCGTGCGGCATGACGGTGTCGATATCGACCGACCCCATCCGCTCCCGGATCGCCCGCTCCATGCGCAAGAGGCCGATGCGGTACTGGTTCTCCATCAGCTCGCCGACCGAGCGAACGCGGCGATTGCCCAGGTTGTCGATGTCGTCGATCTGGCCGCGGCCGTCCTTCAGATCGCACAGCGTCTTCACCGTGCGCAGCAGGTCGTCCTTGCGCAGCACGCGCATCGAATCCGACACATCGGTGATGCCGAGGCGCATGTTCATCTTCACCCGGCCGACGGCGGACAGGTCGTAGCGGTCGGCGTCGAAGAACAGCCCGCGGAACAGTGCCTCAGCCGTTTCCGGCGTCGGCGGCTCACCCGGACGCATGACGCGGTAGATGTCGATCAGCGCGTCGTCACGGTTACCGTTCTTGTCCACTGCCAGTGTGTTGCGTATCCACGGGCCGTTCGACTGGTCCACGGCCAGGGTCGGCAGCAGGGTGATCCCCGCCTCCTCCAGCGCGGCCAGGCGCGCTTCCACCAGTTCCTCGCCGGCTTCGGCGTAGATTTCGCCGGTCTGGTCATTCACCAGGTCCTCGGCGACGAAGCGGCCCAGCAGGTCGGCGCGGCCGACCAGCACTTCCTTGGTCTGTTCGGCGATGCGGCGCGCCTGGCGGGAGGTCAGCTTGGCGTCGGCCTCCGCCACCACCTCACCGGTCGCGGCGTCCACCAGCGGCTCCAGCAGCTTGAGGCCGCGGAACGCCTCCGGATCGAAGGGCCGCGCCCACCCCTTCGGCGTGTGGTCGAACACCACCTTGCCGTAGAAGTATTTGAGGATCTCCTCCTGATCCATGCCGCGGACCTCGCCGGGCTCAACCTGCTCGCCCTTGGCTTCCCGCGCGGCACGAAGCTGCTGCGTAGCAGCGCTTTCCAGCGCATAGAGCAGCGTGGTCACCGGCAGCTTCCGCTTGCGGTCGATGCGGACGTAGACGAGATCCTTGCTGTCGAATTCGAAGTCGAGCCAGGACCCGCGATAGGGAATGACGCGGGCGGCAAACAGGTACTTGCCGGAACTGTGCGTCTTGCCCTTGTCGTGGTCGAAGAACACGCCCGGGGAGCGGTGCATCTGGCTGACGATAACGCGCTCGGTCCCGTTGATGATGAACGTGCCGTTGTCCGTCATCAGCGGCATGTCGCCCATGTAGACGGGCTGTTCCTTGATGTCGCGGATTGAGCGCGCCCCGGTGTCCTCATCCACGTCCCAGACGATCAGGCGCAGAATCACCTTGAGCGGCGCGGCATAGGTCATGCCGCGCTGGATGCATTCCTCGACGTCGTATTTGGGTTCTTCGAGCTCGTAATAGACGAACTCCAGCCTGCCGCGGCCGGCGAAATCGTCGATCGGGAAGACCGACTTGAACACCTCCTGCAGCCCGGTCTGAGTCCGGCTGTCGGGACGGACGTTCATCTGCAGGAACGCTTCGTAGCTGGAACGCTGCACGTCGATGAGATTCGGCATCGGCGTCACTTCGGGGATCCGCCCGAAGTTCTTGCGGATCCGCTTGCGCCCGGTAAACGACCTAATGCCCGCTTGCCCTGTGATCGCGTTCATCGACTATCCTGTCTGCCTGCCGTTAAGCCCTTTCGCGGAAAACCGCGAAGACTGCCGCCGCAAACGGGTATTTGGGCGGGAACCGGCTGATTCCCGCCCAACCCAAGCCCAGACGCACACGGCGGTTCGGCGGAACCGCGTGTCCGGTATGTCCTGCGCGGGGACGCCTACTTGACCTCCACGCTGGCGCCGGCGTCCTCGAGCATTTTCTTGATCTTGGCGACCTCGTCCTTGCCCACGCTTTCCTTGACCGGCTTGGGCGCGCCTTCGACCAGGTCCTTGGCTTCCTTGAGGCCGAGGCCGGTGATGGTGCGCACTTCCTTGATGACGTTGATCTTCTTGTCCCCGGCCTTGGCCAGGATGACAGTGAACTCCGTCTGTTCCTCAGCCGGCGCCGCCGCTGCGGCGCTGGCTGCCGGGGCAGCCGCCACCGCCACGGGGGCCGCGGCGGATACACCCCACTTGTCTTCGAGCAACTTGGAGAGCTCGGACGCTTCCAGCACCGTCAGGCTGGACAGCTCATCCACCAGTTTCTGCAGATCGGCCATATGCGTGTGTCCCTTAATCTAGACTTCGTGTGGTCCCTTGCAAGCCGGGTTCGCCGGCCGGCACGGATCTGTGTGGGTTGCCTGCCATGCAATCACGATTACGTGATCACGCGGCTTCGGCCGGCGCCTCGTCCTTGCTGGCATAGGCCCCGAAGACCCGCGCGAGCTGCCCGGCCGGAGCCTGGAGCACGCCGGCAATACGCGTGGCCGGGGTCGCGATCATCCCCACCAGCCTTGCCCGCAGCTCATCCAGGCTCGGCAATTCGGCCAGTGCCTTGACCCCATCCGCATTCAGCGTCTGGGTGCCGAGGGCACCGCCGATCAGCACGAGCTTCTCGTTGGTCCTGGCGAACTCGACGGTTGCCTTCGCCACCGATACCGGGTCGGTCGACCACGCGAGCGCGGTCGGGCCTTTCAGCATCGGCTTGATACCGTCGAATCGGGTCCCTTCCAGAGCGAGGTTGGTCAGCCGGTTCTTCGCGACTTTGAAGACCGCCCCCGCAGCCCGCATCCGGCGCCGCAATTCCGTCGCCTCTTCAACCGTCAGACCCGCATTGCGGGTCACCACGATCATCGAGGTGGCGGCCAGCGCCTGATTGAGCCCGGCGACGAACTCCCGCTTCTCCGTACGGTCCAAGTTTCGTCTCCGATCGGTCCGTCACGGAAACCGTGCCGGACCAGGTTGCCCAAGGATCGAACCGGCCTGGGCCGGAACGATCCGGTTCGCCTGTCCTGGAACCACCAAAGCCCCTTGGGACGGAAAACCGCCCCGCGAACCTTGGCCGCCCCGTCTCCCGCGCGCGGACCCGAAAGCCCCTTAAATCCCCGCATGACATTGCCCTGGGGGACACGTGCGTTCTCGGACAGGTTCGGAAGGGCCTGCGCCCTTCCTGCCCGCCGGGCCCGCTGGCCCGGCGTATCCGGTCAGACTTCCAGCGTCGACACGTCGACCCGGACACCCGGGCCCATCGTCGAGCTGAGCGATACTCTCTGCAGATAGGTGCCCTTGGCGCCGGTCGGCTTGGCCTTCTGGATCGCGTCCGCGAGCGCGCGCGCATTCTCCAGCAGCTTGTCCTCGTCGAATGACACCTTGCCGATCCCGGCATGGATGATGCCGGCCTTCTCGGCGCGGAACTCCACCTGGCCGGCCTTCGCGGCGCCGACCGCGCCCTTGACGTCCATCGTGACAGTGCCCAGGCGGGGGTTCGGCATCAGGCCGCGCGGACCCAGTATTTTACCCAGCCGCCCGACGACGCCCATCATGTCCGGGGTGGCGATGCAGCGGTCGAAGCTGATCTCCCCGGCCTGCACCTTCTCCGCCAGATCCTCAGCCCCCACCACGTCGGCGCCGGCCGCCTGTGCTTCCTCCGCCTTCGCGCCGCGGGCGAATACGCCGATTCGCACCGTCTTGCCGGTGCCGTTCGGCAGGCTGGTCAGGCCACGCACCATCTGGTCCGCATGTCGCGGATCGATGCCGAGGTTCATCGACATTTCGACCGTCTCATCGAACTTGGCCTTGGCGATGGACTTGATAAGCTTGATCGCTTCCGGCAGCGGATAGCTCTTGCCCTTGTCGATCGCCGCATAGGCCCCGGCCAGGCGCTTGTTCTTCGCCATCGCTTAGCCCTCCACCACGGTCAGGCCCATCGAGCGGGCCGATCCGGCCAGCATCCGCACGGCGCCGTCGATATCGTTGGCGTTCATGTCCTTCATCTTGACCTCGGCGATCTCGCGAAGCTGGGCGATGGTCACCGTGCCCACCGCGGCGCCCTTGCCGACCGCCTGGCTGCCCTTGTCGATCTTGGCGGCCTTCTTGAGGAAATAGGTGTTGGGCGGCGTCTTTGTGATGAACGTGAAGCTGCGGTCGGCGTAGGCGGTGATGACCACCGGAACCGGCATTCCCGGCTCCATATTCTGCGTCACCGCGTTGAATTCTTTCACAAAAGACATGATGTTCAGGCCGCGCTGGCCGAGTGCTGGGCCGACCGGCGGGGACGGATTCGCCTTCCCGGCCGGGATCTGCAGCTTGATGTAGCCGACGATCTTCTTCGCCATAATCCCTGGTCCTTCGTGCCAAGGGACCGCGGTGCAAACGACACC
>DATNEJ010000407.1:0-2836 GCA_035606775.1 Acetobacteraceae bacterium | reverse complement strand
GACCTCAGCCGCGCACACGCGTCCCTGGCGGTGGCGGATATTGTCTATGCACCGCTGGAAACGCCGCTGCTGGCTGCGGCCCATGCGCGCGGGCTACGCGCGGTGGAGGGGCTAGGCATGCTGCTTCACCAGGCGGTGCCGGGATTCCGCGCCTGGTTCGGCGTTGAACCGGTGGTCGATGACGCGTTGCGCCACTTTGTCGCCGCGGACCTGCTGCCGGCATGAAGGTGATCGGCCTTACCGGCGGGATCGGCATGGGCAAGTCCACCGCCGCCAATGCGTTCCGGCGCGCCCGCATCCCGGTCTTCGACGCCGACGCCGCGGTGCACAGGCTGCAGGCGCGCGGCGGGCGCGCCCTGCCCGCGATCGAAGCCGCCTTTCCCGGCACCGTCCAGGACAACGCGCTCGACCGCGCTGCCCTGCGCCAGGCCGTGCTCGGCAAACCGGCCGCGCTGACGCGGCTGGAGCACATCCTGCATCCAATGGTGCGGGAGGAAGAACGTGCCTTCATCCGCCGCGCACGCCGCAAGGGCAGCCGCGCGGCGGTGCTGGATATCCCGCTGCTGCTGGAAACCTACGGCGACCGCCGCCTGGACAAAATCGTCGTCGTGTCCGCCCCGAAACCCGTGCAGGTCCACCGGGTGCGGCTGCGCCGGCGCATGAGCGCGGCCGACATCGAAGCGGTCATCGCACGGCAGATGCCAGACAAGGAAAAACGCCGCCGAGCGGATGTCGTGGTGAAGACAGGGCTGTCGCGCCACCACACGATGCGGCAATTGCGGCGCCTGATCGCGGAGGTGACCGCATGAGCCGGTCGGTGCTGTTCGATACCGAAACCACCGGTCTGGACCCGCTGAACGGTGACCGGGTGATCGAGATCGCCGCACTGGAACTGGTGAATGAACTGCCGACCGGCCGGCATTTCCATACTTTGATCGACCCCGAGCGCGACATCCCTGAGGAGGTGATCCGCATTCACGGCATCACCACCGCGCATGTCGCCGGCAAGCCGCTGTTCGCGGCAATCGCGCAGGCGCTCATTGAATTCCTCGGCGATGGCCCGCTGGTCGCGCACAACGCACCGTTCGATTTCGGCTTCCTGGACGCGGAATTGGGCCGCCTGTCGTTGCCCCGACTGGGCGCTCACCGGATGGTCGATACCCTGGCGCTCGCCAAGCGGCGCTTCCCGGGCATGCCGAACAGCCTGGATGCGCTGTGCCGCCGCTTCAATATCGACCTGTCCGCACGGACGACGCACAACGCCCTGCTGGACTGCAAATTGCTCGCCGAGGTCTATGTCGAGCTGACCGGCGGCCGGCAGCGCGGCCTGTCATTGGCCACCCAGGAAACAAAACTGCCGGTGGCGGTCTATGCCCATGTAGAAGCGCGCGTTCCCCGGCTGATCGCGCCCACCGAAACCGAGCTGCAGGCGCACGCTGCCTTCCTGGCGCGGCTCAAGCAGCCGGTGTGGCTGGAACCGTAAGCAGGCTGTCAGGGCCTGTTCGGTGCGGATAGAAGCACCGAACAGGCCATGTCTTGTTGTTCAATCGGGTGATTCACGTCTCCGGCGATCACGCTCAGGCCACGGCAGTTGGCGCAGCGCCGGGCTGGTTACGCCGCGCCTGCCAGAGCGCGACGAAATCGATCGGCTGCAGGAGAACCGGGGGAAAGCCGCCGTCGCGCGTGACGTCGGAAAGAATATTGCGCGCGAACGGAAACAGGATGCGCGGGCATTCGACCAGCAGCACCGGCTCCATGGCGTTGTCGGGCAGCCCGTTCAGGGTGAACACGCCAGCATAGGTCAGTTCTGCAACAAAAACGACCGGCGGCGTCGCCGGCGCCTGGCCGCTGCCGTTGCCCGACGCCTGTGCCGGTGAGGCGTCGTGCGCCTCCGCGCGGATCATGATGGCGACCTCGAAAACATTCTGCCCTTCCTGCACGCGGCGGGCCTGGACATCGAGGTTGATGTTCACCTGCGGCTGCGCACGAAGCTGGGTGAAGATTTGCGGTGCACCGGGCACCTCAAAGGACAGGTCCTTCACATACTGGATGTTGACCACAAGCGGCTGCTGCTGCGGCTGGGCGCCGGCCTGGGGGGAAGGACTGGTCTCGGACATGAGGCTCTCCGTCTCGCTGCCGCACCCCGATGGGCGCGCAAGGTGGGCGCCGGGTAGCACGCCCCGGGCTGCCGCGCCATCACGTTCCGCACCCGCATGGTCAGGCGCGCCAGACAATCTTCTCCGGCGCCGCGCCGTTGGGATCGCAATGGAGGGCCTGGCCGTTCGTGACGCTCCGCCCGGTCATGCACAGAATGAATCCCCAGTGGCTGACCACCACCGTGTGGGACCAGTCGGGCAGGGCAGCCATTTCGGCGCGGAACCGGGCCGCGCGCCCGATGACGGAATCGGCCGGTTCTTCCACGGCCGGCCACCACACCTGCTCGATCCCCGAGAAGTCGACGTCGGGCCAGGCTATCTCCAGCTCGGCCCGCGGTGAGCCGATATCGCAGGCGAAGGCGTAACGCTCCCGCACGATGGGATTCACGACAAGCGGCACCCGCAGGGCACGTGCCAGCGGGGCGGCGGTCTGCAGTGCCCTGGTATAGGGGGAAACGATGATCCGCCCGATCCGCTCGCCCGCCAGCGCCTGCGCCGCCTCCGAGGCCTGCCGGTGGCCAAGCTCGGTCAGTTTCGGGTCGACGATGCCGGGATCGCGGCGGGTAGCGCCGAAATGCAGGTTGAATTCGCTCTGCCCGTGGCGCAACAGGATCATGCCGCGGCATTAAAGAACGCGCGGTAAGGGGGCAACCCCGCTGCCCGCGACCGATTCCCGGGGC
>DATNEJ010000554.1:0-2302 GCA_035606775.1 Acetobacteraceae bacterium | reverse complement strand
GGGGCTGGGTCGGAAGCGGGGCTTGCACGCTGCCCGGGTTTCCCCTAGCTAGCCGGCCGGATGGGCGCGTAGCTCAGCGGGAGAGCATCGCCTTCACACGGCGGGGGTCACAGGTTCAATCCCTGTCGCGCCCACCATCCGTCTCGCAAACCTGCGCTGTCTGAGCGCTTGATTCACGTCTCCGGCGATGCCGCCTCCAACGATCACGCGCTGCGCGGCGTCCCGGCTTCCCCCAGATCCCACCAAAGCCCCGCGAACGCCGCCATCCCCTCGCGCGCCGGTGCCGTCAGTAGGTGCTCATCCGGCCCGTGCTGTTTGCAGCCGTTATAGCTGTGGGGGATCCAGACCAGCGGGACACCCAACAGGTCCACGAACACGTCGCCCGGCAGGCCGCCGGAGGAGTTGGGGATCACCTGCACCCGGCGGGAAAGCGAGGCCTCCATGCTGGCGACGGCCCAGCGCACCCAGGGATGGGCGGGGTCGGTGCGGCTGGCGGCCATGCGGATGCCGGCGTTGTCGATGCGAATCTGGCCGAACCCCTCCTGGTCCAGGTGCCGGCGCAGGGCAGGGGCGAACCCGGCCGGGTCGGTGTCCACCGTGTAGCGGATCTGGCAATGCGCCCGCGCCTGCGGTGCCACGGCATTGACCGGATTTTCCGGCCGGCCGGATTCCATCGCCAGCACGATGAAGCTGTTCCACCCGTAGATCTTCTCGGCCGGCGTCAGGCCTGGCTCACCCCAATCCGGGTCGATCGAGGCCGCCTCACCGCCGCCGCCAACCGGGCAGCCGTCCAGAACCGCGCGCACCGCCGCCGGGACCCCGTTGGCCGGCAGCCAGTCACGCACCCGGATGCGCCCGTGCCGGTCGATGATGCTGCCGATTGCGTGGCTCAGCACGACCGCAGGATCGGTCGTCAGCCCGCCCCAGTGTCCGGAGTGGACACCGCCGGGGCGCAGATCGACCACCAGATCGAAATGGTAGGTGCCGCGGGTTCCGGTGGCGATCGTCGGCACCTCCGGCATTACCCGCGGCCCGTCGCTGGCGATCAGCACATCCGCCGCCAGGGCGTCGCGATGGGCGGCCACGAAGTCGCGTAGCCCGATCGAGCCGCGCTCCTCGCTGGTTTCCAGCACCAGCTTCAGGTTGAAGCCGAGCGTGCCGCCGCGTTCGTCCAGTACTGCCTCCAGCGCGGAGAGGTTCAGCGCGTGCTGGCCCTTGTTGTCGGCGGTGCCGCGGCCGTACCAGCGGTCGCCTTCCTCGGTCAGCACCCAGGGTTGCAGGCCGGCCCGCCACTGGTCCTCCAGGCCTCGCACCGTGTCGCCGTGGCCGTAGGTCAGCACGGTCGGGCGGGCCGGGTCCTCGATCCGTTCCGCGGTTAGGATCGGGCCGAAGCCCTCACGCGGGTTCGGATGGATCGCGGCGGTGAAGCCGAGCCGCTCGAGCCAGGGGCGGATCGCGGCGCCGAGATAGTGCTGCACGTCGGTGGCGTGGGCCGGGTCCTGGGACGTGCTGGGGATGGAGACGAGCGCACCAAGCCGGTCACGAAACCGGTCGCTGTCGAAGAAGGCCAGTGCGCGGGCGATGGCGCTTTCCCGTGATGCCATGATGCGTCTCTCGCTGAATCGGTCGCGCCACCATGCCAGACGCAGTGCCGGCGCGCGACAGGGCGCGGTGGCGGGAGTCGATGCCGGGGCAGAGTGACGGTAGGCTCCCGCGTGGGATCGGCAGGAGGTCCGGGACGATGACGGCTGAACTTGAGCGGGAGATCGCGGCGCTGGCGCAGGTCGCCACCGCGTATGGCGCCAGGCACCAGCGTATCGGCAAGGCGGCTTGGCCGGACGCTGCCCGCATCGCGGTGAACTTCACCGCCGATTTCGACGCGATGCTGCTGCGCCGGTTGCTGAACGAACCGCCGATGCAGCTTGCCAAAGGCGAGTTCGGCGGGCGTGTCGGCATTTGGCGGCTGATCGAGCTGTTCGACTCGCACGGCATCAAGGCCACCATCTTCACCCCGGGCCGCATTGCCGAACTTTACCCGCAGGCGTTGCATGCGGCGCACCGCAGCGGCCACGAACTGGCCGATCATATGTGGGAACATTATGTTCCCAGGGATATGCAGCGCGAGCTGGATCACCTGACAAAGACCGGTGCCGCGCTGCAAGGCATCACCGGCCGCAAGCCGGTCGGCACCCGCAGCGAGCACACGCTGGCGCTGCTGAAGCAGGAGGGGTTTCTCTACACGTCGCACGAAACCGCCGATCACCTGCCGTACTACGTCACCGACGAAAGCGGCGGCGCAACA
>DATNEJ010000521.1:0-8301 GCA_035606775.1 Acetobacteraceae bacterium | reverse complement strand
GCTGACCGACAGGCCGCGCACCACGCCCTGCGCCAGCGCCATGCCCAGCGCGCCGGACTGGCTGATGACGCCGACCGCAGTGGGAGTCGGCTGCGGAATCGGCGTGATGTCCATGAAGGTGATGCGGCAGTCCAGCAGCGCATTCGCCACGCCGATGCAGTTGGGCCCGACGATGCGCAGTCCCGTCTCCCGCGCGATCGCGGCCAGGCGCTGCTGCTGCGCGATGCGGTCTTCCTTGCCCGTTTCGGAATAGCCGGAGGCGAAGATGATCGCGCCGCCCACCCCGGCCTTGGCGCAGTCCAGCACGATCTCCTCCACCGCGTCGCGCGCCGCGGTGATCACCGCGCAATCCGGCACTTCCGGCAGGTCCCGCACATTCGGATAACAGGTCTGGTCGTTGATCGTCTGGTAGCGGGCATTCACCGGATAATGCCGGCCGGAATAATGCCGCATGTTGAACAGCACCCGTTCTCCGAAGGAACCGGCACGGGCCGAGGCACCAATCACCGCCACGCTGCGCGGATGCAGCAGCTTCGTGAGTTCTTCCCGGCGGTAGACGGTTTTGCGCGGTTCGGGCATGGGCGGGTCCGATTGACGTTTCTCCAGCCGAAAGCATACTCACCGGTAGCGCTGCCGCAAGCTTGGGGGAAAAGGTGATGCCGTCATTGTTCGATCTGACCGGCAAGGTCGCGATCATCACCGGCTCCACCAAGGGAATCGGGCTCGCCATCGCCACGCGCATGGCGGAGCACGGGGCCACGGTGGTGATCTCCAGCCGCAAGCCCGATGCGTGCGAGGCGGTGGCGCAGAAGATCCGCGCCGACGGGGGCAAGGCCGTCGTGATCCCCTGCCATATCGGCCGCAAGGAGGAGCTGCAGAACCTGATCGACAAGACCGTCGCGCAATGCGGCGGCATCGACATCCTGGTGGAGAATGCGGGGGTGAATCCGTATCTCGGGCCGGCCGCGAAGATGCCGGATGAGGCCTATGAGCGGGTGATGGGATCGAACGTGCGCAGCAATGTCTGGCTGGCGAACATGGCGATCCCGCACATGGTGGCGCGTGGCGGCGGGGCGGTGATCATCATCTCCTCCATCGGCGGGCTGCGCGGATCGGCACAGCTTGGCGCCTATGCCATCTCCAAGGCGGCGGACATGCAGCTTGCCCGCAACATCGCGGTGGAGTGGGGGCCGAAGAACATCCGGGCCAATGCCATCGCGCCGGGCCTGGTGCGCACCGATTTCGCGCGCGCCCTGTGGGAAGACCCGGTGCTGTATCGCAAGCGGACCAAGGACACGCCGTTGCAGCGGATTGGCGAGCCGGACGAGATCGCCGGCGCCGCCGTGTTCCTGGCCTCCGCGGCCGGCAGCTTCACCACCGGCCAGACGATCGTGATCGATGGCGGCACCACGGCCGGCTCTGTCATTTCCAACGAAGACTGAGCATGACCGGGCCACTGTTCGATCCGGCAGCGTTCCGCATCCCGCCGGGGGTGGCGCATGTCTGCGCCGGCGGCGAAACCGCTGTGCTGCGCCGGCACGACGAGGCGCTGCTGCAATACGTTGCCGACAAGAGCCGGGGCATGCCGGGCCGCACCGCGCAGGAGGCGCAGGTCGCCCGCGCCCGCGCCGGCCTCGCGCGCCTGTGGAACGTGCAGCCGGGGGATATCGGCTTCGTCAGCAACGTGGCCGAGGGCGTGGCGATCGTTGCCGAAAGCCTCGACTGGCACGACGGCGACAATATCTGCATCGACGCGAACGAATATCCGTCTGTTGTCGGGCCGTTCGCGCTGCGGCGCCATCCGCGTATCGCGCTGCGCCAGGCGCGCGGCGGCGACCCGAACCGTCTGGCTGCCTGTGTCGACGCCCGCACGCGGCTTATCGGGGTCAGTTGCGTTTCCTACCTCACCGGAGAGCGGTTCGATCTGGACGCTTTGCGGCAACTGGCGGATTCCGTGGGCGCGCTGCTGGTCGTGGATTTCACTCAGGCCGCCGGCTATCTGCCGATCGACGCGTCGGTGGCCGATTTCGCGTTCTCCGCCTGCTATAAGTGGCTGCTGGGCATTACCGGCGTGGCGGTCGCCTACTGGAACCGAGCGCGCCAGCCGGGATGGTCACCGTCGTCGGCCGGCTGGCATTCCCTGGCGCCGGGTGCCCGTGGCTACGATGCGCCGCCGGCGCTGTGCGACGACGCGATGCGCTTCACCCGCGGCAATCCCGCGCACGCGCCGGTCTATGTGCTGGCCGGCGCGCTGGACTATCTGCTGAGCTTCGACATGCGCGACGTGCAGCGCCACGTGCAATCGCTGACGGTGGCGCTGCTTCAGCGCCTGCACGCGCTGAACATCCCGTCCACCACGCCGCCCGACCCGGCGCGCCATGGCGCCAGCGTGTGCGTGGCCAGCGAGCGGGCGCAGGCAATAACCGATGCGCTGCACGTGGCGGGCGTCTATGCGTGGAACGGGCACGGACGCGTGCGTTTCAGCTTCCACGGCTACAACACGATGCAGGACGTCGAGCGGATCGCCGACGCCCTGCATGCGCAGTGGAGAGTCTGAGCGTGATCGTCGGAGGCGGCACGCCGGAGACGTGAATCACGCGATCAAACAGGCCCTGAGCGTGATCGTCGGAGGCGGTACGCCGGAGACGTGAATCACGCGGTCAGACAAAGACGAGGAGCCTGTTCGCGGCGTCTATCCGTAGCAAACAGGCTCTGATGGTTATTTCTTCTCCATCGCTTCTGTCAGACGCTGCGGATCGACCTTCACCGTAACGCCGGCCCGTTCGGTCTGCAGCACCATGATCGAGCGGGAGTCGCGATTGCCCCAGCCGCGATTCAGCCCCTCCGCCAGGTCGGCCAGCGCCAGGTTCGCCAGGCGCATCGGCACGTTCAGCTCCCGCCCCAATGCCGTCGCCAGCGATACGTCCTTGTGTGCCAGCCGCAGCGCGAAGGCCGGCGGCTCGTACTTGTCCGGCAGGAACTGGTCGGTGAGCGATTCGAACGCGCCGCGCCGGCCGATCGCACCCTGACGCACCGCTTCCCAAATTGCCAGCGGCTCGATCCCGGCCTTCACGCCCATGCTGAACACTTCGGCCGCGGCGGCGGTGGCGATGTAGCCGTAGCAGTTGTGCACCAGCTTGGCGACGGAGCCGGCGCCGATCGGGCCGATATAGCGCGCCTGGTCGCCGATGGTGTCCAGCACCGGCTTCCATTTGTCGAAGACATCGGTATCGCCGCCGCACCAGATCGCCAGCTTGCCGGAAGCGGCGCCGCGCGGCCCGCCGCTGACGGGCGCGTCGAATAGGAAGGCGCCCTTCTTCGCGTAGTCCGCATGCGCCTTGCGCACGGTGGAGGGCGCGTTGGTCGTCAGGTCGAAATACGCGGTGTCCTTGCGTATCTTCCCCAGGAGCCCGTTCTCCCCATACGACACCGCGTCGAACTCAACCGGCCCGGGAAGCGAGGTGAAGATGATGTCGCACTGCGCCGCGAGGGCCGCCGGGCTGTCGGCCCAGGTGGCGCCGTTGCGGATATGCGGTGCCGCCGACTCCTTGCGGATGTCATGCACGACAACTGTATGGCCATCCTTTTGGATGCCCTTCTGTAGATTGGCGGCCATGCTGGCACCCATGGTGCCAAGGCCAATGAAGCCCGCCTTCATAAGTATCGATCCTGTCTGTTGCTGCATAAGGCCGGCCGTCACGGATTGGCTTCGAAGACCTCGCGCGCGATGTTCGCCGCGGTCATTGACGCCGGCCAGCCGGCATAGAACGCGACATGGGTGATCATTTCGGAGATTTCCGTCTTGGTCAGACCGTTGTCGAGCGCGCGCTGCAGATGGCCCCGAAGCTGCTCCGGCCGGTAAGTGGCCGTCAGCACCGCGCAGACCACCAGGCTGCGGTCGCGCTTGGACAGTTCCGGCCGTTCCCAGATATCGCCGAACAGCACCTTCTCGGTGACCTCGATCATCTTCGGCACGGTGTTGCGGACGCGGTCACGAGAGGCGGATGAAGGGGGTTGCGCCATGATTTCCTCCTGCGGATTGCGATGGCCTATTGCACACCACGTGCGCCGCCAAGTCCAATCGCGACCCGCTCTGTCGCCACGGGCCACGCTACGGCCGCACGATCACCATGATGACGATAATGATCAGCAGGACCGTCGGCACCTCGTTGGCGATCCGGTAGAATCGCTGAGACCGCCTGTTGCGGTCTTCCAGGAAATCGCGGCGCCAGCGCGACAGGGCACCGTGAAAGCCGGACATCAGCAGCACCGCGGCCAGCTTGACGTGCCACCAGCCCCACGACCAGTCGATGATGCCGGGGGTCAGCACCAGCATTATGCCGAACACCCAGGTCGCGATCATCGCCGGGTTGATGATCTGGCGCAGCAGCCGGTACTCCATCACTTTGAACCGCTCGCTTTCGGCGGAGCCCGGCCGCGTGTCGCAGTGATAAACATAAAGCCGCGGCAGGTAGAACATGCCGGCCATCCAGGCGACCATCGCAATGATGTGGAATGCCTTGGTCCAGGGATACACCCAGGCGAGCGCTGCGATCGTCATGCAGCGGCGTCCCGCGCGGCGCGCAACAGGCCGGGCAGATCGTCCATGGCGTGAAACGGCAGCGCGCCCTCGGCACGCAGACGGGAACCGTCATCCGCCGGTGCGAATCCCAGGCAATCCATGCCGGCGGCAGCCGCCGCACGAACCCCGGCGACGGAATCCTCGATCACCAGGCAGGCACCCGGCGCGACGCCCTCGGCGGATGCGGCCGCCAGGAACAGATCGGGCGCCGGCTTGCCGTGTCCGCCCACGGCAATCACATCGATGGCGCTATGGGTGCGCCCTGCCATCAGATCGGACAGACCGGTCCGTCCGAATTTGGCCGCCATTTCAAGATGCGACGAATTAGACGCCACTCGCCATGCAAGCCCGAGTACGGTCGCCGCCTCCAGCGCCGAGCGAGCGCCCGGGATAGCTTCGACCTCGGCTGCCAGTACGCCGGTCAGGCGTGCCACCAGACCGTCCACCCAGTCAGGACCAAGTGGGCGGTTCAGTTGCGCTTCGACGGTCGGCTGCATGTCGTAGAATGACAGGCCGATAAACCGGCGATGGCATTCCGTCGCCGTGATCGGCCAGCCGAGTTCGGTCAGGGTTTCGGCAACCACCCGGTCGCACAAAGGCTCGCTGTCGATCAGCACGCCGTCGCAATCGAAGATCACCAGCGCAAGCTTCGGACGGCCGGCGCGCAACCGGCGAACGGCGTCCGCCGTCACATCTTCGGATCCGCGTCCAGCCGCACCGCGATGCCCTCCAGCCCCTGCGCGGCGGCGGGATAGCGCGCCAGCACCAGCGGGTCGTGACCCGGAATGATCCCGTTCGGCTGGCTCGCCAGTTTCCGCATCGTGTCGTAGCCCGCCAGCGTATCCTCGTGGCTGTGCAGGATCGGGAAAGCGCGCCCTTCCTCCATGTTGGCGTAGAAATGGCTGGCGTCGGAGGCCAGCACCATCCAGCCGCGGCGGGTCCAGACGCGCACCACCTGCAAGCCCTTGCTATGCCCGCCGACGTGATGCACGGACAGGCCAGGTGCCAGTTCCTCCACGCCGTCATGGAACGCGACGCGGCCGGCGAACAGCTTGCGCACGATCGCCACCACGTCCTCTTCCTCGAACGGTGCGCGCAGTCCGGCGTGGCAGATGCAGCGCCCGGTGCAGTACGCCATTTCCGCGTCCTGCAGATGGTACCGCGCGTTCGGGAACATGTCGTAGTTGCCGCAATGGTCGTAGTGCATATGCGACAGGATCACGTCCCGCACGGTGTCGGGACGGACGCCAACCGCCTCCAGCCCCACCGACGGGCTGCGCATAACCTGCCGGTTGCGTTTGGCGCCCATCGCCGCGTCGAAGCCGGTATCCAGGATGAAGGTCTGCTCCGGCCCCTTGATCGCCCAGACGAAATAATCCAGCGGCATCGGCCCGTCATGCGGGTCTCCGCCGATGAAGTTGTTCGACCGCATCGCGTTGGGATTATGCGCGTAGCGGATGGCGTAGAGTTCGTAAGGGGCCGGAGCGGTCATCGTGTCACGCCTTCCATTTTGCCTGCACGACGGCAATGTCATCCGGCCACACCGTGACCGGCACGCCCTTCCGCCATTGCACCATCACCATCTTGGCGCCGACGCGCCGGCCGCTTTCGTCGTATTGCAGGTGATGGCCGGGGAACAGCAAGGCCGGCCCGTCCTTCATATCGAGCGTGTGGATCGCCTGGTTGACCTTGTTGCGGTCGGCTGCGCCGGCGCGTTCCAGCGCCTCCTTGAAGATCATCACGTGCGCATAGGCGAAGATCGAATCGTGGCCGAACCAGGGTTCCTTGGTCCGCTCCACGAACCGCTTCGACAGTTCCACCTGCTCCTTGCCCGGCCAGTTGGCGAGGCCCACCAGGAAGCCTTCCAGCTCATCCGCGCCGGCATTCTTGACCAGCTCCGGCACCGCCCAGTGCCCGCCATTGCCGATCATCGGCAATTTGGTGGGCGGCATGTTGAATTCCACGAACTTGTCGAGCAGCAGCTTGTCGTCCGGCACGTTGGTGGAGGTGAACAGCACGAAATCGGGGCGCGCGCTGCGCACCGGCTGCACCAGTGTGGTGGCGTCCGTCAGCGGCGGCGTATAGACCTGATCGACCACGGCGGTCAGTTTCTCGTTCTTCAGCACATGGTCGTTGATCGGCTTGCGGAAACTGACCGACGCGGCGGTGTTGTCACCGATGATCGCCACCTTGGTCGGCCGCTTGCCGGTGGTCTTCTCCGCCAGATTCATGATGATCGGCACCGTGTCCTCCGCCTGCTGGACCGCGGTGGGGGAGGACTGGAAGACGTATTTGTAGCCGCGGCTGGTGATCGCATCGGAATAGGAAAGCGTCAGCCAGGGCATCTGGGCGCGTTCGGTGACCTCGGTCGCCGCCAGAGTGAAGGTGGACAGCCAGCAGCCGAAGCCGCCCACCAGATCCGGGTCCTCCGCCACCATGCGCTGGGCGGCATTCTTCGCCTTCTCGGCCGTGTCCCCGGTATCGAACTGCTTCAGCACCAGCTTGGCGCCGCCCAGGGCCTTGATGCCGCCGGCGTTGTTCACGTCGTCGATCGCCATCTCGGCACCCATGCGCTCCAGGATGCCTTCGCGTGCCCAGGGGCCGGACAGCGGCACCAGCATGGCGATCTTGACCTCTTTCACCTGCGCGCGCGCGCGCCGTGGCGCGAACGCCGCCGCGCCGCCGGCCAGCCCCAGCCCGATGGCGCCGCGGCGCCCGATTGTCGATGCATTTGTCATTGCAAGTCCTCCCGTCGTCAGGTTGCTCAGGCCTCGGTCAGGCCCAGATAGGATTTTCTTACCCGGTCGTTGCTCAACAGGGTTTCGTACTTGCCGTCCAGCACCACCCGGCCGGTTTCCAGCACGTAGCCATGGTCGCAAAGCTCCAGCGCCTCGGCCACGCGCTGCTCGACCAACAAAATAGTGACGCCGTCCTCACGGTGGATCTGCGAAACACGCTCGAAGATCATGTCGGCGACGGCGGGTGCCAGCCCCATCGACGGCTCGTCCAGCATCAGCAGGCGCGGCGCGCAGGCCAGCCCGCGGCCGATCGCCACCATCTGCTGCTCGCCACCCGACAGCGTCCCGGCCAACTGCGTCGCGCGTTCGGCGAGCACCGGAAACAGCGTGTGGATGCGATCGAGCGTCTGGTGCCAGTTCTGCCGCCCGGCCTTGGGATAGGCCCCCATCTCCAGGTTCTCGCGCACCGTCAGCGTCTTGAACACCTGCCTTCCCTCGGGGACGTGGGCAATGCCGAGATGGGCACGTTCGGCGGGCGCCATGCGCAACAGGTCGCGGCCCTGGAAGGTGATGCTGCCCTGCACCGGCGGAACGACGCCGGAGATCGTCTTGAACAGCGTTGACTTGCCCGCGCCGTTCGGTCCGACAACCGTGACGAACTGGCCTTCCCCGACGGACAGCGAGACATCCACCAGTGCCCGTAGGCCGCCGTAGGAGACGGAGAGATTCGCGACCTCAAGCATCCTGTTTCGCCAGCCATTTCTTGCCGAGATAGGCTTCGATCACGGCGCGGTTCTCCACCACCTCGCGCGGCAATCCGCTTGCCAGCACGCGGCCATGGTCCAGCACGACGAACCGATCGGCGATCCGCATCATCGCGTGCATGGTGTGCTCGATGATGGCGATGGTCATGCCTTCCTCGCGCAGCCGTGCCAGCACATCCAGCACCTCGTCACACTCGTCGCGGCCAAGCCCGGCCAG
>DATNEJ010000482.1:0-11580 GCA_035606775.1 Acetobacteraceae bacterium | reverse complement strand
CCGCACTCAGGGTGACCAGTAATGCTCGCCAGGACCGCATCCGTGTGGCGATGGCGGGCGCGATGCAGGCAGGGCGGTGTCCGCCGGAAAGACTGAACAGTCGGGAGAACGGCAATGCCAAAAAATCGTAGCCGGGGCAATCGGGAACCCAAGAAGCCGAAGGCGGCAAAGACGCCCGCCCCGGCTGTGTCGACTTTCCTGCGCCCTCAGCCGCCTGCCAAGCCGCCACTGTCAAAGGGAGACAGGAAGCAATAGGCGGAACCGGCAGAACACAGCGTCGCAGTCAGGATTTACCCGGGAGAGGTTGCATGTCCGAGCCAGACCGCCCGGATCCTCAGTTCAATGCGATGACCAACCGCCTGTTACGTCGCGAGGCGCTGCGTCGCGCTGCCCAGGAGATAAATACAACCTCGGGGCCAGGTCTTGAGGGAGTATTGGCGCAAATCTCAGCCGAAGTAACAGCCGAGGCCGTCGATCGACTCACTGCCAGAAAGAAGGTCGCAGCCGGCCGCATCGGCACGGTATCAACGCCGCGGCCGAAGAGTCCGCTGCTTCGCCCATCCAAACCTTGAAGGTGACCGGTGCATTGGGCCGAGTGGATAGAGCAGTAAAGGTGAAATCCCGACGTCATTCGAAGACGCAAGTAGGTCGTGGCGGTGCCGAGCCGTTCATAAGATGTCGTGGGTGTCGAGCCTCGCCTGGGCCTTCCTCCGCCAGATGGATGTAACAAAGTAAGCGGTGATTCAGTTGGCAGGAACGTCATGAAGATGGTCGAGTTCTCGCGATGGTTCCTGTCGGGGTTTCCGCTATTCATACTCATCGCCATCTGCACGCATCTGGTCGTGTCAGGCAGCCAGACTCTGTTGCACTACGGCCTTGGTCATCAGCGGTTGGGCGGCATCTTCTTCCGGAATCATATCAGGTTTCATCACGTGTATTATGCCAAAGGGCATCTTGTGTCCTCCTCCTATCGCGGCGCTGAAGGGAACAACACCCCCTACTTTATCATCCCCACTATCCTTGTTGTCGGGGGAATGTTCTTTGTTCTTCCGTTCGGTCTGTTCCTCGTAATGACCGGTGCCAGCGCGGCGTCGTTCTATGCACATGTGTATTTTGATAAGGAATACCATGTTGAAGGATCGAAGCTCGCACGCTTCGCCTGGTTCAGGCGAAAGCAGCGGCTCCATTTCGTCCACCATCTGCACGCGAACAGTAATTTCGCGGTGATTGACTTCTTTTGGGACAGACTTCTCGGGACCTACCGCGATCCCGACGCAGACGTCGGCTGACTCCGTCTGGAGAGGTCGGGTCGGCGGTTGACTTCCGTCATAAGGCGTTGCGGTGAAGCCGCATGACGGTAACGGCAGCAAACCCGCATCTCACCCGGCAACCATTGCAAGCGCGGCGCGCAGGTCAGCGATCCCCTCACCCGTCTCGCTGCTGGTCGCCAGGGTATCCGGGTAGGCTGCGGCGTGCGCCCGCGCCAACCGCATCACCTGCTCCTGCTTGCGCGCAAGCGCCGGAGGCTTCACGCCGTCGATCTTGGTCAGCACAAGCTGGAAGGTCACTGCGGCGCGATCGAGCAGCTCCATGACATCACGATCGGCCTGCTTGACCTCTATCCGCGCGTCCAGCAGCAGCACCACGCGCCGCAGAGTCGGCCGGCCGCGCAGATAGTCGAACATCAGTCCCTGCCAGTCGGCTTTGATGTCCTTCGAGGCGCGAGCATAGCCATAGCCTGGCATGTCCACCAGTGTGAGCCGCCCCCCGAGATCGAAGAAGTTGAGTTGCCGGGTGCGGCCCGGTTCGGCCGAGGTCCTGGCAATCGACTTCCTGCCGGTCAGCGCATTCAGCAGTGAGGATTTGCCAACATTGGACCGGCCCGCGAAGGCAATTTCCGGCCCGATCGAGGGCGGAAGCTGATCCAGGCGCTGGGCGGCAAAGAAGAACCGGCACTCGGTGGCGAACAGCCTGCGCCCTGCTTCCTGCGCCGTCGCGTCGTCCGATGTCAGGTGCGCGCCAGGCTGGGCTTCGTCAGGCGGGTGCGGCGCATGATCAGCCATTGTTGTCCGATCGACAGCATGTTGTTCCAGCTCCAGTAGATGACCAGGCCTGCCGGAAAGTTGGCCAACATGAAGGTGAAGATCACCGGCATGAACTGGAACAGCCGCGCCTGCACCGGGTCAGGCGGCGGAGGATTGAGTTTCTGCTGGAGGAACATGGTGCAGCCCATGATCAGCGGCCAGGCGCCCATGTGCAGCCAGGAGGAGATCGCGGCCGGGTTGAACGGCAGCAGCCCGAACAGGTTGAACAGGTTGGTCGGATCTGGTGCCGACAGATCGTGGATCCAGCCGAAGAACGGCGCGTGCCGCATTTCGATCGTGGTGAAGATCACGACATACAGCGCGCAGAACACCGGTATCTGCACGATCATCGGCAGGCAGCCGGAGGCGGGGTTCACCTTCTCTGCCCGGTAGAGCGCCATGACTTCCTGCTGCATCTTCTGCGGGTCGTCCTTGAAGCGTTCCCGCAGCGCCGTCATCTTCGGCCCGAGCAGCTTCATCTTGCTCATGGAGCGATAGGAGTAGTTCGCCAGCGGGAAAAACACGAGCTTCACGCCGGTAGTGAACGCGATGATTGCCACACCGAAATTGCCAAGCAGCGCGTTCAGCCAGTCGAGGCAGTAAAAGATCGGCTGGGCGAGGAGGTAGAACCAGCCGAAGTCCACCGCCTTGTTGAATCGCGGAATGTGGTACTCGGCCGAATACTGATCGAGCAGGCTGATCACCTTCGCGCCCGCGAAGGTGTTCCAGTGCAGGCTGGCCTCGGCGCCCGGTGCAATCGTCTCCGCCTGTTTCGCCAGATAATCGACCTGATAATGGTCGCCGTTCTCACCGATATAGCGGAACGTGACCTCGGTCGGCACCGACTGGTCGGGCGCCAGCGCGGTCAGCCAGTACTTGTCCATCACCCCTGCCCAGCCGCCGGTTGCGATGGCCTGATAGGCGATGCCGTCGGCTTTTTTACCGTCCGACTTGGCGGTGGAATAGGTCATGGTGTGCAGCTTGTCGTCCACCACGCCGCCTATGCCCTCGGTCACGCCGCCGTAGATCGAGGTGAATCCTTCGGTAGCCGGGGTGTAGTCCCGACGGATGCGCGCCCAGGGGAACAGCTTCACCGGCTGACCGGTGTCGTTCTTCACCTCCTGCTTCACGTTGAACATGTAATGGTCGTCAACTGACAGAATCAGTTGGAATGTGAGGCCGGCGCCGTTACCCCAGGACAGCGTCACCGGATGACCCGCGGTCAGCGTGTCCTCCGACGCGGTCCACACCGTGTCGTCGCCGGGCAGTTTCACGGATTCGCCCGGTGCGGCGGTCCAGCCGTACTGCACGAAATACGGGTGCGGCTCCGAGCGCGGCTCCAGCAGCCGCACATCGGGCGAGTTCGGTGCCAGCGTTTCCCTGTAGTCGGTCAGGGTCAGATCATCGAGGCGCGCACCCAGCAGGCTGATCGAACCGCGCAGCCGTTGCGCGGCGATCTTCACCCGCGGGACATTTTTCGGCACCGCCTCGATGGCGGCAGCGGCGGCGGTGGCGGGCGAATTTTCAGCCGGCGTGGCGGTTTTGGCCGCGGGTGCCTTGGCTTCGTCCTGTGCCGTTTGCGTCGTGTGCGTCACCGCCGGCGCTGGCGGCTTCGGCAGATGCGGCGCGATCAACGTCTGGAAGCCCAGCAGAATGGCAAGCGAAATCGCGATCGCGAAAAAAAGCCGCTTCTGGTCCATCAGTTCCCCATCTGGCCGTCACGACCCGGCACCGGGTCGTAGCCGCCCTCATTCCACGGATTGCAGCGCAGGATGCGTCGGGTCGCCAGCGCGCCACCGCGCAGCGCGCCATGCATGCGAAACGCCTCGATCGCGTACTCGCTGCAAGTTGGCCAGAATCGGCAATTGGCACCGATGAAGGGCCGCAACGTCCATTGATAGGTGCGCACGACACCCACCGCCACATGTGCCGCCGGTGTCACCGCACCCCCGCTCGGTTCAGTGCCCGCCTGATATCGTCCTGCAGGGCCGCGAAATTCCGGCTGCGAGTGGCGGCGCGGCCAATCAGTACCAGATCGAAGCCGGTCACCTGCTGCTCCGCAAGTAGCAGTCTGGAGGCCTCTTTCAGGCGTCGACGGGTGCGGTTGCGGACGACAGCGTTGCCGACTTTCCGGGTGACGGTGAATCCCAGGCGTACCGGCAGATCATCGCCGCGCGCCAGGGCCTGCAGCACGAGACTCGGCATCGGTGCCTTGCGGCCCTTTGCGGCAAGCCGCAAAAACTCCGCGCGGCGCTTGAGGCGGCCAGGACTAGAGGGCATCTCGGCCATCACTGGTGCGGGGCTGGGTGGTACGGCGGCCATTCCAGCGGCGCGCCGCCATTCAGGCCGAGAGGCGCTTGCGGCCCTTGGCACGACGGTTGGCCAGCACCTTGCGGCCCCCGACGGTTTCCATGCGGGCGCGAAACCCATGCCGGCGCTTGCGGACCAGCTTCGACGGTTGATAGGTACGCTTCACAACTTCTCTCCTGGAAACCTAGACGCCCGTCGCGGACACGGGCACGGGCGCACCCTGCGGGGCGGCCCGTCGCAGGGGCCGGCTTATACGGGCGCTGTTCTGGCCCGTCAATCGAGACTGCCGGGCCTTATGGACAGGGGAGAACCCCGCGCCTTCGACCGCTGAGTGGCGCTGTGATTGTCCGGGTCAGTCTGACTGCTTAGCGAGCCGGTCGAACGCCGCCAAACGCCCCACCAGCGTTTCCATTTCCCTCAGTGGGATCATGTTCGGACCGTCGCTCGGCGCCTTGTCGGGGTCGGGATGCGTTTCGATGAACACGGCCGCCACGCCCACGGCGAGGGCCGCGCGCGCCAGAACCGGCGCGAATATCCTCTCCCCGCCGGAGGTCGCCCCTTGACCGCCGGGCTGCTGCACGGAGTGGGTCGCATCGAACACCACCGGATAGCCGATCGCTGCCATGATCGGCAGCGCCCGCATGTCCGATACCAGCGTGTTGTAGCCGAAACTCGCCCCCCGCTCGCACAACAGAATGTTGCGGTTCCCTGTGCCGGCGATCTTGGCTGCGACATGTTTCATGTCCCAGGGCGCCAGAAATTGGCCTTTCTTGACGTTGATCGCTCGCCCGGTCTCGCCGGCGGCCACTAGAAGGTCGGTCTGGCGGCAGAGGAAGGCAGGGATCTGCAGCACGTCCACCGCCTGGGCGGCCGGGCGGCACTGATCGGCCGTGTGCACATCGGTGAGCACCGGCAGGCCGGTCTGCTCCCGCACATCGGCCAGGATCGTCAGACCTTCCGAGATACCGACCCCGCGCGACGCCGCGGCGCTGGTGCGGTTCGCCTTGTCGAAACTCGACTTGTAGATGATGGGGACACCCGTCCGATCGCGGATGGCCCCCAGCGCCGAGGCTACCTCGAGGGCATGGGACCGGGACTCAATCTGGCATGGGCCCGCGATCAGAACGAAAGGGAGGTTATTGCCGATCTCGATCTCACCCACCCTGACGCTACGAACCGATTCGACTGACATGCGCCTCCTTTCAGTGTTCGGCATGGGATCGTCCGTACTCTGTTCTCACCTTCTTCGCATCCATCTGGCACACGTCAAGCCGATTGCAGAAATCTCGCTTAATTGGACAAATTTATCTTATATATCACGGAATATGTTATGATATGCAATTGAGATAGCGCCTGCTTTTGGCCCGAATACTTGCCAATACGTTACTGAAATTCCCGCGTTAGGACTGTGTTCCCGTAACGAAAACTTGTCCACAGGGGTCAGCCTGCGAAGTGCGCCGTCACAGGCGGAACGATCGTCTGTATGGGTTGTCAGCTTTGCAACCCTGCTGCTAGCCCAGGTCGGGTCTGGCTGACACAGGGGACGAGTCTTATGCGGGGATGGAGAACCGGAACAAACACTTGGCTGATCGGCTCCGCTCTCCTTCTCAGTTGCCCTCTGTTGCTGTCCACCACCGAGGCCGATGCACAGACCCACCATCGCTCCGGCCGAGCGCCAACCGAGCATTACACCCATGCTTCGACGCAGGGTGCGAGCCACGCCATCCAACGCAGCACCCGTCATGTCGCCTACCATGCGAAAAGTCAGCACGGCCGCCGGGTGACGCGCTCTTACGGGATATCGTGCGTCCCCTATGCCAAGATGGTCTCCGGCATAGCGATCGCGGGCAATGCCTGGCAGTGGTGGGATAACGCCGCCGGGCATTACGCGCGTGGCGCGCGGCCCGAACCGGGCAGCGTCCTGGCGTTCCGCAGCAACCATCGCATGCCGCTGGGGCATGTCGCAGTCGTGGACCGCGTGGTCAACGCGCGCGAGATCATCATCGACCATGCCAACTGGCCTAGCCCCGGCATGCGCAATGGCGTGTCGCACGATGTCGCCGTGGTCGACGTCTCCGAAGCGAATGACTGGACCGCGGTGCGGGTCGAACTCGGACATGGGGGCGATTTCGGCGCGGTCTATCCGACGCACGGATTTATCTACGACAGGCCGGATGCCGGCGTGATCACCGCCTCCGTTACCCGCCCGACGCCGCAGCGGGACCTCAACCCGGCGCCAAACGATCTGCGCCCGGCGGCGGAACGCCCCTGGCGTACCTATGAAGAAGTGGCCGAAGCACCAGCCACCGTCCCGCATCGGACGACCACAACCCTGGCGGCCTCTTCCCCCGCTCGACGTTAGCCAACCGCCTGATAGGCTCACTGCTGGCCGGACACTGGGCCAGTCCCAGTTGGTGTGCTGCTGCCCACGCCGACCCTGCATGGGCGTACGTGACATTCCGCGGGTTCCAGGGGCACCAAAAGCCAGCCGCGAACCTTTCCATTGCCGCCCGTTCCGGTACGATACGGGCCGAATGACGAAATTGGCGCAAGACGAGTCCCCGCCGACGGCGGAGGTGGAGCCACGACTCCCTGCCGCCGCCGCTGGTTGGCAGCGGACCCTGTGGGCAATGGTCGGCATCCAGTTCGTGATGACCGCCTCGATCAGCTTCCTCAGCCCCATCATTCCGCTGATCCTGCCGGAGCTTGGCGTTACTACGGTCGAGGGCGTCGACATCTGGGCCGGTGTCATCGGCGGCGCCACCTCCTTCGTCGCGGCTTTCGCCTCGCCGGTCTGGGGACGGGTGGCGGACCGGCACGGGCGCAAGCTGTCGCTGCTGCGCTCCAGCTTCGCTATCGCAGTGTTCACCGGCCTAATGGGGTTGGCAACGAATGTCTGGCAGTTCTTCGGCGCTCGCGCCGTGATGGGCGCCTTCGCCGGCTTCTCCTCCTCGGCGATCGCTCTTGTCGCCAGCCAGGTGCCGGAGCGGCGGCTAGGCTATGCGCTGGGATGGCTCAGCACCGGACAACTGGTCGGCTCCTTGGTCGGGCCGGTGATCGGCGGCGCGCTGGCCGACATGACCGGCAGCTACCGAACGCCGTTCTTCTGGACATCCGCTGTGACCATGGCCGGGCTGGCACTGGTCTGGCTGATCGTGCAAGAGGACTTCAAGCCCGTGAAAGCCGTCGGGCGGTCGCGTTCGGGCCGTGGCAGCCTGGCGCTGCTCACCGCCTCCTCGGGACTGCTGTCGCTGTTCTTCGTTCTGCTGATGGCGCAGTTCAGCGTGCGTACTGTGCAGCCGGTCGTCACACTGTTTGTCCAGGAACTGGTCGGATCGCCGCCGGAGATCGCCACGCTGGCGGGCATCGCATTCTCCATTACCGGCCTCGCAAACCTGATCGCCTCACCATTCCTGGGCAACCGCAGCGACGTCATCGGCTATCGCCGCGTGCTGCTGATCTGTCTCGTGGGCGCCAGCGTGACCAGCCTGCCGCAGATTTTCGTACACAACTACTGGCTGTTCGTAGCGGAGCGCTTTGCGGTGGGGCTGTTCATCGGCGGAATTTTGCCGACCGCCAATGCCCTGATCGGACGCAGCGTGTCGCGCGAGCACCGCGGCACGATCTACGGCCTGACCGCATCCGCAACCTTTCTGGGCAATTCGCTCGGCCCCCTCACCGGCGGCGCCGTTGCCGCAAGCCTGGGTCTGCGCTGGGTCTTCGTCGTGACCACGGTGCTGCTCGCCGCGAATCTGGTCTGGGTCTGGTTCACAGTCCCGGAGTACCGGGAGAGCGAGAGGCAGGCCGCCGATCAAACCACCTGATTCAGCAGTTCCGTCTCTCCGCGCCACAGCCGCTCCAGGTTTTCCAGCAGCATCGCGATGACATTGGCCTCGTACTGGCGCGTCTCGCCGCCGGTATGCGGTGTCAGCAGCACGTTCGGCATCGACCATAGCGGCGAATCGGAGGCCGGCGGCTCCGGGTCGGTGCAGTCCAGTGCCGCCGCAGCGAGGCGATTGCTCTTCAACGCATCGACCAGCGCCGCCTCATCGACGCAGGGACCACGCGCGACGTTCACCAGGGACGCGGACGGCCGCAACAGCCTCAAGGTTGAGGCATTGATCAGGCCCCTCGTCTCAGGTGTCAGCGGGCAGGTGAGCGCCAGGAAATCGGCAGCCGGCAGATGTGCTGCGAGGTCCGCAAGGCCGTAAACGGCATCCGCGGCGCCGGGACCCGCGGCCGGTCTTTGACGGAAGGCGATCACCTTCATGTCGAACGCCTTTGCCAGTTGCGCCAGCCGTCCCCCGATACGCCCAAGGCCGACAATCAGCAGCGTCTTGCCGCTCAGTTCATCCTCGCGCAGAGCAAGATCGCCGATCATTCCCCGCCACACGCCGCGAGATTGATTATCGCGCGCTTCCGGCAACCGGCGAGCGAGCGCGAGGATCAGGCCGATCGCGTGTTCGGCGACCGCACGCGAATTTGCACCGGCGGCGCTCGCCAGCCGGATACCGCGCGCCGCGAGTGCTTCCCGATCATACTGGTCGGTGCCGGCGCTGATGGATTGGATGAACTTCAGCCGCTTCGCTTTCTCGATCAGTCCGTTGTGCCACATCCCCGACACCACCATCACATCGGCGTCGCCGATCCGGCGATCGAGTTCGCCACGATCCCGTACTTCGAAGCTGGAGAGGCCAGTGGCCAGCACGTCAAACGTCGTCTTCATCTGATACGCCACATGGGCAAAGCAGATCGCAAGGTTAGGACGGGGAGGAAGCATCGTACCGACTCCGTAATATAAGCGATCGAGCATGAGCCGATCGGTCTCCTGCCGCAACGGAGAAATAGTTGCGCAAGACCGAGGAGGAGTACAACGTCAAAGAACCAAGTATTCCGGGAATGGAACGCTGGTGGGGAGGGCTGAATGAAGAAGATCGTGGCCGCGCTGCTTTGCGCGCTCATCGCGGTTCCGTGCATGGCCCAGCAGCAGCCCAGAGAGGCTGTCGCGCATGCCAATCAAGGCACCATCGGCGTCATTACCGGGATGGAAGGCGGAACCTATGCGAGGACCGCCGCCGACCTGACCATCCTTGACGACGGCACGCTCCGGGTATTGCCGATCAACGGCAAGGGATCGCTGCAAAATCTCTCCGATATCCTCTACCTCAGAGGCGTCGATATCGGCTTTGTGCAGGCGGACGCTCTGGCCTACGCGCAGCAGCACAACATGTTCCCCGGCCTGGTGCAGAGCATTCGCTACATCGCCAAGCTCTATGATGAGGAGATCCACCTCCTGGCGCGGCGCGACATTGCCAAGCTGGAGGACCTCAACGGTCAGACCATCAATGTCGACGTAGAGGGCAGCGGTTCGGCCATGACGGCCGAAATCGTTCTCAAGGCGCTTGGCATCAAGGCGACGATCACCCACGACAAGCAGATTGACGGGCTGGCCAAGCTCAAGAACGGCGATATTGCCGCGGTCTTTCATGTCGGTGGCGCACCAATACCGCTGTTCGCGGACGTGCAGGCGACCAGCGGCCTGCATTTTCTGAGTGTGCCGCTCACGCAGGCACTGGCGCAGACCTATCTGCCCGACCAGTTCAAGCACGACTCGTACCCGGCACTGGTTCCAGACGGTGCGCCGGTGCCTACCATTGCGGTGGGCGATGTCATGGCGGTCTACGCTTGGCAGCCGGGATCGGAGCGCTACACGAAGGTCACCCGCTTCGTGAACGCGTTCTTCAGCCGGTTTGATGAATTCCAGCGGCCGCCCCGGCATCCCAAATGGCGTGAAGTCAATCTGTCTGCCGAAGTCCCGGGCTGGACCCGATTCCAGCCCGCCCAGGATTGGCTTGCCCACCAGCAGGTGGCCAATACCCAGGCGGTGCAGGCGCGATTCAACACCTTCCTGTCGCAGACCGTGCCGGCGGGCAGCAAGATGAGCGAGGCATCCAGGGACGCGCTGTTCCAGCAATTCCTCACATGGGACCGGAAACGAACGGCGGCGCACTAAAACCTGTTCGGCGCGGATAGAAGCACCGAACAGACTCTATCTATTTGTTTGACTGCGTGATTCACGTCTCCGGCGAGTTCGCCTGCGACGATCACGCTCTAACAGTTCGAGAACCCTGCGTGGGCCGGCCACCGCGCAGGGACGACGACAAAAACAGCCATGCGGCCGGGGGAGGCGACCATGTTTGAATTTGGCCGGCCTAGGGGCAGTCGGCCTTGGCCCCGATTCACTGTGACCCCGGCGCTTTGCGGTCTGTGCACGATGCTGCTGCTCACGGGCCTCGGCCTGCGGCATGACGTGAAGGCTGCGGCACCGGATCCATCCCCGCGCGGGACAGCAGAGCCGTCAGCCAAAACGCCGGCCGATCTACTACCGGATGGGCAGCCGACGGAGGGAAGGATCCAGGCGCTGCTCAAGCGGGTGGAGGAACAGGTCGGCGCGGGACGGACGATGTCGCCGCCGGGCGACAATGCCATGGGCACTTGGCTGCAGGTCGTCGGTCTGATGCAGCCTACATCGGAGACATCTGTGGGCTTGCTGTCCGCCTTCGCGACACGGTTGCGCGATGCCGCCGCGGCGGCGCAAACCTCCGGCAAGGTGGCACTGGCGATCGACCTGTCGGTCTTTGCGGATCAGGCCTCGGAGATCGTGGTGCGGGAGACCGCTGCCCGGTACGCGGCAATCAGCGCCCGGACAACCTCCACGCCACCTGATCACGGGACAGCACCTGCCGCCTCGCCGTCACCGCCCCCGCCAGATGCACCAGCTTCGCGGGCAACCGCCGGCACCGCGGAGCAACCTCCTGCGTCCTCCAGCGTGGCCACAACAGCCCCGACGGTCGAACCGGCTTCTGCCACCGTCCGGGCTGAAGCGCCGACGCCCGATTCGGTCAGGGAGTCCGCCAGCGGCCAGGCACAGGCCACTGACCTGGCGGAACCTGCCGAACAGGTCCGGCCTGCCGATCAACGCCAGGCTGCAAGCACCGAGGCAGCCGACAGTGGTGTCGAAAGCGGCAACGCCGCACCGCCCGCCGAGGCGACACGGGACGGCCGGACGGGCTCACCCGCTGAAGCAGCATCGACACTGACAGTGGCAGTGGCCTCTGAAGCGCATCGGGAAGCAACGGCGGCGCCGTCGGCCGGTCCCGCCCCATCGGCGGCACCATCGCCCTCC
>DATNEJ010000390.1:0-20635 GCA_035606775.1 Acetobacteraceae bacterium | reverse complement strand
GGAGATCAGGCTGCCGTTGCGGCGCCCCTCGATCGGTCCCTTCCACGGCCCATAGCCGGCGAACAGCCGGTTCATGATGCCGGTGCCGCGCGTGTCAGTCAGGAACTCCCCGTGATAGCCGATCAGACCCCGGCTCGGGATGCTGAAGGTCAGCCGCACCTTGCCGCCGCCCGAAGGCCGCATGTCGCGCAATTCCGCCTTCCGCCGGCTCAGCTTCTCCACCACTACACCGGAGTAGGGCTCATCCACATCGACCAGCACCTCCTCCATCGGCTCCTCACGGGCCCCGGTCTCGGGGTTCGGGCGGGTCAGCACGCGCGGCCGGCCGATGGTGAGTTCAAAGCCTTCCCGGCGCATGGTCTCGATCAGCACGCCGAGTTGCAGCTCGCCGCGGCCGGCGACCTCGAACGCCTCGGTCTCGTTGGAGTCCGTGACCCGGATCGCCACGTTGCCTTCCGCCTCCCGGAACAGGCGCTCGCGGATCTGGCGGGACGTGACCTTCTTGCCTTCCCGCCCCGCCAGCGGGCCATCATTGATGCGGAACGTCATCGCCAAAGTCGGCGGATCGACCGGGATCGCCGGCAGTGGGGTCGCCAGGTCCGGCACGCCGATCGTGTCCGGCACGGTGGCGTCGGACAGGCCGGCAACGGCGATGATGTCGCCGGCCTCCGCCTCCTCCACCGGGACGCGATCGAGGCCGCGGAACGCCAGCAGCTTGGTCAGCCGCCCGGTCTCCACGGCCGAACCGTCAGCCCGCAGCACCTTGACCGGTAGATTGATGCGCGCCCGGCCCTGCTCCACCCGCCCAGTCAGCACCCGGCCTAGGAAATTGTCGTATTCGAGGATGCTCGCCACCATGGCGAAGGGCGCGTCCGGGTCCACCGCCGGCGGCGGCACGTGGCGCACGACTAGGTCGAACAGCGCGGACAGGTCCTGGCGCGGCCCGTCCAGGGTTTCATCCGCCCAGCCCTGTCGGCCGGAGGCATACAGCATCGGGAAATCAAGCTGGCTGTCGCTCGCGCCCAGGGCCGCGAACAGATCAAACACCTCGGTGTGCACCTCGTCCGGGCGGGCGTCACCGCGATCGATCTTGTTGACCACCACAATCGGGTGCAGTCCGCGCGCCAGCGCCTTGCCGACCACGAACTTGGTCTGCGGCAACACGCCCTCCGCTGCGTCCACCAGCACGATCGCCCCGTCCACCATGTTCAGGATGCGCTCGACCTCCCCGCCGAAATCGGCATGGCCGGGCGTATCGACGATATTGATGCGGGTGTCGTGCCACGCCACGGAGGTGCATTTGGCGAGGATCGTAATGCCACGCTCCCGCTCCAGGTCGTTGCGGTCCAGCGCGCGTTCCGCGACATGCTGGTGGTCACGGAAGGAGCCGGACTGGGCGAGCAGCTTGTCGACCAGCGTGGTCTTCCCGTGATCGACATGAGCGATGATCGCGACGTTGCGAATGTGCATAAGGGCCTGACTGTGGGGTGTGCTGCGGCGCACACATAGGCTGCGACGGCGCCGGATACGAGCCTAAATCGCACAACGGTCCCTGCTCGCGCCGAACGAAACGTCCGGGTGAGCGAATTGCGTGCCTAAACAAACTACTAGCCAGCCTTCTACCGAAGTGGCTTGGCCACGCCCGCCCCACCGCCACGGCCATCTATGCCGGGCCGACGCGGTGAGGGCGGAAGAAAACGACATCGCCTGAAGAATGTGGACTTGAGAGCCGGACGGCCGATCGCTTCGTTGCGGTCGAACGCCGCCAGCGAAAAGGTCCTGACCCCGGGGATGGCTTGGCCCGCTATCGCCTTGACAAGGGACACCCAGGCGCCGGTCAGACCGGCTGCCGCAACCCCATCCGCACCAGCCGCGGCAGCACTTCCTGCACGAAGAACGGGATTTCCTTCAGGTAGTCCACGAACGCGACGGTGCAGCCGGCCAGGCCGGTGGCGCTCATGCGCGCCATTTCCTCCGCCACGTCGTCGGGGGAGCCGACGAACGGATAGGCGCCCGGATAGCCGCCCTGGTATTTTGCTTCCCCCCTGCGGGTGAAGCGGTTCTCGAATGGACGGGCGATCTGGCCGGCGCCGTCGGCAACGGTCGCGCCGCGGTTGCGCCGGTAATAGGCCTGCCCCTCCTCGTCGGCCATTTCCTCGGCGAAGTAGTGGAAATACTCCTCCGCCTCCCGCCGCGTCGGTCGGCACACCACGTGCCCCATGGTGAAGACGGAGATCGTGCGCCCGTGGCGGGCCATGTGCCGGTCGACGTCCGCCAGCAGCGGCGGCACCTGGTCCAGTTCCGTGACATTCAGGAACAGCACATCCGCCGCGGCGGCCGCGAAATCCCGGCCACGCGGGGAGAATCCGGCGGACATCACCGGCGGCCAGGGACGCTGCACCGACAGCGGGTCGGTCTGCAGGTTCTTGAGGTTGAAAAACCGGCCGTTCCAATCGAACTCCGGCCCGCCCTCCAGCAACCGCGACCAGATGCGGAACCATTCCAGGCCGTGGTCGTAGCGCGTGTCGGGCTCGATCGTGACGCCGTGCAGGTCGAACTCCGCCTGATTCCAGCCGCACACGATGTTCAGCCCGGCGCGGCCACGCGTCACATGGTCGATGGTGGCGATCGCCTTGGCGCCGAAGGCCGGCGTCACCAGCGGCACGTGGATGGTGGAGAAGATGGCGATCTGCTTCGTCAGCGCACCCAGCGCGGCGCCGTGGGTAAGCGTTTCGAAGGAGCGGCCATAGATGTTGGCCTTGCCCTGGTAGCCGCGCCATTTTGCGACCGGCAGGATGAATTCCATGCCGGCATCATCGGCGATCCGGGTCATCGCCACGATGTCGTCCCAGTCGGCTCGCCATCGCTCGGGTGCGAGGCTCATGGTCAGGCCGCCGTCGCAGTTCGCGCTGAAGATGCCCAGCTTGAATCGGTTCGGCCCAAACAGCGGGTTTCTGCCGCGGGTGTCGTCCATGCGTGATCCCGTTCTGCCAGTCCTCTGTTTACCGGTCCTCTGTGTGTGTCGGCGTTTATAGGAACGCGCGCCGGGCGACGCCAGGAGTCTGCCCGGCGCGGACGCCGCCCGCCGCCGGAGAGACCGGCATGGTCAATGGGACGAAAGACAGCCGCATGTGGCGAAATAAAATGATCGCTGGTGCGCCCGGCGTTGCCATATCGTTAGGATTTAGGTGTAAGCTCTCACCTGTGCAACGTTCCGGACTATTCTAGCGGGAGAGGTCCCAGTGCCGACGATTGATACAAGATCCTTACAGTTAGGCGATATTCTGATCACGTCGGCCGATAACACGGTATCGCATTGCGGGATCGTCGGCGACACCACCTCCGTCAATACACCCAAGGGCAAGGTGGACCGTGCGGACATGATTTATCACGCGACGTCGAAGGGCATCAAACTCGACGACGCAAGCGGCTGGGCCGGCACGAATGTTGGGGTATTTCGCATGCGCGGACTGGCGAACCTGACCGTCGGCGGGAAACCGGCCCGGTCGGTGATCGCGGCTGCCGCGGCGAAGCTGGCCGCGCGGTGCCATTACTCACCTGGGCGAGCGATCTTCAAGAGTTGGACCGGGACATCCGATTTCGGGTCGAGCGCGAAGGGGCGGGTGAAGAAATATCTGGAGCGCCTGGGTGCTGACGGGCCGTTCACGATCGCGGTCTATTGCTCGGAGTTCGTGGTACTGAGCTATCAGCTCGCCGCCAAAGGCGACGAGAACCAGCCGTTCTTCATCGACCTCGATGGCAAGCACACTTTGCCGAAAGACCTGCGGAACTGGCTGCTGCAACGCGCGAAGGGCGGGACCTGGCAGGTGATGGGCGAACTCGTCAATTAGAGCGTGATCGTCGCAGGCGGCACGCCGGAGACGTGAATCACGCGATCAAACAACCAGCATGATCGTCGCAGGCGGCATCGCCGGAGACGTGGATCACGCGACCAGCACCCACACTCCGGCGCCGCGGCGTGTCGGTTGGTCAGAACGCCAGTGGCGCCGATGTGGCTTGTTCCGCTAGAGGATCGGCCAGCGCGGCGCCCGCGACTGATACCGGCAGGCGCAAGGTTGTCGTGGTGCCCTCACCCCGCCTTGTATCGACATCCAGCGAGCCTCCCCGCATCGCGACCAGGTGACTAGATGCGCGCAGATCGCCTTCCCGCGCGGCACGGTCGTCCGCCACGCCGTCATCGCTGACGACGATCTGCACCCAGCCGCCGAACCGCATCGCGGTAACAAGGAGGTTCCCGTCCGAGGTGGCGCGCACCGCGGAGTCCAGCATGACGGGAAGCACGCTGCGGAACAGGTCGCGATCGAAATCGGCGGTCAGCGCCGGCTGGATCGCAACATCGACATGCGCACCCCGGCCGACCAGCAGCGGGTGGAATTCTGTCAGGATCTCCGGCAGCAGGGCCGACACGTTCATCGCACCGGCCGCCGCGCCAGTTTCCGTGCTGCGAGCGCCCGCGGTATGAGTGCCCACGGCATTGGGGGGGTGGCCGGCGAGGCGCCTTCGGTGCGCGGCCCGCCGCTCAGCCTGTTCAAGCTGGTGGAGGCGCCATCCGGCCGCCGCCACCACGCAGGAACCGGCAATGGCCGACCACGGAAACAGAAGCCAGGCGATCTGCACGGACTACATCACCGTCAAAGAATTCACAGGCTAGCAGTACCAGCAAACTCTTAACGTGGAGTAAACAAGAATTCGTGCTCATCGGTGAGACGAAATATACCGAAATATCCACTCGCGGAGAGTTGGGTTACTTGGTTTCAATTCTTTCAGAATCCAACCGAAGCTGCAGCGTACATTGTCGGCCGGTCCGATTCCCATGAAACCATCCGGCCGCGATGCTGGCGGGGCGGATAGCACTGTGCGGACAATCCGCGAGGGGCGTGGGCGCCGAATAAAGCCGCCCGCATCAGTGCGCGGACCGGCGCGATTGCTCAGCGGGCCTTCCCGACCCGCTCCCAGGTCGCCAGGGACGGTTGAGGGAGCACCAGCCTTCGCAACTTTTTACGAGTGCCGGCCGGCCAGGGCTGCGATTCCGGACAGCGAACGCCGTATCAGATCCGCCTGGCTGGATGCGCCGGATTTCGCGAAGATCGACTTCAGTTGAGACCGAATCGTCTCATGGCTGACAGCAAACCGGTCGGCGATATCCTTCGGTTTGTTCCCGTTCAGCAGAGCCTGCAGAACGCGCGCCTCGGCACCGGTCATCGAATACATTTGCCTGAGCAGCTCGGCCGGCGGAACGGACTGACGTTCCGGGTCGCGCACGAACACCGCGGCGAGCACGCCGGCCAGGTCAAGCGGCAGCCTGACACCGGTCACCGGCGCCACCAGTACTTCGTACGCCGCGCGACCGGACTTCCGCCCGATCCGCATCGTGCCGCCGGGTGGCGCCGCCGCGTCACTGCCAACCGCCAATGCGCCGGCCAGAAGCCGGTGCAGATGGGCTGTCTCCCCAGCACTGGTCGTCATAAGCTCACGCCGCACCAGCCTGAGCCCGTCGCCGGCCGCGACGATCGCGTCGGCTGCCGCATTCAGATACACGACCCGACGCGCCGCGTTGACGATCAGCATGGCGGTCCCCAGCCGGTCGAGTGCTGCCTCGGACGCCGTTGCGCGCGCTTCGAGCGTGCCAAGCTGCCGGTTGAGCTGGGCGACCCGCAGCAAATGAGGAACCATGCGCTGAAGCCGTCCGACCGAATCAGGATCGCGTTCGGCCGTGCGGTGTGGAAACAGCACGCTGACAATAAGATGCCGCGTTCCGCTCTGCTGAACAGTGACGCCGACGCCGCTGTCCAGATCGCAGTGGCGCAAAAAATCGTGGTAGAATGGCGTTCTGACCAGGTCGGCGTGCGGCAGCATGAATTCCGCCGGAACCGCGAGGCCGACCGGCCGCCTTCCCAGGCTGGGAATCCACGGATTCAGGCGCACGTACTGATCATTGTAGGCGGCGAATTGCGCCGGCTCCCACTGGCTGCCGGCCTGAGCCAGTCCGCCGTGCAAGGCCACATCGTGCAGGCCGAACAGGCCCTTGCCGCCATCATAGGTCCGGGTAAAGGCGTCCAGGAAAACCGCCCAGCCATCCGGCTGCCCGACCGCGCCATACAGAACCTGCAGCAGGCGCGCATCCAACAGATTGATGTCGGCCTGCGGCCGGCGGTCCGAGACATCAGCAGAAACGGAACTTTGAGTGGACATGACTGCTGGGCGCTGATTGCGCGCAGATAAGCGTGCTTCTTGGACAAGAGACTGACTTATTGCGTCACTTATTGTTAGAAGAAAACAGTATAGCGGTCAAAATTGTCAAACAGCAAGTGCGACACAAGCCTCGCCTGTTTGGCGGATCTGCGCGCGTGGGCCCGGCTTTCCGCTATGCCGCCGAACCGCGCTGTGCTGTCTGTCTTCGACAGATACTCGCGGTTATCTATCGGCGGTCACGCCATTTCGACAATTCATCAATTAGGCCGGGAGAGGCCACAGTGAAACGACCGCCGTTCCGGGATCGGCCGACCGGCATCGTTTCCCGCTGTGGTACCGCCCCTCTCGGTCGTTTCGTGACTGTCGTTATCGAGGCTTCGACGAATTCACCTCGCTCAGAAACGGATACGGGCCGGGGAAATCCTCCACGTAAACCGTGTGCGTCACGAAGCCATCGGCCGGGTCCCAGCGGTGCAACTGAAAGGCCGGCGGCTCGAACAGAAAAGCGCCGGGATCGTCCGGATGAAACGACAGCTCCACCTGGTGCGCGACCGACGGACAGATCGAACCGATGGCCTGGGCGACATGCGTCACGATGCAGCGGTGATGGTGTCCGCAGATGACGCGCTGCACCTGCTTGTGCCGAGCGATCAGCGCGGTGAAGGCCGCGGCATTACGCAGGTTGATCCGGTCCATATAGCCGACGCCGCACGCGAACGGCGGATGATGCATGCCGATCATGGTCGGCTTGTCCGTCACCGCCGACAGGGTTTTATCCAGCCAGGCAAGCTGCGCGTCGGTCAGGATGCCATGCGCCGAACCGGGCACCAGCGTGTCCAGCATCACGATCCGCACCGGCAGGTCGTCCACTGCGTATTGCACATAGTGCGGATCGGCTACCACACCCGGCAGATGCTGCAATCCGCTGCGCAACTGCTCGCGCTGATCGTGGTTGCCCGTGGTGACATAGACCGGCATCGGCAGGTACCGCCGTATCAGGCGAGCAAGATTGGCGTAGCCACCTTCCATCCCGCGCTCGGTCAGGTCGCCGGTGATCACCACGACATCCGGGCGCGGTGCCAGACTGGCCACTTTCCGGAACGCCCGTTCGGCGAACATGTTGGTTTCCGAGACACGGTTGGCGGCAAGGCCGGGCGGGCGCATATGCAGGTCCGTCAGTTGGCAGATCAGCATGGACATGTTCCTGTTCCGGCACTGCGAATGTTGGTCTGCACGACGTTCCGGCCGGCGGCGACACCGGCGCGAGAGGATATCAGAAGCGGTAGAGGCGGGCGGGATTTTCCGCCAGTATCTTCTGCCGCAAAGCCGCATCCGGCACCCAGTCGAAGAACTGGTCCAGCAAGACCCCGGCTTCCGGCGACGGGTCCATCTGCGGATGCGGCCAATCGGTGCCCCAGACGCAGCGTTCGGGCGCTGCGGCGACCAGGGCGCGCACGTTGGGCGCCACGTCGGTCCAGGGCTGCCCCGCCGAGGACGCGCGATAGCTGCACACCTTGACCCAGGCGCGCCCGCTGTCGAGCAGGCGCAGCAATGCCTGGAACTGCGGATGCGCGGTGCCAAGCGCGGATTTCACCCCACCGGAATGGTCGATGACGACAGGCACCGGAAGGCGCGCGAGAACCGCCGCGATCACCTCCAGCTTTTCTCCTTCGGCGTAAATCTGAATGTGCCAGCCCAGCGGCGCGATGCGGCGGGCCAGGGCATCGAGCTGATCCTCCGGCGTGCCGTTGCCGGACACCATGTTGAAGCGCACGCCACGCACGCCTCGCTCGTGCATCCGGCGCAGCGCCGCTTCGTCGAAACGGTCGTCGATCACCGCCACGGCGCGCGCGCGGTGCAGTCCGAACTTTGCCACCGCATCGAGTGTCACCGCGTTGTCGGTACCGGACACGCTGGCCTGCACCACCACCATCCGCTCGATGCCCAGCAACGCGGCCATTGCCAGGTAGTCGGGCACCAGCGCCTCGGACGGTGAATAGGTGCGGCCGGGGCTGAGCGGATACGTGCCGTACGGCCCGAAGATGTGGAAGTGACAGTCGCAGGTCAGAGCCGGCGCTTTCTGCCTCGGTGGCCGTGTGATCATGTATCCCCCCCCTCGTGCCGTTTGGTCCCGAACGTGATCGTCGTAGGCAGAATCGCCGGAGACGTGAATCATGAGATCAAACCCATCGCGTGATCGTCGCAGGCGGAATCGCCGGAGACGTGAATCACGCGATCAAACCCATCGCGTGATCGTCGCAGGCGGTATCGCGCGAGACGCGACTCATGCGACCGAACCAAAAGTCAGAGCCTGTTCGGTGTTGCTGTCTGCACCGGACAGACTCCAGTGTAGCGCCGCCCCGCGCGCTGACCAGCCGCTCAGGGCCTGCCTTTCCAGGTGATCCGCCAGACCATGCCGTTGGCGTCTTCGCTCACCAGCAACGCGCCGTCATGCGCGACAGCGACGCCGACCGGACGTCCCCATACCGCCTGGTCGGACGCGACGAAGCCGGTGAGAAAGTCCTCGTACTCGCCGGTCGGCCGTCCGTTGCTGAACCGGATGCGCACGACCTTGTAGCCGGTGCGGTGCGCGCGGTTCCACGAACCGTGCAGGGCCACAAAGGCGTCGCCGCGATAGGCGGCCGGAAATTGACCGCCGTCGTAGAACGTCATGCCCAGCGGCGCGGAGTGCGCCTGGATCAGCACATCCGGCACAACCACCCGATCGGCGAGGCCGGCAGGCGCACCACGCATGCGCGGGTCCGGATGCGCGCCGATATAGTACCAGGGCCAGCCGTAGAATCCGCCGTCGCGGACCGCGGTCACGTAGTCCGGGGGCAGGTCGTCGCCGAGGCCGTCACGCTCATTGACGGCGCACCACAGCGTGCCGGTTCCGGGCTGTATCGCCTCGGCCGAACAGTTGCGCAGGCCGGTTGCGAAGATCCGCTGGTCGTGGCCCTCCGGGTCGAAGGACAGAATGTCGGCGCGATCCGCATCCTCGCCCCAGGCCGCACCCAGGGGCAGGCCGGAAGGCGGCGCGCCCCGCAGGCCGGTCGCCAGATTTTCCGATGACCCGACCGAGACGAACATGCGCTTGCCATCGGCAGAGAAGACGATGTCGCGCGTCCAATGCGTGCCGCCTTCCGGCAAGCGCGACACCACCGTCTGCGCCGGCCCGCGCGCCTTGAGATCCCCCGCCGCGTAAGGGTAGCGAACCACCCGGTTTGTCTCGGCCACATACACAAATCGTGGCGATGGTCCGGGTGGCCAGAATGCGATCCCGAACGGCAAGGTGAGGTTGGTGGCGAACGTCGCAACCACCGTCGGCTTCGTCGCGCCGTCGGGTGCGCGCAGCACGCGGATGTTGCCGGCACCGCTTTCCGCGAGGAAGATGTCGCCGTTCGGTGCAACGCGCAGCGTGCGCGGCTGCTCGAATCCGGCGGCGAACAATGTCGCGGCGAATCCCGGTGGCACGTGCGGCGCCGCACCGGCGGGACGCATGACATAGGACGGCGCGCGCGCCGCCGAATGGCTGGCGTAAGGTGCCGGCAGATCCGCGGACGTGATGCGGCGGGTGACGCCGGGTGCGTCCGCCCGCCAGTCGCCGAACGCGGCCGAACCGCTCCGCACGGGGTCGGCGGAAGCGGCTGTCGCGAGGCAGGCAGCAACCAGGACAGCCAGGGCAGGCAAGCGCATGGGATGGTGCATGGGCCGAAACATGCCCATTGTCACGCCAGGCGTCAGCCCGCCGCACCGGATCGTCGGCGTGCGCGGGCGCCGCAACAAACGGGAGGGAGCCTCGCCGCATGAGCGTCACTGCGCGTCTGTGCGAAAAGATCGCAGACACCACCTACGACTCCCTCACACAAGAAGCGATTGCCGCGGCTCGGCGGCTGGTGCTGGACGGGCTGTCCATCGCCCTTGCCGGCACGCGGGAAGAGACGATCCGGCTGCTCGCCGAACACTACCGGGGGTTCGGCGCGCGCGGCGACGCCACGGTGATCGGCCTTGGCTTTCGTACTGCTCCGACGCTCGCCGCCGCGCTCAACGGCGCGTCGATGCACGTGCTCGATTTCGAGCCGATGTGGACGCCGTCCAACCACGCGCTGTCCACCACCCTGCCGGCCATTCTCGCGCTTGCGGAAACCAGGGAGGTCAGCGGCCAGGCGCTGATCGCCGCGCTGGTGAAGGGGATCGAGATGCAGGGCTGGATCCGCCACGCCGGCCGGGTGCACGAGCATGGCGGCGTCAAGTTCCATCCGCCCGGTTTGGTCGGCCCGATGGGTGCCGCGGTTGCGGCAGGGCACATTCTCGGACTCACGCCCGAGCAGCTCGCCCACGCCCTCGGCATGGCGTCGTCGCGCTGCGGCGCGATGCCGGCGAATATCGGGACCATGACCAAGTCCACCCATTGCGGCCACGCCGCGATGCACGGGCTGGAATCGGCGTTGCTGGCCTCACGCGGCTTCACCGCCAATCCGGAGCCGTTCGAGGCGCATAACGGCTACGCGAAACAGATGTTCGGCGATACGTTCGTGGTAGAGGACCTGCTGAATTTCGGCCCGCCCTTCCGCATCGTGCAGCCCGGCTACGCGATGAAGATGTTTCCTTCGCAGTACGGCACGCATTTCGCCATTGCCGCGGGGCTCGATCTGCACCGGCGGATCGCCGATCCCGATTCGATCCGTGCCATCACCCTGACGACGCCGGTGATGCAGTACGTCAACCGGCCGCATCCGGATACCGGCCTCGCCGGCAAGTTCAGCCTGCAATACACCTTCGCCAGCGCGCTGCTGTCCGGCGCGGTGAAGATCGACACCTTCACCGATGAGCGCGTGCGCGATCCGGCGGTGACCGCGCTACTCGACAAGATCACGCTGGCGATGTCGCCCGATATTCCGCCGCGCTTCGATCGCATGCATGTGGAGGCCACGGTGGCGCTGCGGGACGGCGCGGTGCTGCATACGCGCTGCGACGGTCCGCCGGGCACCTGGGGCGCACCGCCGATCACCCAGGAGGCGCATCTGGCGAAAGTGCGCGACTGCCTGTCGCGCGCGCTGCCGGCGGCGCGGGCGGAGGAATTGATCGCGCTGGTCCAACGGGTGGAGACACTGCAGCCGGCGGATATTCGCTCGGTCCTTCGGCTTGCGGCAGAAAGCGGCGCCAGGTGATCCGCCGGCGCGCTCAGCCGCCCCGACCGCTCGCGGCTGCGGCCAGGCACGGTGAGGCGTGCCATTCCAGCCGGAGACGGCACTGCAAGCGTCAACGTCCGCGCCGGTTGGCATAGCCGGACTTCGTAGGGTTACGGGTATGGCGCGCGCGGGGTCGCCCCGCGAGTAAGGTTCGCGGCTGCGTGCCTAATCCGATTTCCCCTCGAATCCGGTTAATTAAGCAGGGGTTACGCGCATTGTCCCTTCAACCGGCGGACGCAATCGTGCTTCCTTGCCGCCGCGCAGATGACCCGGCAACTCGACGCCGGCAGTTCAGAACGTATCGTCGTCCGACGCGCCACCGCCGCCGCCCGAGTCCCAGCTTCCGTCGTCGGTGCCGGAGGTATCGGGCGCGAACCCGCCGCCCGGATCGCCGCCGGACTGGTCCCAGGTGCCGTTATCGACGACGTCCTGGTTGACCGGCGCTGCGCCGGCATTGTCCCAGGTCCCCTGATCCTCCACCGGAGCCGCGGGCGTCGCCCAGGGGCTCGCCGCGGGCATGCCGCCGGCGAAGCCGCTGCCGTACCCCTGATGTCCGCCGGAGAACAGGTTCATCAGCGCGTTGCCCGCCACCATGCCGCCGGCCACACCGGCTGCCGTGGTCAGCGCCGATCCCAGGAACCCGGAACCCGAGCGCTGGAACATGCCGGGCTGATAGTTCGGCGCGTATTGCGGCGGTGGTGCCTGGCCATAGCCGGGCGGCGGATAGCCCGGCTGTGCGCCGCCCTGGTTCCACGCCGGCGCCCCCTGGCGCGGTGGCGGCGGCGCCTGCCTGCCGCCGCCGAACAGGCTGCTGAAGAAGCCGCCGCCCTGCTGCGGTGCCTGCTGCGCCGCCTGATGCGCCTGCTGCAACTCCCACTCCAGGCGCTGGATGCGGTTCTGCGCCTCGGCCAGCGCATGTTCCTGCACGAAGGCGAGCTGGGTGATCCGGTAGCGGGCCTCCGGGTAGCGCTGGAACTGTTCGCCGATCAGGCTGTCCGCCTCCCGGTCCACGGGCGGCAACGCCGGCTGCGCTGTCGCCGGCACGGAACCGCCGGGGAAAGCACCTTGTGGCTGCGGGGCACCGCCGACGCGGGCGATGAACTGCGTGATGATGTCGCGTTCTTCGTTGGTCATCTGGGCCCCCTCTGGGTTTCCGGCTCGACCGACCCTGCGGCGGAATCTGGCGCGCCGCCGTGCCCCCTTCAATAGACGCCCTTCGCACGCGCCGGCAGTCCCCGAAGCACGGTTATTCCCGCGCCGTTCGGGGCTGCCCGAGCGGCGGGCCGATCCCTGGACGCCGAACCTGGTCAACCGGACTACGGCACACGGCTGTTGCGTTTGGGGGGATGGCCCTCACGAACAGCCCTTGGGCGAAAATGGCGAAGACCGGGGTGCCGTCCGGCTTTCTGGTGATGCTTTTCGGAACGGGCGACGCCCGGATCAGGCCTTCCTTTGCAATCTCAGATCAGGAGCGGCATGCCGGAACTTATACACGCATCAAGCCTGTTCCGGCATCGCAGCCACCGCGGCCATCCCGTCGCGATCGGTCTCTTTATTTGCAGATGCCTGCACGCCGTGTGTCGGCGTTTGCAAGGACCGGAGGAAGTATGAGTCCCAGGTTCATCACAGCGATTTGATGGTGGATTATGCCTGTAACCCTGCGTAGGGATTGCCGGGCGCAACGTCAGCAAGTTCGATCATCCGCTCATGGATCAGGCGGACTTTGCAAGGTGGATCGTCAATGCACGACGAGATACCGGAAAAGGCCTTTGCATAAAGCGAGTGCAAGACATTGACGGCGAGCAGCAAGCCCAGCCAATCTCGCATTGAGGCGCCAGCCGGCGAGGCCGGCGCCAAGTCGCAGCGTCTGGGGCTATTGGCCAAGCTTGTCCTGCTGTGCGGGGCATTGCTGATCATCTTCGGCGTGTATTGGTATGGCGTGACGCTCGAAGTCATTCACCGCATTTGGACGCAACTTCTGCAACGTCCCGGCGGGCCACTGAGCTTCCGCTTTATCCTGCAGCCGGCGATGGCCGCGGCCGCGGCTTTTCGCGATGGGCGGCGGGACGCACGCACCAATCGGGCCCCGTACGTCCGCACCCTGCTCCTGGAACCGACGAAACGCATCGGGCTGGCGAATGAGGGACTGAATGCGACCGCCCGGATTATCGTCCTCGGGATCCTGATGGACGTGGTCTACCAGTTCCTGATGCTCAAATACTTCCATCCTGTTGAAGCGCTTATCGTCGCGTTGCTGCTGGCGTACCTGCCTTATGTGATCCTTCGAGGCCTCGTGACACGCATTGCGCTGGTCTGGTCGGGCAGGAACCGCCAATCGAGCGACATCGATCACGGACAGCGGTGAGGCCGGCATGTCACAGGCGGAACCTGAAATCGGCAATCCCCGCTTCGAGGTTCGGGTCACAGCCGACACCCATTTCGGCTGGATCCGGACGCGGCTGAGTGTGGAGCGCACGATGATGTCGTGGCTGCGCACGGCGGTTTCTCTGATCGGCTTCGGCTTTGCGATCGAGCAGTTCTTCGTGCGCATGCGGCAAATGCCAGGCGTGGCGCCAGCCTACCTGCCAAACGCGCCGACATATCTGGGGCTTGCGTTGATATTCGCCGGTATCGTTTCGCTTCTTGTATCGATACGGCAATATCTATGGACCGCCAGATATCTGCGTAGCGGATCATTCATTCCGGTTGCAGGAATGAGAAGCGATGCGATGCACTCGCCGGTTCTGGGTGTCGCCATTCTTCTCACCGGCATCGGGATCTTCGCCTTTTTTGCTGTGCTCTTGCACTTCCTTTAGAGCGTGGTCGTCGGAGGCGGGATCGCCGGAGACGTGAATCACGCGATAAAACGGGATCTCGTCACAACAGGCGGAGGGGACGCGACCGAGTCTGAGTACCTGAACCATCAGCGCAAGGAAAGGACACTGCGATGGCCAAGACAGGCAAGCCAAATATCCTGGTTCTTTGGGGTGACGACATCGGATGGTGGAACATCAGCTATAATAACCGCGGGCAGATGGGTTATCGCACACCCAATATCGACCGCATTGGCCACGAAGGCGCGACATTTACCGACTATTACGGCCAGCAAAGCTGCACCGCCGGCCGCGCCGCATTCATCACCGGCCAGAATCCAATCCGTACCGGCCTGACCAAAGTGGGCATGCCGGGCGCTGCTGTCGGGCTTCACGCGGAAGACCCGACCATCGCGGGCCTGCTCAAGCCGCTGGGCTATGCGACCGGGCAGTTCGGCAAGAATCATCTGGGCGATAAGGATGAATACCTGCCCACGATGCACGGCTTCGACGAGTTCTTCGGCAATCTCTACCACCTCAACGCCGAGGAGGAGCCGGAGCAGCAGGACTATCCGAAAGACCCCGATTTCAAAAAGCGGTACGGGCCACGAGGCGTGCTCCATAGCTGGGCCGATGGCAAAGGCGGGCAGCGCATCGAGGACACCGGCCCGCTGAACAAGAAACGCATGGAGACGATCGACGACGAGGTTACAGAGCACGCGCTGGCGTTTATCGACAAGGTACACAAGGAAGGCAAACCATTCTTCCTGTGGTACAACACCACGGCCATGCATTTTCGCACGCATTGCGCGGAGAAGAACAAGGGCAAGAGCGGCGGCCAGGGCGACTACAATGACGTCATGGTGGCGCACGACGAAAAAATTGGCGTTATGCTTGCCAAGCTCGATGAGCTGGGCATCGCCGACGACACCATCGTGATGTATTCGACCGACAATGGCCCGCATTACAACAGTTGGCCCGACGCCGGGATTACGCCGTACCGCAGCGAAAAGAACACCAACTGGGAGGGTGGCTGGCGTGTGCCGATCTTCGTTCGCTGGCCGGGCGTGATCAAGCCGAACTCGGTGTACAACGACGTCGTCTCACACCAGGACTGGCTGCCGACATTCCTTGCCGCGGCGGGAGAGCCCGAGATCGCCAAAAAACTGCTCGAGGGCCACAAGGCCGGCGAGCGGACCTACAAAGTGCATCTCGATGGCTACAACCTGATTCCCTATCTGAGTGGGCAGGCCAAGGAGTGTCCGCGCAAATCCTTCTTCTACATCAGCGATGACGGCGACATCCTGGGGATCCGTATGGGCGACTGGAAGGTCGTTCTGATGGAACAGCGCGCCAAGCAATTGATGTGCTGGTTTGAGCCATTCGTGAAACTGCGTGCGCCGAAAATGTTCAATTTGCGCCGCGACCCGTTCGAACGGGCGGATGAGAATTCGAACACCTACTGGGACTGGCTGCTCTCGCACGCATATATCCTCTACGAGATGCAGGGGCTGGTGGCCCAGGAGATTCCGAACTTCGTGAATTTCCCGCCACGTCAGAAGCCGGCCGCATTCAATCTGGATGAGGTGATGCGAGGCCTCCAGGACGCATCGGGCGCCAGGAATCACTAGCGCGGCAGATCGAAGCGGCCAAAACTGAGCCGCGGCTGGAGCGGTGCCCGCAAGTCGGCGCCGCTCCGGCCAGGTTGCGCGGTTATTCCAGCGCCGAGGGGGATTGCCGCAGTGGCAGGCCGATTCCCAGGCGCCGGTCCTCGATTACCGGGCAGCGGTCCATGATGACCGTCACGCCGGCTTCGCGGGCACGCGCGGCGGCTGCCGTGTCGATCACCCCAAGCTGCATCCACACGCAGCGGGCCCCGAGCCGGACGGCCTGGTCCACCAGCGGGCCGACCCGGGCGGCATTGCGGAACAGGTCCACCATGTCGAGCGGACCTGCCTCGTCCAGGCCCGCCACAACCGCTCGGCCGTGAATCGCCTGACCCGCCAGGTTCGGATTGACCGGCGTCACGTCGAAGCCGCGCTCCAGCAGGAACCGCATGACCCCGAAGGATGGCCGCCAGGACTTCGCGGAGGCGCCGACCAGCGCGATGCGCCGCGTGCCGGTCAGCACAGCCCGGATGGTTTCGTCGGATTGCCCGTCGATGCCGCTCATCGGCTGACTCTGCCCGCGGGACCGCACCGTGCCAAGGCGGCGGGGCGCCGGGTTACCCTTTGAGGCCCCCCTTCCTTGCCCTGTCCCGCCAGCGGTGCTTTACGAAAGCCGCCCTTTTCCGCCGCGGGAAACCGATGACGACCAGCTTCCAGGATCTGATCCTCCGCCTTCAGATGTTCTGGTCTCGCCAGGGCTGTGTACTTCTGCAACCATACGATGTGGAAATGGGCGCCGGCACCTTCCATCCGGCGACCACGCTCCGCGCGCTCGGGGCAAAGCCCTGGCGCGCCGCCTATGTGCAGCCAAGTCGCCGGCCGACCGACGGGCGGTACGGGGAAAATCCGAACCGGCTTCAGCATTATTACCAGTACCAAGTCATCATGAAGCCCAGCCCGGAGGACGCGCAGGACCTGCTGCTGGACTCCTACCGGGAAATCGGCCTCGACCCGCTGCGGCACGATTTCCGCTTTGTGGAGGATGACTGGGAAAGCCCGACCCTGGGCGCTTGGGGCCTGGGGTGGGAAGTCTGGTGCGACGGGATGGAGGTCGGCCAGTTCACCTACTTCCAGCAGGTCGGCGGCATCCCGGTGACCTACCCGAGCTTCGAGATGACCTACGGGCTGGAACGCCTGGCGATGTATGTCCAGGACAAGGAGAACGTCTACGACCTGGACTTCAACGGTGGGTCTCCAGATGATGCACAGGGCCTGCCGGCCGGGCATGCGGTTACCTACGGCGACGTTTTCTTGCGCGCCGAACGCGAATACAGCGCCTTCAATTTCGAGTTCGCCGATACCGCACTGCTCGCCCGGCATTTCGCCGACGCCGAGGCGGAATGCGCGGCGCTGCTGCGGCACCGGCTCGCACTGCCGGCCTACGATCAGTGCATCAAGGCAAGCCACCTGTTCAACCTGCTGGACGCCCGCGGCGTGATCAGCGTGACCGAACGCGCCAGCTATATCGGGCGGGTCCGCGCCCTGGCGAAAGGCTGCTGCGAAGCCTGGGTGGCGGGCGAGACGGCATGACGCAACCGGCCGCATCCGGCGGGCGACCGGCGATGACACAAGCAAGATCAGGAGAGAACGCCATGTGCCGCGCATTGCTGATCGACGACGAAGAGACTTGCAACCTGGCGGCCGAACTTGCCAGCCTGACAGGGGAGAGCATCACGACAGTCGTCGCGACGGCGCTGCAGGAGGAGATCGCGCGGGAACGCGCGCGTCAGAAGCGGCACGACCGCATCATGGCGATCACCCGGGAAATCGCCGTCAGCGCGCAATACGGCCTGCAGTTCACGCCGGCGGAAACCGCGCCGCGCGGCGCGTGGACAAGCGCGCCGGCGCGCTGAGCCGGGCCTGAAGGACGAACGATGCCGGAATTTTTCCTGGAACTGTTCAGCGAGGAGATCCCGGCGCGTATGCAGGCCCGGGCCGCCGACGATCTCGCCCGCCTGCTGACCGACGCCCTTGCGCCGCTGTCGCCCACCAACTTCCGTCCCTTCTACGGCCCGCGCCGCATTGCCCTGGCGGCCGAGGTCGCGCCGCGGGTCGAGGCTGCCGGCACCGTCGAACGCGGCCCGCGCGCAAACGCGCCGGAGCAGGCCCTGGCCGGCTTCCTGCGCAAGCACAATGCGCGGCGCGACCAGCTTCGCCAGGAAGGCGAGTACTGGGTGCTGGAAAAGACCACCAAGGCCGTGCCTGCCAGCGCGCTGATTGCCGCGGCGCTCCCTGCCCTGCTCCGCCGGTTCCCCTGGCCCAAATCGATGCGCTGGGGCAGCGGCAGCGCCTTCACCTGGGTCCGGCCGCTGCGCCGGATCACCTGCCTGTTGGACGGGGCAGTCGTGCCGTTCGACCTGCGGGACGGCGATGACGACGGACACGGGCTGGCCTCGTCCAACCTGACCGAGGGCCACCGTTTCCATGCACCGGGCGCCTTCGCTGTCGAGAGCGTCGCCGACTGGCAGACCCGGCTGGCCGAACGCCACGTGCTGGTGGACGCCGAGGACCGGACATGGGCGATCGCCGGCGGCCTGGCCCGCCTGGCCGCGGACAGAAACCTGACAGTGATCGGCGATCCCGGCCTGCTGGAGGAGGTCGCCGGCCTCGTCGAATGGCCGGTCCCGCTGATCGGCCGTATCGCCGCCGATCATATGGACTTGCCGCCCGAGGTCATGCAGGTCTCGATGCGGGTCAATCAGCGCTACTTCGCGCTGCGCACTGCCGACGGAAAGGCAGCGCCGTTCTTCGCCTTCGTGGCAAATGTCGAGGCCGAGGACCGCGGCGCCACCATCATTGCCGGCAACGAACGCGTGCTGCGCGCCCGCTTCGCCGATGCTCGCCACTTCTGGGACCTGGACCGCAAGGCGCGGCTGGAGAGCCGGGTGCCGTTGCTCGACAACATCGTCTTCCACGCAAAATTGGGCAGCCAGGGCGATCGGGTGCGCCGCCTGCGGCGCCTCGCGAGGCTTATCGCGCCCCATGTCGGCGCGGGGGGCGCGCTGGCCGAGCGGGCAGCGGAATTGGGGAAGGCGGATCTTGTCACCGGAATGGTCGGCGAGTTCCCCGAACTGCAGGGCGTCATGGGCCGTTACTACGCGCTCCACGACAATGAACCGGAGGAGGTCGCCGACGCCATCCGCGACCACTACGCGCCCAGGGGACCGGTGGAACCCGCGCCCAGCGCGCCCGTGTCGATCGCGGTGGCCCTGGCCGACAAGCTCGATCAGCTCGTCGGGTTCTTCGATATCGGCGAGAAGCCGACCGGCTCTGGCGATCCCTACGCGCTGCGCCGCGCTGCCCTGGGGATCATCCGGATCATTCGCGAAAACCGGTTGCGGCTCGGGCTTCGGTCCCTGTTGCAGGAGGCGCTGGAACCGCGCCGCCCCACAGGAACAGGCGAGGGCGACCGCGCCCTGATCGACGACCTGATCGGTTTCATCGTCGAGCGCCTGCGTGTGCAGCTCCGGACCGAAGGCGCGCGCCACGACGTGCTCGCCGCCGTCTTCGCCGCCAAGGGCACAGAGGCCGGAGACGACGACATGACCCGGCTGCTCGCCCGCGCCGATTCCGTGGCCGCGCTGCTCGCCTCCCCGGATGGCGGCGACCTGCTGACGGCCTATCGCCGCGCGGCCAATATCCTGCGCATCGAGGAAAGGAAGGACGGACCGCATGACGGCGCCGCCGATCGCGACCTGTTTCATGAGCCGGCCGAACGCGACCTGCACCAGGCGCTGGAGGCAACCCACGACCTGGACCACCTTCTCGCCCGCGAGGATTTTTCCGCCGCCATGACCCTGCTTGCGCGGCTTCGTGCGCCACTCGATGCGTTTTTCGAACACGTTACCGTCAACGCCCCGGAGCCGGAATTGCGCCTCAATCGTTTGCGTCTTCTCAACCGGGTCCGATCCGCCATGGACCGGGTCGCCGATTTTTCACGTATCGAGGGCTGAGAGGGGTTGGCTATGACCAAGTGGGTTTACAGCTTCGGCGCGGGCCAGAACGACGGTCGCGCCGACATGCGCGACCTGCTGGGAGGCAAGGGCGCGAACCTTGCGGAAATGGCCACGATCGGCCTGCCGGTGCCGCCCGGGTTCACCATCACCACCGAGGTCTGCACCGCGTTCTACGACAACAACCGGCACTATCCCGATGACCTGACCGCGCAGGTCGAGACCGCCCTGCAAGCCGTGGAGAAGACCGTCGGCCTGCGCTTCGGCGACAAGCACCACCCGCTGCTGGTGTCGGTGCGCTCCGGCGCCCGCGTGTCGATGCCCGGCATGATGGATACCGTCCTGAACCTCGGCCTGAACGACGTGACCGTCGAGGCCCTTGGCGCCACCGTGGATGATCCCCGCTTCGCCTGGGACAGCTACCGCCGCTTCATCCAGATGTACGGCTCTGTCGTGCTGGGCGTCGATCATCACCGGTTCGAGGAGATCATCGAGCACACCAAGCTGGATGCGGGCGTCATCGAGGACACCGCCCTGAAAGCGCAGGACTGGCACCGCGTCGTCGCCGCCTACAAGGACCTGGTTGAGGAGGAGACCGGCAAGCCCTTCCCGCAGGCACCGCACGAACAGCTTTGGGGCGCAATCGGCGCGGTGTTCGGGTCGTGGATGAATCCGCGCGCCATCACCTATCGCCGCCTGCACGACATCCCCGCCGACTGGGGCACCGCCGTCAATGTGCAGGCGATGGTGTTCGGCAACATGGGCAACGACTGCGCCACCGGCGTCTGCTTCACCCG